>NZ_CP012752.1:2710227-3011363 GCF_001302585.1 Kibdelosporangium phytohabitans | reverse complement strand
CGTGGTGATCGACGACGTCGGCCACGCGGTACCGGTCGCGGAAGCGTTGCTGGCGGGCGGGGTTCCGCTGATCGAACTGACCCTGCGCACTCCGGTGGCGCTCGAGGGGATCCAGCGAATCAGCAAAGAAGTCCCGGACATCCTCATCGGTGCGGGCACAGTGACCTCGGCGCCGTTGGCAGCACAGGCCGCGGAGGCGGGAGCGTCCTTCCTGGTGACGCCAGGTTCAACCGATAGTGTGATCGACGCCTGCGAGGCAACGGCGTTGCCGTTCCTGCCGGGCGCCGGCACAGTCACCGAGGCCATGCGGCTGGCGGAGCGGGGTCTGACAGCGCTGAAGTTCTTCCCAGCGGAAGCGTCCGGTGGCGTGGAGTACCTGAAAGCGCTCGGCGGTCCGCTGCCTGGCCTGAGGTTCTGCCCGACAGGGGGGATCTCAGTGGACACAGCACCGGACTACCTGGCGTTGCCGAACGTCGGCTGTGTCGGTGGTTCCTGGCTCGTGCCGAAGAAAGCCCTGGCGGACAACGACTTCGACCGAGTGAAGACTCTGGCGAAAGCAACAGCGGCCCTGCGACCAGCGTGACACGAACCGGTCGCGGGTGCGTTAGCCGACGTTTGCCACGTCGAGTTCGATGACGTAACCGGTGTGGGAGAGTCCCTCTTCACGTTTCTCCCACCCGGTGGCCTGCTGCACCGGCCGCAGCACTTCAGTTGCCAGTGGGATATCCACTCCCATGGTGTTCATTCGATGGTGTCCAGAAGATCGGTCTCGTCGCCCACGTTGGCCAGTTCGTCCTTGACGACACGATAGGCCAGACCCTGCGAATAGCCCTTCCGGGCAAGCATGCCGACAAGGCGGCGGATCTTGGTCTGCTGATCGGCGGACCGCATCGAAGGCAGTTTCTTGCGCACGAGCAGCCGAGCCCGCTCCTCCTCAGCGTCCTCATCCACGGCGGCGACAGCCTCTGCAGCGGTGTCATTGTCAACACCACGACGACGAAGCTCGACACTCAACGCCTTACGACCCATTCCCTGATAGGTGTGGCGTGAGCGGACCCACATCTCGGCAAAAGCCTTGTCATCGATGAGCCCGACCTGATCGAGCCTGCCGAGCACCCGCTCAGCAACCTCAGGCGAAACTTCCTTCCGCAGCAAAGCCTTGTACAACTCAGCCCGGGTACGAGGGCGAGCGGTGAGCAAGGTCAGGCAGACGTCCTTGGCATAGGCCTCAGGATCACGCCCGTCACCATTGGCCCCCTTGGCCTTACGCGCCCGCCGACGCTCCTCCCCAGCCTCTGCCTTATCCCCCGAAGCCCGACGGCGGCCCCGTCGCGACTCACCACGGCGACCATCACCAGCAGACGGCGACGTGAACGGATCAGCCCCACCACTGCCAGAAGCCTCAGAATCCGCCGCCCCAGAGACACTTCCCGCCCGACGACGTGAGCCCATCGAATCAGAACGCCCCGTCAACGCATCCGAGGGCACTTCAGCGATCCGGCCCCGCAACTCGTCCAGACGAGGATCACGCGAAGAAGAACCACGCCGAACCACAGGCTCGTTCGGGTCAGTAACCGTTTCGTCGTGCGCAGACCGGTTTCGGCGATCCCCAGATCGTCGGTCAGCCGGGCCCGTCCTGTACGAGTCAGGGGCTTCCGCGTCGCGCGCGACACCTTCCCTCGACACCCGACCATCGTGAGAATCGACGGTGGCCTTCACCGATGACTCCCCATCCCCATCGACTGCCCGAGCGGGAAAAGAGTCCGACTCAACGTCACGCGAGGACGACACAGGCTGCGGTGCCGCGGCGGATTCCGAACTCACGCCACTACCAACACCGTCACGATGTGTCTGCTCATCGCAAGTCACAGCACCAGTGGAAGGAGAGCCTGCGACCAGTTCCGTCATCCAGGCACGCAACTCATCCACTCGAGCATCCCGCGCGGAAGACGAAGTTTGTGACTCCGCAACCACACCATTCTCATCGACAGCGCGCTTCCTGGCCGCACGGCCACCATGAGACTTGCTGCTCTTCGCTGATGACTCCCCAGCCACATCGACTTCCTGAGCGCGAAGAATGTCCGACTCAACGCCACGTGAAGAAGAAGCCGGGCGCGGCGCCGCAGTGTCAGCGACTGCATCACCATCGGACACCTGAGTCTCAGACACGAAGCCATGGGACGAAGGCTCAGCAATCACTTCTGCCATTCGAGCACGAAGCTCCGCCAACTGCCCCGCACGCGAGGGACCACCAGCCGCAGACGCGGGCCGCGACGCCCTGATCTCAGCATCGACGTCATCCCGACCACCAGCGCCGTCCGCAAACATCTCACGATCCCCAGCCTGACTGCGAGACACAGAAACAGCACGCATCGACGACCCAATGCCATCAATCTCGGCCACCGCGTCGTGCACGATCGCCTCAGCCACCTGAGCACCACGCGCCGCCGCGGACTCCTCCTGCGAAGAAGAACCAGCCATAGGCGTGAGCGGCGAAGCTGTCGCCTCGGCAACAACACCATCCCCACTGCCAGCGTCCCCCGCAGCCACGTCACGACCACCGGCCACCTGCACCCCAGGCACAAAGCCAGCACCCAAAGAAGACTCAACAACCGCCGAAGACTCAACCGGCGCCGCTACCCGAACACCACGCCCCGCCGCGAACTCCTCCCGCGAAGAAGCGCCAGTCGAACTCGACGAGAAACCAACCATAGGCGTGAGCGGTGAAACCGTCGCCTCGGCAACGGCGCCATCCCCACTGCCAGCGTCCTCTGCAGGTGTCTCGCGATCGATGGTCGCATCGGCGGTGGGCACAAGAGGCTCGACCGGGTCGGTGGGCGCATCTGTCGCCCGGCCGCGAAGCCCATCCGGCTGGGGATCGGCCGGAGGCATGTGCTCGATGTGGGCGGGCTGCTCGGTGTGTTTGGTGTGGGCGGTGTGTTCGGCTGGCTCGGTGGCCGGCGGGGTGCTTTTTTGGGTATCCCGCCCGGCCTTCGGTGCCACGTCTGGCTCCGAAGGCCGGTGTGCGGGATGTGTCGGCGCCGGCGGGGTCGGTTCTTCCCCGGCCCAAGGGTCGATACTCGGTTCCGCCGGTGCCTGGGCTCGCTGGTCTGTCACCCAGTCCTTGAGCCACGTCAAATCGCCAGCAGGCTCTGGCTCCGGCATCAGAAGTCGACGGGGGCCGGGGCCGCTTCCTCGGCGTCGAGCTTCGGGCCGATCCCCATCTTGTCCTGGATGCGCTTCTCGATGTCGTTGGCGACATCCGGGTTCTCGCGCAGGAACCGGCGCGCGTTCTCCTTGCCCTGCCCCAACTGGTCGCCCTCGTAGGTGTACCAGGCACCGGACTTGCGCAGGATGCCCTGGTCGACGCCCATGTCGATGAGCGAACCCTCGCGGCTGACGCCGAAGCCGTAGAGGATGTCGAACTCCGCCTGCTTGAACGGCGGAGCCACCTTGTTCTTGACGACCTTGACCCTGGTGCGGTTGCCGACCGGCTCACCGCCGTCCTTCAGGGTCTCGATGCGCCGCACGTCGAGCCGGACCGACGCGTAGAACTTCAGCGCCTTTCCACCGGTGGTCGTCTCCGGCGACCCGAACATCACGCCGACCTTCTCGCGCAGCTGGTTGATGAAGATCGCGGTGGTGCCGGAGTTGCTCAGCGCACCGGTGATCTTGCGCAGCGCCTGGCTCATCAGCCGGGCCTGCAGACCCACGTGGCTGTCGCCCATCTCGCCCTCGATCTCGGCACGGGGCACGAGCGCCGCGACCGAGTCGATCACCAGGATGTCCAGCGCGCCGGAGCGGATCAGCATGTCCGCGATCTCCAGCGCCTGCTCACCGGTGTCCGGCTGGGAGACCAACAGCGCGTCGGTGTCCACGCCGAGCGCCTTGGCGTACTCGGGGTCGAGCGCGTGCTCGGCGTCGATGAACGCGGCGATGCCGCCTGCCTTCTGGGCGTTGGCCACGGCGTGCAGGGCGACGGTCGTCTTACCGGAGGATTCCGGGCCGTAGATCTCGACGATGCGGCCGCGGGGCAGGCCGCCGATCCCGAGCGCCACGTCCAGGACGATCGAGCCGGTCGGGATGACTTTGATCGGGGCACGCGCCTCCTCGCCGAGACGCATGACCGAGCCCTTGCCGTACTGCTTGTCGATCTGGGCGAGGGCGAGCTCGAGGGCCTTGCCCCGGTCGGGTGCTGCTGGTGCCATCTGAAGTCCACCTCGTTGGTTCGAGCGGTCTGTGTCGGAGGAGACGCTACGGGTGGGGACCGACAATTTCGGGGGACCGCCGATCCCGGTGCGCGGCCATCGTAGCGAACACGTGTTCGACCCGTTCCGGCGACACGCCGGTCAGCGTCGTTCCGGTGGGACCGCGAAGTCGTCGCAGACCGCGCGCCAGATCTCCTTCGGTTCGACACCCGCGGCGAGCGCCTGGTCGACGGTACGCCCGCCGAGCGCGCCGAGGACGTGGTCACGGGCGAGCATCTCGGCGCGGACCGCGCCGAACTCGTCTGCCATCAGGTTTCGGAAGACCGTAGTACGCATCGGCGACTAGGTTAGTGAGCGTGCAACCACCCAGCGGACTCGAGTCGGCGGGCCTGTGGGTCCTGTCTTTCGCCAGCGTGATCGCCGCACTGGTCGTGATCGTCTTCTGGCTGCGCAACAACCGCAAGCGGTAGTACCGTCGCGGGCGAGGCGAGATCGGAGCAGCACCAGCATGCGTTTCATGATCATCATCAAGTCCGACGAGGAGACCGACGCCGGTCGTGTGCCGTCGGAGGCCGAGTTCGCGGCGATGGCGCAGTTCAACCAGGAGATGGCCGACGCGGGCATCCTGCTCGGCGCCGAGGGCCTGCTGGACAGCGGCAAAGGCGCGCGGGTGAAGCTGACCGGCGGCAAGACCACGATCACCGACGGCCCGTTCACCGAGTCCAAGGAGCTCGTCGCCGGGTTCTGGATGATCAAGGCGGACTCGCTGGAGGAGGCGATCGACTGGGCAGGCCGGGTGCCCAGCCCGCCGGACATCGAGACCAACCTGGAAGTCCGCCAGGTCGTCGAGGCGTCGGCGGACTACGCCGAGACCTACACCGACGAGCTCGGGGAAGGCGAGGACCGGCTCAGGGAGCAGATCGCCGACAACCGGTGACGCTGTGTTCGGTGAACGTCCCCAGGTCGGCGAACCCGAGGGCCCGGTAGATCGGCTGCCCGTCGGGTGACGCCTGCAGCACGGCCGTGCCGAAGCCCTCGGCACGCGCCGCGTGCAGGGCGGCGAGCGTGATGGCGCGCCCGAAGCCGCGGCGGCGGTGACTGACCAGGGTGGAGACGTTGTAAAGCCCGGCGACTTCGTGCGCCAGGAACGCCTCCGCCGCGCACACGGCGGCACCGTCGTAACAACCGACGAAGTAGCGCGCCTGGCACTCGGGATCCAACGCGGCCTTGGCGACGCGCGAGTAGAACCGGACGACGCCAGGCGCGGGCGGGTCCCAGTTCGCGGCGAGCACGAGAGCGTAGTCCGCGAGCTCGTCCGGAGTGGTCACCTGCCGGATCTCCAGCCCGTCCGGGACCGTGGGCTCGGGCAACGCGGACAGCGTCGCCACCATCCCCGGCTCCGGGTCATGCGCTGGATAGCCCGCGACCGCGATGCGTTCCGACAGCGAGCCGGGTGTGGACGTCGGGTCGACCCACCACGAGAACGCGCCGTCCACGGCCGACACCGTCTCGGCGATCCGGTCGTCGGCGTCGTCCTCGGAGAACCGCGCCCTCGCGATGATGTTGAACGTGTCGTCGCCGACGTCGCCGTCGGCGATCACCAGGTCGTCCGACCGCACCACGGTCATCCCCTCGGACCGCAGGTGCAGGTGCGACGAGTGCGCGACGAAGTTGGCGACCATCCGGTCAAGTACCGGGCTGGACATTCCTCTCCCAGTAGTTCGCGATGTCGTCGGGTGAGCCGGAGTCACGCAGCTGCACCTTGCTGAGCACGCCGACCACCGGCCTGTCCTTGACGGTGAAGACCAGCTTGCCGGTTCCGCCGCTGATGGCCGCGCGGTACTCGCCGCTGAGCCCGTTGCCGGTCCAGTCAGCCTGGACCATGTCGCCGCCCAGCGAGCCGATCACCATCTGCGCCTGCTTGGTGGCTTCGTCGTTCGACGACGCCTGCAAGTACGAGACCTGGTAGTCCTGGCTCAGGGTGCACGTCGCGGTCAGTCCGGCGGCGGCGTCAAGGCCGCTGCTCTCCGCACCCGCCTTGCACGCGTTGTTGTCCGGCACGGTCCCGGCCAGTTGCCGCAGGCACTTGGTGAAGCCCTTGTCGTCCTTCTCCCCCACCGCGCCGCAGTCCTCGGCCGTCACGCCACCGCCGCCCCGCAGCAGGAAGATCCCCGCGACCACGGCCAGCACGACGACGAGCGCGCCACCGCCGATCAGCAGCTTGCGGTCCGGTTTCTTCTTGCCCGCCGCGGGCGTCAGCGTCGGGAAGTTGCTGGGCAACGGCGCCTGCGGCGTGGGCGACGGCGCCTGCTGCGCCGGGAAACCGCCACTCGACGGCGTGGGGGTCGGCGGCATGTAGGTCGCACGGACCGGCGCCATCGTCGCGGTCGGCTGGTCCTCGCTCAGCGCGCTCTGCACGTTCTGGGTCTGGGTGCGGGCGCTGATGCCTTCGTGCGGCACGTGGTGCGCACCGAGCGCCACCGCGGTTTCCGGCTGGTCGAGGCTGGTGGGCACGACCCGCAGCTGCTCGGCGATCAGCTGCGCGACCAGCGGCATCCGGCTCGACCCACCGACGAGGTAGATGCCGAGCAGCCGGTCGGGGGTCATCCCGGTCGACCGGATCGTCCCGGCCAGCAGCTCCACGCTGCGCAGCAGGTTCGGCCGGACCAGCGCTTCCAGTTCGGCCCGCGTGACGAGCACGTCGTCGAACGGCTCGGGCATCGGCACCTCGGTCTGCGGGTGCCTGGACAGTGCTTCCTTCGCGGCTTTCACGTCCTCGCGCAGCGAACGCTGGGCGCGGCGGTCACCGGTCGTCTCCGGACGCAGCAACCGCTGCCAGCGAGCGGGGTCGCGGTGCGAGACCTCACGACCGACGTGCTCGAGCATGGCCTGGTCCACGTCCAGACCGCCGAGGTCGGGCAGGCCGTCCTCGGCGAGGACGGTGAAACCGGTCTGCGTCGCGCCGACCACGGCGATGTCGAACGTGCCCGCACCGAGGTCGTAGACCGCGAGCGCCTTGCCCGGCGCCAGCGACTGGCCGGGGAAGGAGGCGAAGTGCGCGGCCGCGGCCACGGGCTCGGGCACGAGCAGCAGGTTGTTGCCCAGACCGGCCAGCCGGGCCGCCGCCATCAGGACGTTGCGCCGGGTCGGGCCCCACTGGGCGGGATGTGTCAGGCGCACCTCGTCCGGCTTGGCACCGCCCAGCTGCCGTGACGTTTCCTCACCCACGCGGCTCAGCACGGCGGCGAGCGCGTCGGTCACGGGTACGACGGTGTCGCCGAGCAGCAGGGTGCCCTCGTCGACACGGCGTTTGGGGTTGGGTTCGAAGCGCGACGGGTCCAGCCGGGCCCGGCGCTCGGCGTCCCTGCCGACCAGCAGGTTGCCGTCTTCGCTCGCGAAGACCGCGGACGGCATGGTGGCGGAGCCGTCGACCTCGACCACACGCGGCGCACGCCCGTGGGCGGACAGCACAGCGACGGTGTTCGACGTGCCGAGGTCAACTGACAGGACGCGCACTGATCTCCCCTTTGATGCGACCGGCTGGTCGGCCCAGATGGTGCCATGCCGACGGGTACGGGTGGGTCCGGGTTGACTTTCTGCTCATTCTGAGCATGCTGATGCTCGGAATGAGCACTGTACGCGTCCTGGTGATCGGCGACGACCTGACCGGTAGCAACGCGACCGGCGCGTTGTTCGCCCGCTTCGGGATGCGCACCATGACCGTGCACGGAAACGGCGCATTGCCCGACATCGAGGCGCTCGTGGTCAACCTCGGCAACCGGCACGCGGCCCCCGGTGAGGCGCGAGCCGCTGTGAGAGCGACGATCGAGGCAGTGGGTGACGTACCTCTCGTCGTCAAACGGGTCGACACGACGCTGCGGGGCAATGTCGGAGCCGAGACAGACGCGGCGATCGAGGCGTTGAACGTGCGGGCTCTCGTCGTACCCGCGTTCCCCGACGCCGGGCGGGTCACTGTGGGCGGGCTGCACCTCGTCGACGGTGTCCCGCTTGCCCAGACGGCAGCCGGACGCGACGCGCTCAACCCGGTGAAGTCGTCCCGCGTGGCCACGATCCTCAGGGCGGGAACCGGCCGGTCGATCAGCGAGATCCCGCTGGACGTCGTCGAGCAGGGCGTGGCCGCGGTCGCGGAGGCGCTGCGCACCGGCAGTGAGATCGTCGTCTGCGACGCGACCCGCAATGCACACCTTCGGGTGATCGCCGAGGCGGCGGCGCAGGTGTCGAAACTGTGGTTGTCGGTGGATTCCGGCCCGTTCGGCGTCCGGCTCGCCGCGGCGCTGGGGATCGCGCCGGGTGACCAGCCGAGACCACCGGTGCTCGCCGTGGTCGGCAGCATCACGGCGAGCACCGCGGACCAGGTTCAGGAAACCGAGCAGACGCTGGGCGCCACGTACGTCACAGTGACCGGACAGGAATCACCCGAAGGTGTGATTCGCGCCGTCGGTGACCTGCTCGGCCAGGACCTCGGCGTGGTCGGCGTACGCACCATGGCAGCCGCGCTCGACCGGGAACTCGCGGCGAAGCTCCCGGGCTTTCTCGCTGAGGTCACCAGACAAGTGCTGACACGGCACAGAATCGGCGGGCTGTACGCGACCGGCGGCGACATCGCCACGGCGATCACGGCCGCACTGGACACCGACGGATTCGTGATCGACGACGAGGTGGTACCGCTGGCTGTGGTCGGCAGGCTCGCCGGTGGCCCGTTCAACGGACTGCCGTTCGCCACGAAAGGCGGCCTGATCGGCGACCACACCGCCGCGGTCGCCTGCATCGAACGGCTGAGAGGAAGCACATGACCAAGCCCGTGCTCGCGGTGACGCTCGGGGATCCGGCCGGGATCGGACCGGAGATCACCGCGAAGACGCTCGCCGCGCCGGAGGCCACGGACACCGCGCGCCCGCTCGCAGTCGGCGACGCGCCCGTCCTGCGCCGTGCGATCGAGGTGCTCGGCCTGGACGCGGCGGTCAACGCCGTGTCGTCGGTGGCCGACGCCAGGTTCGAGCCAGGCACGATCGACATCCTCGACCTGGGCATCGCGCCCGGTGACCTGCCTTGGGGCGAGGTGAACGCGACCGCGGGCAAGGCAGCCGTCGCCGCGATCGAGGAGGCGACGAGGGCGGCGCTGCGCGGCGAAGTGGACGCCGTCGTGACGTCACCGATCAACAAGGAGTCGATCTGGGCGGCCGGGTCGAAACACCTCGGGCACACCGAGATGCTCGGCGAACTGACCGGCTCCGACCGGTTCAACACCATGTTCTGGGTCCGCGGTCTGCGGATCTTCTTCGCGACCAGGCACCTGTCGCTGCGCCAGGCGGTCGAGCAGATCACCAAGCCGAACATCGAACACGCGATCCGCGAGGCGTACACGGCGTTGCGTGTCTTCGGCAACGAGTCCCCCAGACTCGCCGTGGCAGCGCTGAACCCGCACGGCGGCGAAGGCGGCAAGTTCGGTGACGAGGAGATCGTCGCGATCGCGCCTGCGGTCGAAGCGGCGAAAGCCGACGGGCTGGACGTGTCCGGCCCGATCCCGGCGGATTCCGTGTTCCACCAAGGCCTCGAAGGCCGCTACGACGGTGTCCTGTCGCTGTACCACGACCAGGGGCACATCGCGTCGAAGACCGTCGACTTCCACGGCACGGTGTCGGTGACCGTCGGTTTGCCGATCCTGCGCACGTCGGTCGACCACGGCACTGCCTTCGACATCGCCGGAACCGGCCGCGCCGAGCACGGCACGATGGTGGCGGCGTTCCGGGCCGCCGTGGATCTCGCACCGTACGCGCCCCGCCTGCGTGAGGCCTATCCCGGCAGATGAACGCGCGTGAACGCAGGACGAAGCTGTTGCACGAGGTGCGCGGCGGAGCTGGGCACATCAACGAACTGGCGGACCAGTTCCAGGTGTCGCCGTCCACGATCCGCCGTGACCTCACCATGCTCGAACGCGACGGCCACGTCGTGCGGACGTACGGCGGCGCTGTGGAGCGGAGCGTCCGGGAGAAGGACACCCGCAACGTCACCGAAAAGGATGAAATCGCGCTGAAAGCGGCGGAACTGGTCGAGGACGGCGAGCTCATCGTCCTCGACGCGGGCACGACGACAGGACGCCTCGCCGCACACCTCTCACATCGCACCCTGACCGTTGTCACCAACGGACTGACAGCGATCACCGCGCTCGCGGAGAGCGCGACCGTGGACCTGATCGTCTTGGGTGGACGCCTGCGCCAGCCGAACGCGTCGATCCTCGGCGCACCGGCCGTCGAGCAGCTGCGGCACATCGGCGCGGACCGCGTGTTCCTGGGCGCGGACGGCCTGAGTCCCGAACGGGGTCTGTGCTCGCCCAGCCTGGAACAGGCGCACCTCAAATACGCGATGCTGCACAGCGCGCGGCACGCGTACGTCCTGGCAGATCACTCCAAGCTCGGCCATGAACCGTTTTCCTACTGGACCCCCCTTGACAGACCGCACACCGTGGTGACGGATTCGCCCGTGCACTGACCCGGCACATCCCCTGAACCGGTCGCACACGATTGCTCGTATGGACCAGTGCAGCCGCGACCAGACGGGAGTGCCGACGTGCGACATGGTGTGGATACCGGTCTGTTCCAGCGCGCGGCGCACAGCCCGTCGTACTTCGAGCTGATCAGGGGAATGGGTGACGGCGGCAGGCAGATCGCTGACTTCTGCATCCCGTGCAACCCGTACTTCCCGACTCCGGCGATGTTCGGCGAACTGGCCAAGAACCTGGAGATGGTGCTGAAGTTCTACCCGAGCGACTCGGCCACCATCGCGGGCAGGCTGGCCAGGATCCTCGGCCTCAACCCGTCGACCGTCGCCATGTCGAACGGCTCGACCGAACTGATCACGTGGATGGACCACCTGTGGTTCACCGACAGCGTCGCCGTGCCGATTCCCACTTTCGGGCGGTGGACCGACCAGCCGCTGGAGACCGGCAAGCGCGTCGACATGTACCCGCTGCTGGAGAGCAGCGATTTCAACCTGAACATCGACGACTACATCAAGTTCATCCGGAAGCGTAGATCTCGCGTGGCTGTGCTGTGCAACCCGAACAACCCGGATGGCGGTTACCTGCCGCGCCGCGAGATCGTGCGGTTCATGGACGAGCTCTCGGATCTGGACCTCGTCGTGATCGACGAGTCGTTCATCGACTTCGTCGAGGTGGAGCGCAATCCGTCGGTCGCGTCGGACGCGACCATCCGCCCGAAC
Source organism: Kibdelosporangium phytohabitans (assembly GCF_001302585.1). GTDB lineage: Bacteria > Actinomycetota > Actinomycetes > Mycobacteriales > Pseudonocardiaceae > Kibdelosporangium > Kibdelosporangium phytohabitans. The sequence continues at coordinate 2,999,916 of NZ_CP012752.1, read as the reverse complement.
GTGGTCGTGCTCAAGAGCCTCGGCAAGAACTTCGGGCTGCACGGCATCCGCTTCGGCTACCTGGTTGCGAATCCCGCGCTGGCCGGGAAGATGGCGCGGGCCCTGCCGAAATGGAACCTGAACTCGCTGGCCGAGACGGTCGTGTTCATGCTGGAGGAGCACGCGGGCGACTACGCGGAAAGCCTGCGCCTGCTGGCGCGCGACCGCTACCAGATGGGTATGGAACTGGCCAGGAACTCCGATCTGACCGTCTACTCGTCGCAGGCGAACTTCCTGCTCGTCAAGCTGGCGCACGGCACCGACGGGATGGCGCTGCGGGACTACCTGTTGCAGCGGCACCAGGTCTTCATCAGGGAGTGCGGCAACAAGCTCGGGATGGACAGCCGGTTCGTCCGTCTGGTGGTCCGTCCGGACAAGGACGTCGAACGCCTCGTCGAAGGACTGCGCGGTTTCGCCAAAACCCGATGGGAGAACGATAATGCCGCTCCGGCACTGGTCCACAGCGTGTCGTGACCGGGTGTCCGGCTCGGACGGCTGGGCGCGACTGGTCGACTACGTCGAGGTTTTCCGGCGCACGGCGCCGAGAAGCACTCGGGTGCCACCGGTTCGGCGGCCGGCGGCACCCGGGTCCTCCGCTACACCGGTCGGCGGGTGCGCCGCCACGCGATGACGATCAGCGCGATCAGCCCGAACAGCGGGATGGTGCTGATCGCCCAGCTCAGACCTATCGGCGGTCCTGGCTGCTCCATCACTTTGAGGCTGCGCAGTTCACCCGTTCCGGTGCCTTTCGGCCCGTCGATGTCGAAGCGCACGGTCCAGTCGCCGGGTTCCGGCAGGCTGCGCACGTCCAGGCCCCAGACCTCACGCTTGCGCGGGTGGCGGGCCAACGGCTCACCCTGCCGCTCCTTGCCGAGGCTCATGATCACGCGTCCTCCCTTGCCGGCGATGCCGTCGTCGGGGGCGAATGTGAAGTCCAGTGACTGCATGGCTTTCAGCGGCCACGTGCTGAAGCCGACGGTGACGGTGTACGGGCCGGCCGTGACCTTCTCCGTGTGCACGATGTTGACCGGCTCATAGGCCGACGCCGGTGCGGCGAACCCGAGCAGCAGCCCGATCACCACGAGCAATCCCCACGCTGTCCTAAGCATGACTGGCTTCCTCCGGGCTGGTTTCGTTGGCAGGTGCGAGGTGCCGCAACATCTGGCCGAATCGGCGGCCCAGCATCCCGGCGAGCGCGCCGACGATCGCGCCGACCGCGGCCGTGGCCAGGTAGGCATCCGTGGGTGGCATGGAACCGCCGTACACCCAGGCGTTCTGCAGCGGCACTGTCAGCGTGATGATCAAACCACCGACCGCGCCGGTGATCGCGGCCGGCACCTTGCGCAGCAGTTCGATGGCAGCGGCGACGATGATCAGGCTCATCGGGATCAAGGCAGGCAGCGAAGGAACACCGTCGATGTAGTCACGGACCGGCAATCCCACAGCGTCGGCGTACACCCGCGCCGCCCACGGCGAAAACCACCAGAACACCGCCTGGATCAGGCCGACCGCCACGGCGACAGCGAGAGCACCACCGCGGCGGGTGATCACGCCAGCGGCCATCGTCAACAGCAGGACGCACATGAACGTGGCCCCCGCTGTCACCGGGTACACGATGCCGTCCGGCAACGCCCGCAAGCCGATCACAGTCACCATGCTGAAAGCGAGCAGCGTGGCCGCGCCGGCGATCGTGCCGGCCTGGCCCCATCGGTGTTCGCGCGCGGTGGCGAAAACCATCACCGCGCCGACCATGGTGATGGAGATCGACAGCAGCAAACCGATGTGCGGTGGGGAATCGATCACCGCGTCGAAGCCGTACAGGCTGTGCCACCACTGGTCCCACAGGCCGTACAGCAAGAACGACGCGGCTCCGACGCCGGACACGAGGTAGCCGACGGGCGCCGCGAAGGTCTTGCCGAAGACGCCGACAGCGCGGCCTCCCACGATCGGGTCGATGTTCCCGCCACGGCGCTGCGCCGCGGTGGTCATCAGGACCACGACGAGGCTCGCGATACCGGCGACCGCGCTCCCGGAGTACAGCAACAGGTGCGGCAACGTGAAGAACGTGTCCGGCCCGACATCCGAGTGCCACTGGATGTCCCAGGTGAGGCCGACGAGCGAGAGCATCGTTCCGCCGAGCACGACACTCGCCGGGATCAGTCCTCTCGGCGCGCTCTTCGCCGCGGCTGCACTCCCGGCCATCGACGCGGTCATGTCCATTGATCCACCCCTTTCAGTCGAGCAGCAGCGGGACCACGACCCGCTCTGTCCCCAGCGAAACCGTGATCTCCCACTGACCCGCCATCGGCAGGTCGACGTTGTCCGCCCGGAACCGGCCGGGTTGTGTCGGCACGGCGGTGACCGGGCTGAGCGCGTGCCCCATCTGCGGCATCGCCGGTTCGATCGTCACGTCACCCGACGCCGGTGTCCCTGTCTTCTCGGTGACCTCGATGTCCAGCGTGTTGGTGCCTTGCTTCAGCGGCTGCGCACTGACTTTGAAGTTGTAGCGCGGCGAGTCCGCGACGAGCTGGTGCGTCTCACCGGCCCTCGGCCACAGCAGCAGCGCGGCCACCGCGACGACGAGTGCGCCGAGCACGCTCAGCAGGACCTTCATCCGTCTGTCCCCTTTGGAACTTCGACGACCGTCGGCACGATGAGGATCGAGTAGTCGCGTTCGACCTGGATCCACACCAGGTAGCGGCCGGGCATCGGGAAGGAGTACGTGAACGGCACGTCCGGGCCGTACGCCGCGACGCTCTCGTCCGGCTTGCCGGGCAGACCGGGCGAGGACGGGATCATCGAGTGCACATGGGCCCAGATTCGCGCGTCCGCGTGATTCTGCTGGGCTTGTGGCCTGCCGTCGGCGATCGGCCCGACCACGATCATGTGTCCGAGCATCCCCAGCCACGGCTGGAGGTCTTTCGTACCGAACTTCGCCGTGATCGTGCTCGGTGTCCCAGCAGGCCGGATCTGGGTCACGAGATCGGCTTTTCGCTCGATCGGGTGATTCTGCGCTTCGCCTGTCACCTCGACGGACGAGCGGAGCAGCTGGACTCCTCCGCCACGCCTGGCGATCTCCGCCGCTATCGCGTGCACACCCGGTTCCGGTTTGAGCCGGGCACGGTAGTCCCCTGGCGCGACACGGATCGGGTGCAGGTGCTGGAGCGCGCCGCTCGGCGAAATCACCACAAGGTGTATCAACGCGTTGTCGTGCACGAGCAGGTCGTCGACCGGCCGCCCGGACGAGCCATCCGTCAGACTCAGCCTCAGGTCGTTGCCCGCCATACCCGGCACCAGATTCACCGGCGGCCGGGAGAAGTCCGTGATGGACGTTCGTTGGTACGGGTCGTTGACGTTGTCGAACGTCGGGTCCAGATCCGCGCCGGGCGCGGGCGGCGCGGGGATGACCGGCGCGAGCAACGCCGCGGTCGCGGCCGCGGCGATCGCCGCGATCATCCCGGCGGCGGGGACAACCGCCATGCCGACCCGTCCCCGGACGGCGAGCACCAGCGCCACGACGAGGAGCAGACCAGCCGCGACGAACCCGCCGTACGTCGCTGTCTCCCACGGCGACGCGACGATCGCCGGGACCACGAACGGGATCGTGGCCTCGTCGACCTTCAGCTCCCACGGACCGGGCCGGTCCACCTGGACCGTGCCTGCGTGGAAACCAGGCTTCGCCCCCAACTCCACCTTCGTCGTGCTCGTCGGCGAACCCGCCGCGCTGGCGCTCACCGTGACCACGCCGGGCGGCGATCCCGCGTGCGTCACCAGATCGACGTGCACCGGTCCCGGCACCTCCGCCACCCGGCGGATGATGACCGTCAGCTCACGGTCGCCCAATGTCTGCGCCACGTGGATGTCGGCGCCGGTCTGGGCGCCGTCGGCCAGCGCCGGGGCGGCGATCCCGAAGAGCATCCCCAGCGTGAGCAGCAATGTCGGCAGAGTTCGCATCGCCATGGATACAACCAGCGAAGCGACGAGGTTTCGTCCCTTCGGCGGTGGAATCCGCATCCCCTGCGCGGGGGAGGAAGGACCCCGGGAAGTAGGACGTTCTCCCCTGGGTGATGCGGCAGGATCTGCACTCGATGCTCACCACCAGTTTGTCGCTGAAACGCCAGTCGTGGCTGGTCGCCGCCGCGTGCATGGTCACGGACGGCGCCTTCGTGCTCCTCTTCGGGTGTGAGACGTGGCAGAACTGGCTGACCCTCGTGCTGACGCTCGCCGTGGACGCCGCGCTGGCCGGTCCCGCCCGCCTGTCCGGCTACGTCGCGTTCGCCCACGCGGCCGTGCCGATCCTGACCTTGTTGATCGGCAACGACACACCCGCGAACGACGCGGGTCTGCTGGTCGCTGGTTACCGCGCCGGTGCCTGGCTGCACGGCCTGCCCGCGATCGCGGCGTTGATCGCGCTGTCGGCGAGCCTGCTGGCGTGCACCTTGATCGTGGACAGGCGCCTGGAGCTGGGCATAGTCTCGATGGTCAAGGCGTCGGTGCTGCCGTTTCTCGTCGGCCGGTACACCACCGCGCGGCGGGCGTACCTCGCGGAACTGGAGCGCCGTTCGGAAATGGAACGGCGCGACGAGCGGGAGGCTGTGTCGAGAGCCATCACGGAGGAACGCAGTTCCATCGCCCGCGACCTGCACGATGTCATCGTGCACCACGTCAGTGCGATCGGACTGCACGCCGGGGCGGCCCGGTTGGGCCTGCCGGCGGGCAACACGAAGGTGGAGACTTCACTGCGGTCGGTGGAGACAGCCAGCCGTGCGGCCATGGTGGATCTGCGGTACCTGCTCGACTTGCTGCACGGCGAGAAGCCCGACGGCGCCCGTCAGCCGGGTCTCGACAACCTCGACGAACTGTTCGACGGCGTGCGATCCGCGGGCGTGCCCGCGCAGTACGCCGTGTCGGGCCCGCAGCGGGAGGTGCCTGGGTCACTCGGGATAACTGTGTACCGGATCGTGCAGGAGATGCTGACCAACGCCCTGCGGCACGGTGACCACTCCGGTGTGTCCGTCTCGCTCGAGTACGAGCCGGATTCGCTGACCATCACGTCGGTGAACCGGATCGGTGTCGACCGGGAGCCCGCCGGGACCGCGCGGCGCGGCCTCGTCGGGATCCGCAACCGGGCGGGGTTGTTCACCGGCCGCACCGAGGCCGGGGTCGATCCGGACGGCGTGACCTGGCGGACGAGCGTGAGGTTCCCCCTATGACGACACTCCGGGTACTGCTCGCTGACGACCACGCCATGCTGCGGTCCGGGATGCGCGCGATCTTCGACACGCAATCGGACCTGGAGTGCGTCGCCGAAGTGGCCGACGGCCGCGCCGCGGTCGCCGAAGTCGCCCGGCTGCGCCCGGACGTCGCGGTGCTGGACATCCGGATGCCCAAGTTGGACGGACTGGGCGCGACCGAGGCGATACTGGGCGATCGGGCGAACCGGACCAAGGTCATCCTGCTGACGACCTACGACAGCGACGAGTACGTGTACCGGGCGCTCAACGCGGGCGCGAGCGGGTTCCTGCTGAAGTCGCTGCCGCCCGAGGAGCTGATCTCCGCGATCCGGGTGGCCGCGCGCGGTGACGCGCTGATCGACCCGTCCGTGACCCAGCGGCTGATCGCGCGGTTCGCCGTGAGCATCGCGCCACCGGTCACCCCACCGGAACTGTCCCAGCTCACGGCGCGTGAGCGGGAGGTGCTCCAGCTCGTGGCAGCCGCCTACAGCAACGCCGAGATAGCCGCGCAGCTGCACGTCGGCGACGAAACCGTGAAGACGCACGTGTCGCGCGTGCTGTCCAAGCTCGGGCTACGTGACCGCGTGCACGCCGTGGCGTACGCGCACCTCAACGGGCTCGTGACGAGACGACACCCGCTTCCGCCTGGGTGAACACGCCGGTGCCTGCCCAGCCCGCCCCCTCGGCTGGGCAGGCACCCCCCCTTTCGATTCCCCTTGGCGGATTTGAGCTTTCCAGTTCCGGTAGTCGTCCTGCGACTGTTCTCGCCCGTAGCGGAATCGCTGTCAGCGAACGCGCTGCCCTGTTGCCGGCACACCTGCCCGAGACCGTCCCACCTCCGCTCGCCCGCTGGCCTCCCACCAGCCGAACGAAACACTGTTTCCGCAGGTCACAAGGCTCATTCGCGAAACTGTCGTACCCACGATGCATGATGGTCGGCGTGGACGCACTCGACCTCTTCTCACCCGCGACCCGCGACTGGTTCGCGGGAGCCTTCGCGGCCCCGACCCAGGCGCAGGCCGGGGCGTGGCGTGCGGCGGCGGCAGGTGAGCACGCACTGGTCGTGGCACCCACCGGGTCCGGCAAGACGCTCGCCGCCTTCCTGTGGGGTCTCGACCGGCTGGCGACCCAGCCGCCCGCGGACGAGCCGAAACACCGCTGCCGCGTCCTGTACATCTCGCCGCTCAAAGCGCTCGCGGTGGACGTCGAGCGCAACCTGAGGGCACCACTGGCCGGGATCAGGCAGGCCGCCCACCGGCTGGGGCTGACCCCGCCGTCCATCTCCGTCGGCATGCGAACCGGTGACACGCCTGCCGACGAACGCCGTTCCTTCGCCAGGACGCCGCCCGACATCCTGGTGACCACGCCCGAATCCCTGTTCCTCCTGCTCACATCGGCCGCGCGGGAGTCTCTCAAGGGCATCGAGACTGTGATCGTCGACGAGGTGCACGCGGTGACCGGCACCAAACGCGGCGCGCACATGGCGTTGTCGCTGGAACGGCTCGACTCGTTGCTGCCCAAACCAGCGCAACGCATCGGTCTCTCGGCCACTGTCCGGCCGGTCGAGGAGGTCAGTGCTTTCCTCGCCGGTGGCCGCCCGGTCACGGTCGTCCAGCCGAAGGCGGCCAAGACCATCGAGATCAGCGTCCAGGTCCCGGTGGAGGACATGGCCAACCTGGACACTCCTCAGGCACCCGACCCGACCGGCGCGCTGCCGGTGCAGGGCGGGATCGGCACGCTCGAGGAGATCACGGGCGAGATCGGCGCCCCCCGGCGGCCGTCGATCTGGCCCGCGGTCGAGGACCGCATCCTCACCCTGGTGCGCCAGCACCGGTCGACGATCGTGTTCGCCAACTCCCGGCGGCTGGCCGAACGACTCACCGCCAGACTGAACGAGCTCGCGGAGCAACAGCCGTCGGAGCCGGACCGCTTCCCAGCCGAGGCGATCGGGCAGTCGGGGCTCACCAGCGGCGCGCCGCCGGTGATCGCCCGGGCGCACCACGGATCGATGGCGCGCGAACAGCGCACTGTCGTCGAGGAGGAGCTGAAGTCGGGCCGGCTCCCCTGTGTCGTCGCGACGTCCTCGCTGGAGCTCGGGATCGACATGGGCGCTGTCGATCTCGTCATCCAGGTCGAGGCGCCGCCGACCGTCGCGTCCGGCCTGCAGCGCGTGGGCCGGGCAGGGCATCACGTGGGCGCGGTGTCCCGTGGCGTGATGTTCCCCAAGTTCCGCGGCGACCTGGTGTCGTGCGCCGTGGTCGCGGAACGCATGCGTGCGGGGGCTATCGAGGCGGTCCGGTACCCCAGGAACCCGTTGGACGTACTCGCACAGCACATCGTGGCGATGGTCGCACTCGAAGCATGGACCATCGACGAGCTGTCCGGAGTGGTCCGGCGGGCCGCGAACTTCGCGTCGTTGCCGCAGTCCGCTTTGGAGTCCGTGCTGGACATGCTGTCCGGGCGGTATCCCAGCGAGGAGTTCGGCGAACTGCGGCCTCGCGTGACGTGGGACAGGATCGCGGGCGAGTTGCGCGGCCGTCCCGGCTCGCAGCGGCTGGCGGTCACGTCCGGCGGCACGATTCCCGACCGCGGGCTGTTCACCGTGATGACCCCGCCCAGTGAAGGGCGTGCGGGGTCACGGGTCGGCGAACTGGACGAGGAGATGGTCTACGAGTCCAGGGTCGGCGACACCTTCCTGCTCGGCACGTCCGCGTGGCGGGTCGAGGACATCACCCACGACCGGGTGATCGTGCTGCCCGCGCCAGGGCAGCCTGCCCGGATGCCGTTCTGGAAGGGCGACGCTCCCGGGCGCCCGCTGGAACTCGGCAGGGCGATGGGGAAGTTCCTCCGTGAAGTGTCCACATCGGAGGATTCGGCGGCCAGGCAACGGGCCGCGTCAGCGGGGTTGGACGAGTGGGCGACGGACAACCTGCTGACGTACCTCGCCGAGCAGAAGCAGGCCACGAGACACGTACCGGACGATCGGACGGTGCTTGTCGAGCGGTTCCGCGACGAGCTCGGCGACTGGCGGCTGGTCGTGCACTCGCCGTTCGGCGCACGCGTCAACGCGCCATGGGCGTTGGCGATCGCCGCACGGCTGCGCGAAAGCCGGGGCATCGACGCGCAGATGGCGCACTCCGACGACGGGATAGTCATGCGGCTGCCGGACGCCGTCGACGACTCCGGCACGGAGGTCACCGCCAGCGCCGAGGATGTCCTGCTCGACCCGGACGAGATCGAGCAGATCGTGGTGGCCGAGGTGGGTGGTTCGGCGTTGTTCGCGGCCCGGTTCCGCGAATGCGCCGCACGCTCACTGCTCCTGCCAAGAAGGGATCCACGGCGGCGCAGCCCTCTGTGGCAGCAGCGCCAGCGTGCGGCGCAACTGCTGTCGGTGGCGGCGAAGTACGAGCGGTTCCCGGTGGTCCTGGAGGCCATGCGGGAATGCCTGCAGGACGTGTACGACCTCGAAGGCTTGCGTGAGCTGATGAAGGACGTGCGCGCCCGCCGGGTGCGCGTGGTCGATGTGGAGACGCCCACGGCGTCGCCCTTCGCCCGCAGCTTGCTGTTCGGCTACGTGGGGATGTTCCTGTACGAGACCGACACGCCGTTGGCCGAGCGGCGTGCGGCCGCTCTCTCACTGGACTCGTCCCTGCTCGCCGAACTGCTGGGTTCCGAGGCCATCCGCGAGTTGCTGGACGCCGATGTGGTGGCCGAGGTCGAGCGGTCGCTGCAACGGCTGGCCGAGGACAGGCACGCACGGCACGCGGAGGACGCGGCCGACCTCCTGCGTTTCCTCGGCGACCTGACCGACGCCGAGGCGGCCACTCGTGGCGTCAAACCCGAGTGGCTGACCGAACTGATCGCCCAGCGCCGGGTGATCAGGGTGCGTATCGCGGGTGAGGACCGCAACGTCGGCATCGAGGACGCCGGCCGGATGCGGGACGCACTCGGGGTGGCGCTTCCGGTGGGTGTGCCGGAGGCGTTCACCGAACCGGTCGCCGATCCGCTCGGCGACCTGCTGGGCCGCTATGCCCGCACGCACGGCCCGTTCCCCGCCGCCGAGGCCGCGGCGAGGTTCGGGCTGGGCACAGCGGTGGTGACAGGTGTGCTCGACCGGCTGGCCGGTACCGGACGGCTCGTCCGTGGCGAGTTGCGGCCAGGCGGCACACACACCGAATACTGCGACGCCGAGGTGTTGCGCCGGTTGCGCCGAGCGTCGTTGGCGCGACTAAGGGCTGAAGTGGAGCCGGTCGAGCAGGCCGCGCTCGGGCGATTTCTCCCCAGTTGGCACGGTGTGGGGAAGCGTTTGCGCACCGCGCCGACAGCGGACGACGTGTTGTCCGTGGTGGAACAACTCGCGGGGACTCCCCTCCCGGCGAGCGCGCTCGAGTCGCTCATCCTGCCGGCACGGCTGCCAGGCTACTCCCCTGCTCTGCTCGACGAGCTCACAGCGGCGGGCGAAGTCACCTGGTGTGGCAGTGGTTCGCTGGCCGGGGGCGATGGCTGGATCGCCCTCGCGCCCGCGGACGTCGCCGACTTGTTGCTGCCGGACGTCGAGGACAACGTCCCCGACGCACCGGTGCACCAGGCCATCCTGTCCGCATTGGACGGTGGTGCGCTGTTCTTCCGGCAACTGGTCGACCGGACCGGTTCCACCGACGACCAAGAGGTGGTCACCGCTCTCTGGGATCTGGTGTGGGCCGGTCTGGTCACCAACGACACGCTCAACCCATTGCGAGCCCTGGTATCCGGCAAGGGTGCGGCGCACAAACCACGCCGCTCCACACCACGCGGCCGGTATGCCCGCATTCGTGCCCAACGCCCTTCGATGCCCAGCAGGACCGGCCCGCCCACAGTCGGCGGACGCTGGTCACTGGCCGTCGAACGCGAATCCGACGCCACTCGCCGAGCCCATGCGCGAGCAGAGGCTTTCCTGGAACGCCATGGAGTCCTCACGCGCGGCGCGCTGGATACCGAACGCGTCACCGGTGGCTTCAGCGCCGTGTACAAAGTCCTGCGCGCGATGGAGGAATCCGGCCAGGTCATCCGCGGCTATGTCGTGGAGGGACTCGGCGCGGCCCAGTTCGCCGCCCGCGGAGCGGTTGACCGCCTCCGAGCCCTGTCCCGTGCGGCAGGCAAGGACATCGACCCTTCCGGCGCGGTGGTACTCGCCGCCGCGGACCCGGCCCAACCTTATGGGGCAGCCCTTCCTTGGCCCGCCACCATCGGCGAGGGCAAACACCGCCCAGGCCGGAAAGCAGGCGCCTTGGCCGTCCTTGTCGACGGTGAACCTGCCCTGTACGTCGAACGAGGAGGAAAGTCCCTCCTGTCTTTCACAGAGGAAGACGAACCTCTCCGTGCGGCCGCGGAAGCCCTTTCCCGTGCCGTTCGCGAAGGCTGGCTGGGGCAACTGGCTGTCCAGAAGGCCGACGGCGACCTCGCCCTCACCTCTCACCTCGCCGAAATCCTCCGCGACGCGGGCTTCCGCGCGACCCCCAAAGGCCTTCGCCTCCGCGCCTGAGCAACTCGTTGCCGCTGACCGCGTGAGTCCGCGTCGGGGGTGTCTTCGCGGGCTCACGATGGAACCCGCGAAGACATGAACCACCTGATTCAGGCAATCATCTCGCACAGCTTGGCAGAGCCTGACGTTCGCATGGCCCCAGCTCGCGTGCGCCCTGCCATCTCATCACTTGAGGTTGATCGGGATTCTCCCCCGGTGGCCTTCGTTTCCTGTCGTCCGCGTGAAGGTGATCTCCATCCGGTCGTATCCTTGACTGGCAGCCTGAGCTCCGTAGCGATTGCGCAGCAAACCCAACATTTCTCCACGGCCATCCGGACCCAGGGAGTGCCGTAGACTTTCCTGGTTGGCCACACCGTCCGCTGGGACGACGAAAACGTCCTCCAACACGAGCGTCTTGCCATCACCCCAGGTTTTGTCGGCGCCGATCAGATAATCCTTGCCATTCGACAACGTCACCATGTCTTCGTACCTCCTGCCCTCCTTGAACACAGGGCATGTGTTGTGCACGAGAACCGGGTCGGTCCCGACCAGCACGTAGAACGTGTGCAAGTCGTCGACGGTGAGGTTGTGCGCCGCTCCAAGGTGTGCGCTGACGAGCCGCATGCCCGCGACACGAGTCGAAGCACCATTTGCCGTCAGCAAGCGGTCGCCGGGGTCAAGCTGGTCGGCGCGCTGCCACTGGCGGTCGGTGTCGTTCCAGAACGGGTGGTCCTCGGTCGTGGTGACCTTCGACCCGTCCTCGGTGACCAGGTCCTGCAGTGTGTCCTCGTGGACCATGGTGGCGGTGACGGTCCGGGCGCCCTTCTCACCCGTTTCCGGATCTGTGGCCAGGACTTGGTCGCCGGCTTCGATGTCCTCGATGGGTTTGGTCGAGCCGTCGGCCATGACGACTTGGGTGTCGCCGCTGAAGCTGCAGAGTTTGCGGCCGTTCTTGGCGACTTTGAGCGCGTCGCCGACACCGGGGATCAAGCCCACGGCGTCGTTGGCGACACTGTCCCAGTCCCCGTTGACGGCGTCGCGGACCATCGATATCCCATCGAAGGCAGGGTGGAAGAAGCCCATTATGTCGAGGAAGACTCCGGTCCTGTCCGTGGGGACACAGCCGGTCTCGTCGGGGTATTCGGCGCAGAACGCGGACCTGAACTCCAGGAACTCGTCGTAGTTCGTCTGCTGTGAGTCACGCAGCCTGTCGAAGTTCTGACGCAGGAGCGTCTTGCGGCGCTTCGGGTCCTGTGTCAGGTCCGTGTGCTCTTTCGGTGTCCGGTTCGGGTACTTGGTGGTCTTGGTCTTGTTCACCTGGCTCGGCTGTTCACACGGCCGTGCGCCACAGGGGTTCTTCTTCGGTGGCGGATCACACGGGCGAGCACCACACGGGTTCGACGGTGGTCTGCCGTCGCCCCATTCACCACAAGGGCGTGCACCACAAGGGTTTCCCTTTGGTGGGTCTTCACATGGCCGGGCACCACACGGAGCCAGGCCCGACGGGTCGCTCAGCGTGGTCGGGTTGTTGTTGGCGTACGTGTACCCAGTCCACTGCTGGGGGCTGGACAGGTCGATGAGCGGATCGACGGAGATGAACCGGCCGATCTCCGGATCGTAGTTGCGGGCCCCGATGTCCGAGAGACCGGTGACCTCGTTGTGCGGCTTGTTGAGGAAACCGTGGTTGTCCGGCCAGATTCCGCCTTCGGTGGTTCCGATCGGGTTGCCGTACGGGTCAAGTTCCCTTCTTGTCACGGCGAATCCGGTTGACGAAACGCTGACCTGGTTGGTGCCGTGCTGGTCCGCTTGCAGGTACTGCGGCACTCCGGCACCGACTCGCAATGCGACCACGGTGCCGTTGTGCTCGTAGTACCGCGTTCCGGCTATCGCGCCGGTCTTGGTGTCGCGTGCCAGTTCCTCGCCTGGAAGGAACAGGGTGTTCTTGCCGGGGTCGCGCCGCAGCAGCTGTATACCGTCCGCGTCGTACACGTAGGACGTTTCGCCTGCCGGGGTGGTCATCTTGGCCAGACGGTTGTACTCGTTCCACTCCAGGGTTTGTGTACCACCCGGCAGCTTCCTGGCTTTGGTGCTGCCGGACGCGTCGTATTCGTAACTGGTTGTCAGGCCACCAGTCGTGGAGGACTGGACGGCGTGCGGACGTACCGCGGTCGCGCCCGGCGTGGGATACGAGTACGCGGTCGTGGTGTCCGTGCTGGACGAGAGGCCGTGCTTGACCTGTGACTTGCGCAGTCCGGTCGGGTCGAAGGTCCAACTGGTCCAGTAGGGCTTCGGGCCGCCGACGTTGGCCGCCGACGGCGCGGCTGCGCAGTTGTCGGTGGCTGTCCACGCTTCGGACAACCTGGTCAGCGAGTCGTAGTCGAAGCACTGAGTGCGTATGCGCCCACCGGCATCCAACTGGCCCTGGGTGTTCGCGATCTTCTTGAGGTTGCCGAACTGGTCGTAGGAGTACTGCAGATCGTCGATCTGCGACCACGCTTGCTTCGCTGACAGGTTCGCCTTCGTGAGCCGGCGAGTCTGCGAGTCGCGGTCGTAGGTCAACCACCCCGTGCTGTCGTTGACACCGAGGGTGTACTGGGATGGTTCACGGAAGGGCGTGTACGACGAGTCGAGGACGTAGGTGTTGTACCCAGCCGTCTTCGTCGCGTTGCCGAACCGGTCGTAGTACATGTTGATGACCTCGGCGGGCAGGCCGCCGCGGGCTTCCTTCGAAGCGCTCCTCAGCAGGCCGGTCGTGGTGTAGGTCAGCGTGGTCTCGTAGATGCCTGCGAAACCAGTCTCCGACTGCGGGATTCCGATGACCTGGACGGCGGGGTTGCCGTCGCTGTCGTAGTTCTTGATCCCGCTGACGTAGTCACCCTGTGGGGTGTGCCTGGTGTTGTAGGCGGGCTTTCCGACGCCACCTGGCGAGGTGTCGTACGTCCACGAGGCGAGTTTCTTGTTGTCTTCCTTCTTCCCGGAGTACTCGGTGATCCGGCGGCCCAGCTTGTCGTACTCGTACGACAGGACTTGGCCACGCGCGTCCTTCACGGAGGTGACCCGGCCGGCGAGATCGAAGGTGGAGGTGCGTGCCCCGGAATCCGGGTCCGCGGAACGGTCCTGACGGCCCAGGAAGTCGTAGCCGTAGGTCCACGCGTTGCCTGCCGAGTCCGTCATCCGATCGAGCTGACCCTGCGCGTTGTACTTGTATGTGCTCGTCTGCGGTGCTCCGCCGGACACGATTCTTCCGGTGATGGTGGGCGGTGCTGTGTACGACAGCAGCGAAGTGTTGTTTCCGCGTACGTCGCTGACCGTCGTGCTGGTGACCCCGCCCTTCGGCGGGATGGTGGTGACGCGGTCCCCGCCGTACACCGTCCGGGTTTCCGAGGTGGCTACGAGACCCCGGTAGCTGGTGACTGCCGTCGGCCGGCCGGCTCCGTCGAAAGAGCTGACGGTTCGTGCGTCGACCGCGGCGTCCGCGACTGAGATCAACGTCGTGGTCGGCGGGCCGTCAGTGACATAGCGGGTGTTGGCGCGAACCATCCAGCCGTGCGAGTCGTAGAAGAGATCCTTCACGACCCGGTTGGCCACCCCCGCGGGCTTGCTGGTGTCGTCGGCCTGTGTCTGGCGCAGTCGCCCCATGCCGTCGAAGATGTCGATCGACGTGATGTAGGCGGTCGTCTCGCCGGTGTCGACCAGGGTCTGCGTGGTGATCGTCGAAGGCTTGTCGGCGCGTAGCTGGTAGCTGTACTTGGTGTTGGCGTCGGATCCCCGCATCCGGCCGGGCCGCCACACCTCGGTCAACCGGCCGAGTTCGTCGTACTTCCCCTCGGTGCGGCGCTTCCCCACGTCCTCGGCGACCAGCGTCTTGCCGCGAGAAGGCTCCAGCTCCATGGTGGAGGACTGTCCGAGTGCGTTGGTCGTGACGACCTTCGACACGATCCCGCCGTCAACGGGCGTGTAAGCCGTTGTGGTGGTGCTGTTGGCGGCGTCGGTGGTCTGTGTCGCACGTCCGGACGCGTCGTACTCCGCCTTGGCGGTGGTTTCGTACTGCAAGGAGCCGTTGGTGTTCGCGGTCGCGGTGTCGGTTCGAGTCGCCAGACCGGCTCCCGTGATGACCCCCAGCTTGTCCTGGCCGTCGTAGTAAGTCTGAGTCGCCGCGATGATCGGCGACTGGTCCCCGCCAGTGGCCGGGCAGGCCTGGAGTGACGTGATCACTTCCTTGACGCGGTCGCGGATCCAGGACTCGGTGTTGTCGGCGTACTTCATGGTGGTGCACATGTCCGCCACGCCGTCGCCTGAGCTGGTGGTGGCGCTCAGCCGTCCGATGGCGTCGTATTCGTTGACGGTTTTCGTTCCGCGTGTGCCACCAGCTGCGAGAGCAGTGAAGTCACGGCTGCGTTCGGTGGCGACTATGTCCGCGGTCAGCGCGTTCATGCCGTCGCGCTTGCGAGTGGCAGTGGTCTTGACGACCTTCATGTCGGTGATCGACGACGACACGAGTTCGTTGCCGTCGAACGTCTGCACCTCACGGACGCTTCCGGCGAAGTTGTCGTTGTCCGGCACTTTCTCACCCAGCGAGTTCACCACCTCCGCCGGGCGCTTGCCTCCCTTGGGCATGACGTCGTCGTTCATCCCGCGGTAGTACGTCGTGCGGGTCAGCGTCGTCTTGTCAGGCGCCTTTCCGGTCCGGACCTCCACCTGGCCGTAGCCTCGGAACTGGCCGTAGGTGCGGTTCTTCGGTTTGACGACCTCGTTGTCGTCGAAGTGCCAGGCCGGGGCGCCGACGTACGTGTACGTCGTGGTCTGGGTCGGCGAGACAGCTTCCCAATCCTGGACTTCCACTTGGTCGACCACGTACTTGTGGAAGTAGTCCAGCACCAGGTCCGGGTTGTTCAGGTCGAGTCCCCAGTAGACCGGGAAGCACCGCTTGCCCACGTTCGACTGGTCGGCGGGCACGTTCGTCGCCGTGCACTCGACCTCGCTGTACTTGACGTTGATGGACGAACCGGTCTCGGTGGTGACGTTCGTCAGCCGCCAGTGCGGCAGGGGCGGGTGGTTGTTGTACCCCTCCACCCGGTTGGCGTACATCTGGCTGGTGAACTTCACCGGTGGCAGTACGATCGACTTGCCGTCCTTGCCGAACCCGGTGCGCTCGATCTGGTCCAGCCGCAACTCGAGGTCGCCGACACCCGGGAAGGACTGTGTCAGCCGGTAGACGTCCACCTTGATTGGACCCGCACCCGCGTTGTACTGCGTGGTGATCGTGGACAACCGCTTCGTCGACCAGAACGTCGGCGAGTGGTTCTCGCACTTGGCGTCCTTCTTGCAGTCCATGTCCACCGGCGTGTCCGGCCAGTGCAGGGCGTTCTCGCGCTTGAACTGGTCGGGCGCACACGTGATCGCGCCGTTGGGCGTGCACCGCTCGGTGACGTCGAACAGCACCTGGCCCGGCACGGTCTGGCCGTACATGCTGCCGTTCTTCAGGCGGATGCCGTAGTCGATCCGGCGCAGCACGCCGCCTCGGGTGTACTCGACCGAGGTCGTGTTCTTGTTCGGCCCGTAGAAGCCGGTTTCCCTGTCGTAGTAGTACGCCTTCACGTTGCCGACCGGATCCTCGACGAAATCCAGGTTCCAGCGCCACGCCTGCGTGCAGGTGGACTTGTCGAACCCCGCCGCGTTGTAGCAGGGATTCCCGGGTTTCGGCCCGTACACCGGTACCGTCCACGCGGAATTGGTCACCTGCTGGCCGGTGTGGCCGGGCCCCTTGTCTCGGCCGAAGTAGTACGAGGTTCCATCCGTCGTGGTGATCTTCCAGTACTCGCCCCGGTAGGCGCCGTTGCCTGGGTCGTTGACGAGCTGGATCCTGGCACCGTTCTCGGAACCGGTGTGCCAGCCGGTGGCGGCGTCGAAGACGAGCGGCGTCGATTTCCCGTCCAGGTTCAGCGTCACGATCTGCCCCGCCCAGCACAGATCGTCGGTCCGGTGCTCCTTCGGCAGAGCTTCGTCCGTCGAGCAGGCGCGGTAGGTGCGCTCGATGTAGCCTGGCGAGTACTCCCAGCCCTGCCCGATCCATGACGGCTGGCTGTTGGTGCCCGAGGTCCGGCCGTCGACGCTGCCGGAGTCGTACGAGAGGGCCACTGACGCGCCGCCGCCCGCCGTCGACGGCGCCGTGATGGGATAGCTCCAGGTGAACGATCCCGAGTTGCCGGACGTGCCCCACGTGCCCGATGGCGACAGGGAGCTTGCCTCGAACGTGCCCTGTGCGCCCGACGGCCCGCCGACGGCGGCGACGACGGTCTGCTTTTCCACTGGAACAGTGGCTGTGACGGTCTGAGCCGAGGCATCGTTGCGGGAAGTCAGCGGCGTCTGCCGCTGACAGTCGGGGACGTCGGGCGTGGTCACCGCGCATGCGGGCATCCGCACCAGACGCAGCCGTGATCCGAAGTCCGCGCCGGCGGCGTACCGGAACGAGCTGTAGTCGACGCTGACTGTCGCCGGGCCTGGCTTGCCGGCGTGGAGGTCCAGCGCGACAAGCACACCGGTCACGCCGGCTCGGCGGCTCACGGCCTGGTCAGCCATGGCCACTCGGACTTTCTCAGGGCCTGCCGGCTCACGCAGCCTGACCGGCAGACCGCTCGCTTGGTCGGCTTTGCGCGCTGCGGCGAAGTCCACCTCGGCGGTGCCGGCGGCCGGCCAGCTGATGGCCCGCCGCGGGCCTTCGTCCCGGGTCGCTGCTACGTGTTGTTTTCCCAGTGGTACAACGGAATGTGGGATCACCTTCTCCTGTGGTACCGGCGGCCGGTTGCTCGGCGCTGCGGACGCCGGGACTCCGACAGCGGCGACGAGCGTGCTGAACAGCACAGCTGCCATACCTGCTGCGGACCCACGCCAGCCCGGTCTCCAACGACCGACATCTGTCGACATATCCACCCCCAAATCGGGACATGACACCAGCGGCGAGTTCAGCAGGACGCCATTTCACGGGGTTTTCACCGGTTCCGGGCCGTGAAAGCGCGACGTGAGCCTGAGGTGTTTCGCTCCGCGGGCTTGAGAGAACCTGGGTTAGGGAGGAGTCACCGCCATGCGGTGGAGATCCATGCTCGCGGCCGCGCTGAGCACGACGTTACTGGGGGCGCTGCCGGTCGTGTTCGCACCGGCTGCGTCAGCGCAGACAGCACAGAAACGGGTTGAGCCTGCGAAGCAGGAACCGGGGTCCGGCAAGGCCGACCCCGAGGCCGACGCCGTGCAGCGCGCGGCGCGGACCGGCGCACCGGTGGAGATTCCGGAGAGGAACACCGAGAAGAGCCAGGTGCTGGCGAATCCGAACGGCAGCTTCACGCTCCGGTCGAACGCCCGCCCGGTGCGGGTCAAGAAGGACGGCGTTTGGCGTGGCATCGACACCACGTTGAAGGTCAACGCCGACGGTACGGTCACACCCGTCGCCGCTGCCGCGGACATGGCGTTCTCCGGCGGAGGCGACAAGCCGATCGTCCGGGTGGCCGATGGTGGTGGCGCCGTGTCGGTCCGGTGGCCGGGGCCGCTGCCCAAACCGGTTCTCAACGGCAACACCGCGACGTACGCCGATGTCCTGCCGGGCGTCGACCTCAAACTGGTCGCCGACTCGGACACCTACACCCAGACCCTGGTCGTGCGGAACGCCGACGCGGCGAAGAACCCGGCGCTGGCCAGCATCAGAACCGACGTCGAAGCCACCAACCTCGACCTGCGGGCGGGCGACGAAGGTGTGCTGACCGCGTTCGACTCGACAGGCAAAGCCGTCTTCGCCCAATCGACCCCGCTGATGTGGGACTCCAGCCACGACCCGAACGTCGGCCCGGCACCTACTGCCGTGTTCTCCGGCGGTGGCAAGGTGAGCGAGCTCAAGTCCGTCGTCACTCCGAAGGCAGCCGCGCGCGGCGCCCGGGCGGCTGTGGAGATGGCACTGATCCCCGACCCGGCGGCGCTCACCGGCCCCGGCGTCACGTACCCGCTCTACATCGACCCGGTTTTCTCGCGCAATCGGAGCAACTGGGCCGAAGTGACGTCCAACGGCTGGGAGTCGTTCAACGCGGCGGCACCGGCCCGTGCTGGTCGCTGCTACAACCGCGACGGCGAATGCAGGGGCACGTGGACAGCGCGGTCGTTCTTCAGCTTCGACGTCAGCGCTCTTCTCCCGCGCAACGGCCACAAACCCAAATTGTTCGACGGCCAGTTCTACATCGGGCAACTGCACGCCGCGCACGCTTGCGTCCCGGAACCGACGACTCTCCATGCCGCAGGGGGATTCGGCGCGCATACGAAGTGGGCCGGTCCGCTCCTGCACTCTCTTGACACGCAATCCTCGGAGGCAGGTGACCAGTGCACCGGCGGAGGGCGCTCTGTGCGGTTCTACGC
This sequence comes from Kibdelosporangium phytohabitans, assembly GCF_001302585.1. GTDB lineage: Bacteria > Actinomycetota > Actinomycetes > Mycobacteriales > Pseudonocardiaceae > Kibdelosporangium > Kibdelosporangium phytohabitans. Next base: position 2,980,749 of record NZ_CP012752.1, on the reverse strand, counting down.
GGGCGACTGGGTACAGAGTGCCGTCGACAACGGCTGGTCGGCGCTCAACTTCGGTGTCGCCGCACCTGACGAGAACAACGACTTGCAGTGGAAGGTTTTCGACAACAACCCGCTGCTGGACGTCCCGTTCAGCTATCCGCCCAACCAGGCAACCGGGCTGCGCGTGTCCAACGAGGTCCGGTGTGACGGCAAACCGATCACCTCGGACGCCCGCCCGGTGTTGTACGCCGCAGCGAGCGACAACAACGCGCCACCGTTGAACCTGCGACTGAACTACGTGCTGAGCGGTGGCACCTTCGTCCGTGTCGGTAACACCACGATCGCCTCTGGCAGCACGGGTGGCTGGCAACTGGCCGATCCCCTCAAGGACGGCCCGTACCAGTTCAGCGTGCTTGCGGAGACCAGTCCCGACCACCCGCACAACATGAAGGCCGCTGTGAGCGGACAGTATCCGTTCATCGTCCGCGCCGTTCCCCCGGCCGCCGCGCCGGTGATCGATGCCAGCATCGACTACCCCGCCGGGTACTGGGGCGCTCCCAACGGCGCGCCTGGGGCGATCGCGGTGAACGCCAACGGCGCGAGCAACATCGCCGGCTACACGTACACGTTCACCGGATCGGGTACACAGACCGTCCCCAAGACGACAGACTGCATGTACAACAAGGCTTTCGGCACCAGCGGCGGCTGGATCCCGCACACCGGGCAGGCCACCAACTGGATCCCGATCCCGGCCGGTTTGCCGCCGGGGTATCACACCCTGCACGTGCGCAGCTTCGACGACGCGCACAACCTGTCGCCGGAGTCCCAGCCGTACACGTTCCACGTCGCACCCAACACCGGCTCGTCCGCTCAGCGGCTCGAGGCTGAGAACCTCCCTCTCTCGCAGCCAGCCGGACAGAGCTGCACTCCTTACGTGCAGCCTCGTGGCGACATCGGCCTGTCCGGCGGTTCTCAGGTGTTCCACCCGTGCAACGCGGCCGGGCAGGCCTTCACGATGTCCTTCGGCACGGCTGTGGAGAGCGACTACGACATCGGCATCGGACTCACGAAGGCGAACGATTTCGGCAAGGCCGTGTTCGAGCTGGACGGTGTGCGGATCGGGCAGCAGTTCGACTCGGCGGATCCGGAACGGCCGATCGACACCTACTCACCCCGGCTCCAGACCAATCACCAGCCTCTCGGTGTCCGGCACCTGACCAAGGGAACGCACACGCTGACGGTGAAGGGCGTCAACACCAATCCACAGTCGATCGGCATCAAGTACGGGACGGCTGTCGACTACATCAGCCTCTCTCAGACGCGCAGGTACGAGGTTGAGGATCGCCAGCAGGTCACGCCGAGCCAGCCCGCCGGGCAGAACGTCCCTGTCGTGGTCAACCAGCGAGCGGCCGGCGGCCCGGCCTGGTCACAGGGCGCTGCGCTGGGATTCCAGGCGAACGCGGTGAACCAGTCGCTGGACCTCACGTTCCAGGTGCCGCTGGAGGCCGACTACGCCATGGGCATCGGTCTGACCAAACGCCCCGACCACGGTCAGCTGAGGATCGCTGTCGACGGGATTCCCCTGCAACGCACGGACTCCACTCCGTGGGACGGATACGCACCGGGTGACGGCGCGAGCGTCTTCCAGCCTCTTGGCGGAGCGCATCTGACAGCCGGCTCGCACAGGCTGACCATCACTGCCGTGGGCAAGAACACGGCGGCGAACGGCTTTCAGGCCACTGTGGACTATCTGACCGCCGTCGCCGTCAACAATGTCACGGCCGCCAGTTTCAGCGCGGCGATGAACAACGACGGAATCGGCGCTGACGGCTCACCGGCGAACCTCGATCTCGGTGACGCGTCGTTGTCCGCCCAGACGATGGCGGCCGCCGGATACGGTCCGGGCGCCGTGGCGACGGTCAACGGTGCCAGGTTCACGATGCCCGCTGCGACGAGTGCGGGCGACAACGTGGTCGCGATCGGCCAGACGATCCCGATCGACCAGGTCAAGGCCACCGCGGTCAGTCTGCTCGTCGCCTCGACGTGCGGCGTCAGCCCGGTTGCCACGGCGACCATCCGGTACACCGACGGCACCACCCAGGATTCCCGGCTGCCCGAAGTGGACGACTGGGCCGGTGGGCGCACCAACGACACAGCCTTCGTCCTGCCTTACCGCAACCGGCTGGCCGGCAAGGACATGACTGTCCTGCCGAGGATCCACGCGGTGTCCCTGCCCGCCGACCCGACCAAGACGCTCCAGGCTGTCACGCTGCCCAACTACGGAACGAACATGTTGCCCGGCAGCTGTTCCTCGGCGTTGCACGTGTTCTCGATGGCACCGCGAGCAGTCGCCACCGGGTGGATCGGATCCTGGTCCGCTCCTGCCGACATGGCACGACCGGCGCCGGGCGGTGCGCGGTTCGCCGACCAGACACTGCGCACGGTGATCAAGCCGAGCACCAGGGGTGGGCACGTCCGCGTCAAACTGAACAACACCAATGGCAACACGCCGGTCACCGTTGACGCCGCCACGATCGCGGCGCAGAGCGGCACGAGCGGGGCGACTCTCGCGGCACCGGTCAGACTCACGTTCGGCGGCAACGCGGCAGTCACACTGCCCGCCGGTGGGGAGATGCTCAGCGACCCGGTTTCGTACCCGGCCGTGAGTGGCGGTTCAGGCAATCTGATTGTCAGCGTTCACTTGCCGAACGCGGTAACCGTCGCGCCCGTCCACACGAGCCCGGCGGAAACAACCTTGCTCGCGAACGGCAACGCGACAGCGGACAGCACGGGAACTCCGTTCACCACGACGCTCGACGGCCCACGTTTCGTGTCCGCTCTCGAGGTCTCAACGACGGACAACCAGCACGGAACGGTTGTGGTGCTGGGTGACCAGTTCAGCAACGGCGTCAACACATGGGTCGACAGCCTGCCCGGCAAACTCGCCGCGGGTGGGGTTCCGGTGCCCGGCGGGCTGGTCAACGCCAGCCGCGGTGGGATCTCGCCGTCAGGCCAGTGGAACCTCAACGGCAACGGACGCGACTCGGCTGGGACGGCGCACACGACCGTCACCGGCGGTGTCACGTGGAGCACTGACCGCGGCGGAGTTGCCGCGCTCGACGGCACCGGGACGCTGGCCACCTCAGGACCTGTCCTGGCCACGGATGCCAGCTACACCGTCTCCGCGTGGGTCAAGGTCAACGAGAAGACCGCTCAGACAGTCGTCAGCCAGCAGGGCCAGAACACGACAGCGTTCTCCCTGCGCACTGATGGTACGAAGTGGGCTTTCACGGTGCCTGTCAGCGACACGGCAGGGGCGGCGACGGTGAGCGCGGTGTCCAACGCCGACATCCAGACCGGGACCTGGACGCATCTGGTCGGCATCCACGACTCCGCGAGCCGGAACGTCACGCTCTACGTGGACGGCATGTACCAGCAGACAAGCTCTGCCATCACGTCCTTGGCGAGTTCGGGCCCGCTGACGATCGGGCGTGCGCTGAAGGGCTCTGTGTCGGAAGTCCGGGCGTACCAGGGCATCGCCATGTACACCGATGCCGGGATACTCCGTCTCGGCGACTCGGCGTACCGCCCTCGTGCCGGTCTTGGCGCGTCCACGGCCACGCTGGCCGACCGCACACTGGACCGGACCGCGCTCAACCAGCCGAATCTGCGCACCGTCGTCGTCGCTGTCGGCGCCAACGACATCCTCACCGGGGCAGGCAAGACGACGATCACCCAGCAGCTCACCGAGCTGATGCACACGACCGGTCCGGCCGGGATCCGCAACACCCGGCGGGCCGACGGGAATCTCGTACGGGTCGTGCTGACGACGATCCCGGCGCTGGGATTGCCGGATCTCGATCCGAGGGAGCAGCGCAGGCGTGAGCTCAACGCCGACCTGCTGGCCAACTACCTCCGGTACGGTGCCAACGACGTCATCGACGTCGCGGGCGCGGTCGCCGATCCGCAGCACCCGAACCAGCTCAAGCCGGGGTATCTCACCAATGGTGAGCTCAACAGCGCCTACCACGACGCTGTCGCCGGCGCGGTCAGCACGGCCGTGACCAAGTTCCCGCCTGACGCCCAACTCTGAAAATCCCTCTCCGTGAGTATCTTGTCGGGTACGGCGGCAAGGTACTCACGGGAGGTTCCGGATGGGCGATGTGGACAAGATCCTCGAGAAAGGCGGGGCGCTCACCCGCCAGGTGCACGAACTGCTCCTGGAGCTGTTCCCGGACGCGGTGCTCACCGCCGACGACGAGAACATCGGATACGGCACCACTACCGGCTACAAAGGACTCAAATTCACCGTCGCGCCCTTCAGCGGCTACGTCCGGCTGGGGATCGCCGGTGGGGCCGCGCTCGACGACCCGGCGAATCTCATGCAGGGCACTGGAAAGGTCCACCGGCACCTCAAGGTCCGGTCGGCCGGTCAGCTCGCCGACCCGGCATTGCGGGATCTGCTCGCCGCCGCGCTGGAGTAGGAATTCCGACCGTCAAATAATCCCATCGGGTGACTAGCCCGCGATTTGCAAGTTGCAGCCTGCCACAGAGGATTAGGCTCATCAGCCGTGAAGCGGCGAGCTGTCCACCGGACAATAATTGTCGTCGATGTCGAAGGGTTCGGTGACCACACCAGGATCAGGCCCAACCAGCTCATTGTCCGCGAGACGATGTACCGCGCGGTCCAGCGGGGGCTGCGGGCCGCCGGGGTTCGGTGGATCCGGTGCCACCACGCCGACCGCGGCGACGGCGTGTTCATCCTCGCGCCCATCCGCACCGACAAGGTGCGACTGGCCGAGGCGCTGCCGATCGCGCTGGCGAAGTCGTTGCGCAGTCACAATTCCCGGCATCCCCCGGCGGAACGGATCCGGCTGCGGCTGGCCATGCACGCCGGTGAGGTCGCCCGCGACGAGCACGGCGCGACCGGCAACTCGATCAACCTGACCTTCCGGCTGCTCGACGCGCCGGAACTCAAAAGCGCGTTCCGCCGGGCGCCGGGAGTGCTCGCGGTCATCACGTCGGAGTGGTTCTACGACGAGGTGGTCAGGCACAGTGCCGTCGCCGGTGCTTATCAGCGGATCCCGGTCATCGTCAAAGAGACTTCCACGTCGGGCTGGATGCACACGGTGAACGTGTCGAACGACGCCGGGTCGACCGGCGCGCGAATCCGGCGCGCACTCGCCTGGGCGCAGTTGCTCGTCCGGCGATCGTGATCCGGTAACCGCCTGCCGCGCTCCTCCACTCCTCCAGCCGGGCTCCCCTGCATCCGTTCGGCGCAGGTCAACGGGCTGTCCTCCGCCACAGGGCATTGACTTCGTAAAGAAAGTTCCCTATTAATAGGCGGTCTCTGGCCCCGAGGAGGCCCCGCATGTCCGCGTTACGGGTGCGTGTCGCCCTATCCCTGGCTGTCCTGCTGACGCTTTCGCTGGCACCCGCCAGTGTCGCCGCGCAGGCTGATGTGGTCACGACGTTGTCCGAGGCAGAGTCCGGCGACACCGCGATCTCGGGCTGGCAGATCCAGTCCTCCGCGCAACTGGCATCGGCCGGTGAGGAGATCTCCCAGCCGCGCTACGACGGCTCCCGGTGGTACCGGGCCGGCCCACGCTCCACCGTACTGGCCGGCCTGGTACAAAACGGGCGCTACCCCAACCTTTTCCACGGCACGAATCTGCGCGACAACGTCAATCGCGCGGACTTCCAGGTGCCGTGGTGGTACCGCACCGAGTTCCACGTACGGGACCGGTCGCCCAACACCGTGCTGAAAATCCCTGGTGTCATCTCGCGCGGCGAGGTGTTCCTCAACGGCACCAGGCTCGGCGACGTCGTCGGCGTGTACAACGCACGGGAGTTCGACATCAGCGCGCTGGTCAAACCCGGCCGCAACGCGCTGGCCATCAAGGTCGCGCCGGCGGATCCGAAGAAGGACTTCGCGATCAGCTGGATCGACTGGGCCCAGCCCGCGCCCGACAACAACATGGGCCTGTTCCGCGACGTCGAGATCGCTCGTGGCGGCGCGGTGTCCCTGGCCGGTTCGTACGTGCACACCAAGCTCGCGCTGCCCGGCCTGGAATCGGCTGAGGTGAAGGCGTTCGCCGAGGTGCGCAACAACACCAACGCCCCGCAAACCGTTCTGCTGCAGGGCGAAGTCGCGTCACGACGGATCAGCCAGCCGGTCCGGCTGAACGCGGGCGAGACCAGGACCGTCGCGTTCGCGCCGGAGACCCTCCGCAACCCGCGTGTGTGGTGGCCGTACCAGTACGGCGAGCAGCCGTTGTACCGGCTGGACCTGACCGCACGGGTGAACGGCCGGGCCTCGGATCACACCGAGACGAAGTTCGGCATCCGTGACGTTGTGTCGAACCTCAACGCCAAGGGCGACAGGCAGTTCATCGTCAACGGCAAGCAGATCCAGATCCGCGGCGGTGGCTGGGCGTCGGACCTGTTGCTGCGCACGCAACCGGAACGCGTCGACGCCCAGCTGCGCTACACGCGGGACATGGGCCTCAACGCCATCCGGCTGGAAGGCAAGCTGGAGACCCCGGAGTTCTACGAGCTCGCCGACCGCTACGGCATCATGCTGCTGCCCGGCTGGGAATGCTGTGACAAGTGGGAGCCGTGGACCGGCTGGGGCGGCGACGAATGGAAGCCCGAGGACTACCCGATCGCGGCCGGTTCGCTGAACGCGCAGGCACGGCTGCTGCGCAACCACCCGAGTGTGATCGCCTTCCTGATCGGCAGCGACATCTCGCCGCCGGAGAACGTGCAGCGGATGTACCTCGCGGAGTTCGACAAGGTCGGCTGGGCCAACCCGGTCGTGCCCGCGGCTTCACTCAATGGTGGACCGCAGCCACCGCTGGGGTCGTCCGGCAGCAAGATGGAAGGCCCGTACGACTGGGTACCGCCGAACTACTGGTACGGCAACCAGCTCGGGGCGGCCTTCGGGTTCGGTGGTGAGCTCAGCGCCGGGCACTCCATCCCGGCCTTGGACACCGTGAAGGGCATGCTGAACGCGACCGAGCAGGAGCAGCTCTGGCGTGAGCCCGCGACGCCGCAGTTCCACACCGGCCGCGGCAACGAGCCGTTCAACAACCTCTACCTGTTCAGCAACGCGCTGGCGCAGCGCTACGGCACGCCGACCAGTCTCCCCGACTACGTCGACAAGGCCCAGCTGGCCAACTACGAGCAGGTCCGCGCCCAGTTCGAGGCCAACGCGCGGCGGATGAACGCGGAACGACCGGCTACCGGGTTCATCTACTGGATGCTCAACAACGCGTGGCCGTCGCTGAACTGGCACCTCTACAGCTACGACCTCAACCCGGCCGGCGCCTACTTCGGCGCCAAGAAGGCGAACGAGCCGGTCCACATCCAGTACTCCTACGACGACCGGTCGGTGGTCGTCGCAGGCCAGTCCCCGAAGAAGGCCGACCGGCTGACCGCGACGGCCGAGGTCTACACGATCGACGGAAAACTGGCGCACAGCCAGACCAAGAGCGGGATCTCGGTCTCGCTGCCGGGGGTGGCCGAGGTGTTCACCCTGCCGGAGGTGCCGAACCTGTCGGCGACGTACTTCGTCCGGCTGAAGCTGACCGACGCGCACGGCAAGGACGTCAGCAGGAACACGTATTGGCTTTCGTCGAAGCCGGATGTACCGGATTGGGCGAACAGCGACTGGTACTACACCCCGGTCAGCCAGTTCGCGGACCTGAAGGGCCTGGCCGCGCTGCCCAAGGCGTCGGTCGACGTGCGTGCCCGCAGCTTCGGCGACAGGACCACGGTGACCATCCGCAACACGTCGACCAGCATCATCCCCGCGGCACAGCTGACGCTGCGCAAGGCTGATGGTTCACAGCTGCTGCCCGTGACCTGGTCGGACAACTACGTGGCGCTGTGGCCAGGTGAGTCCGTCACCGTCCAGGCGTCACACCAGCCGACCAGGCGGCCGACTGTCGAGGTCAACGGCATCAACGTGGCACCACAGCGGCTGACCGCGGCCGAATAACCGCACACCGCTGCCGCGAGTCCAGGCCAGTCCGACGATCAGGACTGGCCTGGACCCGGCTTGTCAACGGCATCACCACGAATACCACGCCCGGACAGTCGCCAACTCCCGCACTGGCCTTCTCAGGACCCGACCACGACCACTGCCGCGAGTCTCGGCCGTTCCAGCAGTCAGGATTGGCCAGGATTCGTTGTGTCAGCGCCGCGCAGCTGGACACAGCATTCCCCTGGCGCCGGTTCGACGAGGACGGCGCGCACGGCGGGCGCCTGCAAACCGTCGAGCAGACCGTTCAGGAAAGCCTGGTTGATTCCGCAGACCAGCTCGGGTGCGGTCGCGGCCAGCGGGTGGAACGGGCAGTTGCGCAGGCGTACACAGGTGGGACTTTCCCGCGCCGGTTCGAAGCCGTGGCGCGCCAGCACGTCCTGGGCGACCGTGAGCGCCCTTTCCACGCCGAGACGGCCCAGTCTCGCCTCGTTCCGCTCGTGCGCACCGAGTTTCTCGCCGCGCCGGGCCGCTGTGCGCACTGCCGCGTCGCCCACGTCCTGCTCCACGACGGCGTCCAGCAGGATCCCGGCCAGCACGTCATGCTGTCGTTGTGGGATGGCTACCCGGATGTCCACGTTCGCCGGTTCGTAGACCTTCGGCGCCCGCCCGACCTTCCCGGCCGCCTGGTAGCCGGCCATCAGCAGGCCCGCGTCGACCAGCTTGTCCAGGTGGAACGCGGCGAGCTTGCGGGAGATCCCCACCGACGCGGCCGCTTCGTCCCTGGTCACCGGGCGCCGCTCGGCGCGGATGAACGTGTACATCCGCCAGCGCAGATCGTCGTCCAGCGCCGCGACAGCTTTGATCTCCGGCGAGCTCACCCCACTACCATATCGGCAAGTTCTATGGTCGAAAACACATCGAGGAGCACCGCAACGTCCCAGTTCTTGACCTTCACTCTGAATAAGACCAATATTTGTTGGTGTAACCAGGGTCAAGAGGAGTCGCTTATGCGTGCCGGTACCGCTCTGCGGGTCGTCCACGAGCCGGACACCGGTGTCGATCTCGCCGCCGCGGAGGACGCCGCCAAGGCGTTCCTGCACGCGCTCGGCGTGCCGACCGACACGGAGAGCCTTCGAGGCACGCCCGGCCGGATGGCGCGCGCCTACGCGGAGCTGTTCAGCCCACGTCCGTTCGACCTGACGACGTTCCCGAACGACGAGGGCTACGACGAGCTGGTGCTGGCTCGTGCCATCCCCGTCAGATCGGTGTGCGAACACCACCTGCTGCCGTTCGTCGGCACCGCCCACGTCGGCTACCTGCCCGGTGAGCGGATTCTCGGGCTGTCGAAGCTCGCCAGGATCGTCGAGCACTTCGCCTGCCGCCCTCAGGTGCAGGAACGGCTGACCAAGCAGGTCGCAGACTGGCTCGACGACCACCTGCGCCCGCGTGGGATCGGGGTGGTGATCGAGGCCGAGCACACCTGCATGACACTCCGCGGTGTGCTGGCGAGCGGTTCGACCACCGTGACTTCCACTCTGCTGGGCAGCCTGCGTGACGACGCCCGCTCACGCCAGGAGTTCTTCGCACTCACCGGCGTCCACGCCTGAAACTTGGAGGAATTCGCGTGACCACCTTCGTCATCGCCGGCGGCGGCCTCGCCGGCGCCAAAGGCGCGGAAGCGCTGCGTGACCAAGGATTCGACGGCGACATCGTGCTCGTGGCCGACGAGCAGGACCGCCCATACGAGCGGCCGCCGTTGTCGAAGGACTTTCTGCAGGGCAAGGCCGAACGCGACAGCGTGTTCGTGCACGCCCCTGGCTGGTACGCCGAGAACAACGTGGACCTGCGGGTCGGCGTCTCCGTGACCGGCATCGACCGCGCCGCGCACCAGGTGACGCTGTCCGACGGTTCGACCGTCGAGTACTCGAAGCTGTTGCTGGCGACGGGATCCTCCCCGCGTGAGTTCCCGGGCGCCGAGGACGCGCTGCACCTGCGCAGGATCGGCGACTCGGAGCGGATCAAGTCGGCCATCGCGAACTCGGCGCGGCTGATCGTGATCGGCGCGGGCTGGATCGGCCTGGAGGTCACCGCCGCCGCGCGCAACGCCGGTGTCGAGGTGACCGTGCTCGAAGCGGCGAAGCAGCCGCTGCTGGCGGCGATCGGCCCGGAAGCCGCCGAGGTGTACGCGGACCTGCACCGCGCCAACGGTGTCGACCTGCGTCTCGGTGTGGAAGTCGACCAGATCGGCGCCAAGAGCGTCGGCTTGGTCGACGGAACGGTCGTCGAGGCCGACGCCGTGCTGGTGGGCATCGGCGCGACGCCGAATGTCGCGCTCGCCAAAGCCGCTGGACTGGACGTGGACAACGGTGTGCTGGTGGACGCGTCGCTGCGCACCTCCGACCCGGACATCTTCGCGGCAGGCGACATCGCCAACGCCGAGCACCCGTTGCTGGGCAAGCGCGTCCGCGTGGAGCACTGGGCGAACGCGCTCAACCAGCCGGCTGTGGCCGCGACCGGGATGCTCGGCGGATCGGCGACGTACGACGAACTGCCGTACTTCTACACCGACCAGTACGACCTGGGCATGGAGTACATCGGTGACATCACCGGCTACGACCGTGTGGTGTTCCGCGGCGACAAGCCGGGCCGCGAGTTCATCGCGTTCTGGCTCAAGGACAACCGCGTCCTGGCCGGGATGAACGTGAACGTGTGGGACGTGGTGGACCCGATCAAGGCACTGATCCGGTCCGGCAAGCAGGTGGACCCGGGCAAGCTGACCGACCTGGGCATCCCGCTCCAGGAGCAGTAGTCAGAATTCCACTGTGCTGTACGCGTTCAACGCGGGCTGGCCGCCGAGGTGCGCGTACAGCACAGTGGAGTCCTTCGCGATCTCGCCGGTCGCCACCATGTCGATCATCCCGGCCATGGACTTGCCCTCGTAGACGGGATCGGTGATCACCGCGTCGGTCCTGGCCGCGAGTCTCATGGCTTCGACCGTCCGCTCGTCCGGGATTCCGTATGTGCCGGCGTGGTAGCGCTCGTCCAGCTCGATGTGGCTGTCCGAAACAGATGTTCCGATCCTCGCCGCGGTCTGCCGGGCGATCCTGGCGACGGCGTCGCGTGTCTCACCTGGTTTCGCCGACGCGTCGATCCCGATCACCCGGCGGTCGCCCGCGAAACCGGCGACCATGCCGGCCTGCGTGCTGCCGGTGACCGAGCACACCACGATCGTGTCGAAGAAGACACCCAGATCGGCTTCCTGTTTGCGTACTTCCGCGGCCCAGCCGGCGAAGCCGAGACCGCCGAGCGGGTGGTCGGAGGCGCCTGCCGGGATCGAGTACGGCGTGCCACCGGCCGCGCGCACGTCGTCGATCGCGCGTTGCCACGACTCACGGATGCCGATGCTGAATCCGGACGGGTCGAGCCGCACTTCGGCGCCCAGCAACCGGCTCAGCTGGATGTTGCCGGTGGTGGCGTAGCCGGGGTCCGCCCAGTCCACCCACTTTTCCTGCACCAGAACGCATTTCAGACCGGCACGGGCCGCCGCCGCGGCGACTTGCCTGGTGTGGTTGGACTGCACGCCACCGATGGACACGAGTGTGTCGCAGCCGGTCGCGATCGCGTCGGCGACGAGGTACTCGAGTTTGCGTGTTTTGTTGCCACCGAAGGCAAGTGGCGAGTTGCAGTCCTCGCGCTTGGCCCACAGCCGAGCGCCACCCAGATGCGCGGTCAACCGCTCAAGCGGGTGAACCGGCGACGGACCGAACAGCAAGGGGTAACGGGCGAAGTTCTCGAGTGTCACGAACCCTCCATGGCAATCACACTGACACGGCTCACGGTCACCTGCCCGACAACGGCTTCTTTTCCAGCAGCACAGCCAATGTCGCCCAGTTCCGCTCGGCGAGACCGGCTGCTTCGGCCGGGTCGCCCGCCTGGCAGGCCGCGATGATCCGCTCGTGCATCGGGGCCGAGTCACGCCCCAACGGCGAACCCAGGTACAGGTAGATCGCGCGGTGCAGCAGCGGCGTGTACCGGCGGATCGTCGCGGCGATGGCCCGGTTCTCACTCGCCTGCACCAGGACGTCGTGGAACGCGTCGTCGCAGGCGATCGCGTCCTCCAGCGCGCTCGCGTCGACGGCCGCGGCGAACCGGAGGTTGGCCGCGCGCATCGCGTCGAGGTGCCTCGGGGTGGTTTTCGGGACAGCGAGCCGCGTGGCCAAGCCGTGCATCGACTGGACAACGGCTTGGGCGTCCCGAACCGCCGCCGAGTCGAGCTGGGTCACGCGGGTGTAGCTGTGTGGCTTGGTTTCGATCAGGCCTTCGTCGGTCAGGCGGGCCAATGCCTCACGGACAGGCGTACGGGACAGGCCCATGCGTGTGGCCAGCTCCACGTCCTTGACCGGTGTGCCTGGCGCCAGCTCTCCCGCGACTATCGCGCGCCGGATGACACCGAGCGCCTGTTCGCTGAGCAACGATCGGTCCAGACGACCAATATATTGCATTTCAGTACGCTAACACCCCAGGTCAACCCCACCACTGCTGGATTTTGAAGTTTGCAAAGCGTAGACTTTGCAAAGTGCCTCCCCCCGACCATCCCATCCGCGCCGCGTTGCTGGCGCTGCTGCGTGAGCGGGACACCGTGACCTCGACCCAGGCAGCGCAGGCGCTCGGTTTCAGCTCCGGCCTGTGCTCGTTCCACCTGCGACAGCTCGCGCGGTACGGCTACGTCGAAGAGGCGGACGCGACCGACGGCCGCGTCCGGCCGTGGCGGCTGGCCCACCGGCCGGGCGAACCGGACCTCGGTGCGCTGGCCAGAGAACTGGAGGACGAGGGATATCAGCGCTGGCTGCGGCTCAAGGACGACGCTCCGACCGAATGGTCGATCGACGACGCCTTCAGCTCGGTGATATTTCTCGAACCCGCCGAACTGGCCGAAGTCGGTGCGCAGATCCGGGCCGTGCTCGCCCGCTACGCCACCCGCCCGGTCAGCCCGGACGCACGACCCGTTGCCGCTGTAGCCCGATTGTTCCCATTGCTCCCAGTCGAACAGGAGGCGCCATGGCCGTCCGAGAGTTGAGGTACCTCGGCGATCCGGTCCTCACCACCCAGGCAGACCCCGTCACCCACTTCGACCACCGGCTGAGCGCGCTCATCGACGACTTGATGGACACCGTGCTGCTTCCGGGGCGCGCGGGCCTCGCGGCGCCCCAGATCGGCGTCGGGCTTCGCGTGTTCAGCTACAACGTCGGCGGCCTGCACGGCTACGTGGTCAACCCGCAGATCGTGGACCTTTCCGAGGAGACACAGGACGGTCCGGAAGGCTGCCTGTCCGTGCCCGAACTGTGGTTCCCGACCCGCCGCGCGGCGCAGGCGACCGTGAAAGGCGTCGACGCCAAGAACAAGCCGATCTCGGTCACCGGCAAGAAGGAACTGGCCCGGTGCCTGCAGCACGAGACCGATCACCTGGACGGCAAGCTGTACCTCGACCGGCTGGAACCGGACCAGCGCAAGGAGGCGATGCGCCAAGCCCGTGAGTCGCAGTGGTTCTGGCGCGGGGAGAAGTAACCCCGGCTGATCAGACGAACTGGTTCACCGTGAGGTTTCGTCCTGCGCCGAGGCCGATGGACGCTTGGACCAGCGCCGCTGTCATGAGGACCGTCAGCGGCAGGGACCAGCTGCTCGTCCAGTCGTGCAGGCTTCCGAAGAGGACTGGACCCGTTGTCGCGAACAGGTAGCCGATCGACTGCGCCATTCCGGACAGGGCTGCCGCGCCGAAGGAGTCCTCTGCTCGCAGGGTGAAGAACAGCAACGCCAGGACGAAACATATTCCGCTGGCCAGGCCGACGACGACCACCCAGAGCACGGCCAGTCCTGGCGCGAGGAGCATTCCGAGGTAGCCGGCCGCGCTCAGCAGCGAGCCGCCCGTCGCCAGCAGTCGCTGGTCACGCATCTTGTTGGCCACCAAGGGGATCGACGCGCTCATCGTGACGCCGAGCACCTGCAGCAGCATCATCAGCCAGCCGCTGTTGGCTTCGCTTGTCCCGTTGTCGTTCATGATCGCCGGGAACCACGAGAGCACGATGTAGAAGCCGAACGACTGCAGGCCCATGTACGCCGTGACCTGCCAGGCCAGCGCCGAACGCCACGGGGTGCGGGTGGCGCTCGACGGCGGTTCGACCGGTCGCGCCTGGCGGCCCAGCGCGTGCGGAGTCCAGATCGCGAACGCGATGAGCGCCAGTCCCGCGACGCAGCCCAGCGCTGTCCGCCAGCCACCTGGCAGCACACCCGCCAGCGGCACCGCGAGGCCGGACACAATCGCGCCGACGACACTCATCGTCGCCGAGTAGAGACTCGTCATCGGCGCAACACGGTCCGGAAAGTCCCTTTTGAGCAGTGCGGGGATCAGCACGTTGCCAACCGAGATGGACATGCCCAGCAGGACAGTCCCCGCCCAGAGCATTCCGGTGACCGGCACGGAGCGAAGGACGATCCCCAGTGCCAGCGTCAGCAGGGCGTACCAGGTCAGCCGTTCCATGCCGACCAGCCGGGCCAGCCTGGTCACCTGCGGCGAGAACACCGCGAAGGTCAGCAACGGCAGCGCGCTGAGCAGGCCTGCCTGCCCCGCACTGAGTCCCTCCGATCGCCTGATCATCTCCAGCAACGGTCCCACCGAGGTCAGCGCACCTCGGAGGTTGGCCGCCACCAGGAGAATCCCGGCTATCAGCAGCACCCTTCGCGCGGTCGTCGCGCGAGTGTCCGCCATGCGATCGCTGATCGTGCTCACGCCAGCGCTCATGTCACCGCCCACTCGGTCTCACCTTCGCCGACGGATCATCCTACGTATCTGTCGACGCTGGGCCAATGACGCGTTGTGAGCAGTTTGCATGCTTTCGGGCCCGCACCATGCCGCCAGTCGGGTGCAGGTGACGGCCGAACCCGCCTTGTCCGCGATTTTCAGGACAGGAAACGCTCCCCGACGTCACCCTGCTGCCTGATCCGGATCCCCCGCCCGGGCAGGGCGGCGAGATCACCTACCGCGGCGACAGCACGCAGAACTCGTTGTCCTCCGGGTCGGCCATCACCTCCCAGGGCACGTCCGTCTGCCCGATGTCGAGCTTCCTGGCCCCCAGCCGGCAGAGCCTGGCCACCTCGGCCGCCTGGTCGTCACCGGCGAAGGGGCGGACGTCCAGGTGCAGCCGATTCCGGCTCCGGGCGGCCTTGGCAGCGTGCCCGTGCTGGAACTCCAGCCACGGCCCGCGACCGTTGGGCGCGCGCAGGCCGACGTCACCAGCGGGCTTGTCGCTGCGCCGGAACCCAGCCGCCTCGGACCAGAACCCGGCGAGCTCTCCCGCGTCCTGTGCGTTGACGACGATCGCCGCCAGCGCGCCGGTGTCGCTGTAGACCTCACGCGGCTCGAGCACACAGAACTCGTTGCCCTCCAGGTCCACCATGACCTCCCAGGGGACGTCCCGCTGCCCGATGTCGACCGGTTCCGCACCGAGCGCACGCGCCCGCTCGATGATCGCGGCCTGGTCGTCCAGGCTGGCGGAGGCCAGATCGAGGTGGATGCGGTTGGGCGCGGTCTTGGCCCCGGCCTCCTCGCCGAAGACCAGGTCGAACTCCCAGCCCTGCGACGACGGCGCACGCACGTCGATCTCGCCGTGCTCGGCCACGACCTCCCAACCGAGCAGCTTCGACCAGAACTCCGCCAGCGCCCCGGGATCCGTGGTACCGAAGATGACGTTGACGAGTCTCGTTGCCATACCCGCAAGCTAGCAGCGCCCTCGGACAGTTCCCGGCCGCTGCCCGCACAGGCGGACAGGAGGGCTCCGGCCGCGCGTCGGCGGAACCCTCCTGATCAGGTGATCACCTTGGCCGCGCGTGGCTGACGTGTCAGCGGGTCGCCACGCGGATCAGTGCCCACAGCTGGTTGATCGCGTCTATGTCTCCTTCCCGGTGGACCGCTCGTTCGCCGAGACGGCCCCAGAGGTAGCGGTACACACTGGACGGCTGTCCGACGACTCTCGCGTCGACCCGGGCCAGGTCCGCTCGTTCGACGTCCGAGCCCGGCAGGCGCCACGCGCCCAGTCCGCCCGTGGTCGTCCTGGTCAGCCACGCCCGGTCGCCGGTGAGCACGGCCACCGTCGCGTCTCTCGTTCCGACGACTCCCTGGACTGTCAGGCGGTGGCCGAACCACAGCGTGAGGACCTCGTCGACACCGTCGACCGCGATGTCGTCCTCGATCTCGCCGATCGGCTGCTCGGTCGCCGCCTGCACGTCCACCCGGTGGATCACGGTCTCGTGCGCCATCCGCCTGCGCCAGAAACCGTATGTCGAATCCGCCGCCCACCAGGTGGAGCACGGTTCGGCGTGGTCGTGTGCCGCGAGTTCGTCGACCAGTTCGCGCACGCCGCTGATCACGTAGTCCCGCAACGACTGGAACGGCCCCGGCTGGCGCTGCCACGTCTGCGGGGTGTCCCCGGTCCGCATCCACTGCAACGCCATCCGGTACACGCTGCCCACATGCCTGGCCGTTTCCCCGACGGTCAGTCCCGGGCAGTTCGGGATCCGCAGATCCGCTCGCGCGCCGTCCACCGCTTCGGCCAGCACCGTGGCCTCGATCTCCAGTACGTCCAGCAGCTTCGCCTGATCGGTCAGTGCCCGTCCGCTCACCCCGGGACAACCCGGGCGATCAGGCCGACGAACACGCCTGCCTGCCGGACCAGTTCGTCCGCCGACCGGGCACTGACCAGCCGGATCCGGCCGGCCTGCACCGCCGCCCTCGTGCGCGAGTGCGCCGCGAAGAACGCGGCCCATTCACGCAGCTCGGGCGCGACCGACGACAGCAGCGTCCACGCGCTGGTCGGCCGGGAGCGGCCCCGGTGCGGACGGCCGCGGTGCGCGAGCATCGCGGCGGCCGCTCGTAACGCGGACAGGTACGCCTGGGCGAACCGCTCGGCCGGGTCGGTCTCCGCCTCAGCGGCGGCGATACCGCATTCGGCCTGGCGCATCAGCGCGGCAGGTGAGCCGGAGGCCCACGAGTTGCCGCCTCGACGCGAGGGGGAGTTCGGGAAGTCGACTCTGGTTGACATCAGGGCCTCCTCACGTCCTCGACGTGGCCAGGCGGCCACGCCGACCCACCGTGGGGAAGCCGGTGGACCCGGTGGCGAGGCGCTTCCCCCGCCCCACCACCGGGCAGCCGTGTTCGATTTCGAACACGTGTTCGAGTCTACCTGGGCGACGCCAGCCGCTCAAGCTGCGGCGATCCAGGTCATGGTGTGATTGACCGGTGACGACCAACGATCACCCGGCTGTCGTAAAGTTCACGGCCGCGCTGCAGGAGGCCGGACTGGCCGAGTGCGCGCGGGGCATCCGGATCCTCGACGACGAGGTGCGGACCGCGGCAGCCGCCGCGCGGGCGCTGGGCATCGAACCGGGTGCGATCGCCAACAGCCTGATCTTCCGCGCCACGTACGGCGACCGCGTGGAGCCGTTGCTGGTGCTCACCTCGGGCGCGCACCGGGCAGACACCGCCAGGGTCGCGGCGCTCGTGGGCGCCGACAAGATCGGCAAGGCCGACCCCGCGTTCGTCAAGGAGAACACCGGTCAGGCCATCGGCGGCGTCGCCCCGGCCGGCCATCCGCGACGGGTCCGTACACTCGTGGACAACCATTTGGCCACATACGCGGCGGTCTGGGCCGCGGCTGGGCACCCTAAGTCCGTGTACCCGACTACGTTCGAGCAGCTGGTCGCCCTCACCGGGGGGACGGCTGCGGACGTTCGGAGCGTGGAGGATGATTCCTGACGTGACCGCCGCGCCATCGCACAGAAGCCAGCTCGTCGAGCTGTCGGCCGACGCGTTGCGGTCGCGGCTCTACGAGGCGCTAGGTCTGTACGTCACAGCCATGGGCTACCCGAAGGGCACAGCCGAGCAACGGGCGCCGATGTGGTTGGCGCACATGCTGCGTGAGGGGTGGCGTTGCGTGGCGGCGCTGGACCAGAACGACAAGCTGACCGGGATCTGCTACGGCTACAAGGGCGCCCCGGGGCAGTGGTGGCACGAGCAGGTCCGCCGCGGCGTGGTCGAACTCGGCGGTACCGAGGTCGCCGACGAGTGGATGCGGGACTACTTCGAGCTCACCGAGTTGCACGTCCGGCCGGACAGCCAGGGCAGGGGCACCGGGGAGCAGCTGTTGCGAGCGCTGCTCGCGGACGTTCCCAACGATCGGGTACTGCTGTCCACCCCGGAGGGCCGGACCAGGGCGTGGAGCCTGTACCGCCGGGTCGGCTTCGTCGACGTGCTGCGCAACTACCGGTTCGCCGGTGATCCGCGACCGTTCGCGGTGCTCGGCAGGCACCTGCCGATGACGTCCTCGTGAGCGACCGGTCCCGGACCAGCCGCTCACGAGGGGATTCCGCCGCTCACCTACGGCAATGGCGCGGGCGGCAGCGGCGGCGCCGGCGGTAGTGGCGGTACCCCCACACCCGGGACAGGGAGCTCGACCGGTAGGCATTTGGCCGCGTTGATCGCGGTGATGGCCCTGGCCAGCCTCGTGACCGCGGCTGTCGTGGCCGCCGCGTCCGGTGGCACCGCGAGTGTGGCGCTGACCCCGCCCAGCACTGCACTCAACAGATCCACGGTCGGCTTCAGGCAGGCGTCCACGGCTTTCGGCGCGGGCGGTGCCGGGGGTGCCGGTGGCACCGGCGCGCTCGCGGGCAGCTCGGGCAGGCAGCCAGCTTCCTGCACGCCTGTCACCGCGTTGAAGACGTCACCGAGCGCCGACTGCAGCTTGGTGGGGTCGGTCGCGACGGTGGTCACCGCCTTGACGGTGTCCTGCAAGGTTTTGACCGCCGGGGTGTCGGCAGTGCATTCGGCCCGGGCCTGATCGGCCCGCTCCACAACGGCCGCGCTACCCGGCAGCACCGCCGCGGTCAGGCCGAGTGCTGCCAACGACAGCACCACGGGCAATCGTTTGGACATGTGGTCTCTCTCCTTGTGGGTTCGTCCCGGCGATGATCCGGGCATGGCGATGGTAAGCACCGCTACACCGGCTCTGAGCTGCAAAAACGTTCAACTTCACCGCATAGGGTGGCTCGAGTGGCAGCACGGCGGGGAAATGGTTAGATACCGTCCGCAACAGTTCAGCTGACAGATATTGAAATCTGTCATCGCAATGTGCATACTTGAAGCACGTTCGAAGCACCGCTTCAAGGAGGAACCCCCGTGCGCACCCGTCGACTTGGCAAGACCGGCCCAGAGGTGTCCGAGCTGGGACTCGGCGCGATGGGCATGTCGGACATGTACGGTCCGGCCGACGAGACCGAGAGCATCGCCACCATCCACGCCGCGATCGACAGCGGCATCACGCTGATCGACACCGGCGACTTCTACGGCATGGGGCACAACGAGATGCTCATCGGCCGCGCGTTGCGCGACCGCAACCGCGACGACGTCGTCATCAGCGTGAAGTTCGGCGCGCAGCGCTCCCCGGCGGGCGAGTGGCTCGGCTACGACGCCAGCCCCAACGCCCTGAAGACAGCGCTGTCCTACACGCTGCGCCGCCTCGGCACCGACCACATCGACGTCTACCGGCCCGCCCGGCTGGACCCGAACGTCCCGGTCGAGGACACCGTCGGCGCGATCGCCGAGATGGTGCAAGCCGGGTACGTCCGGCACATCGGGCTGTCGGAAGTCGGCGCGGACACCATCCGCCGCGCCGCCGCCGTCCACCCGATCGCCGACTTGCAGATCGAGTATTCGCTGATCAGCCGGAGCGTGGAGGACGCGATCCTGCCCGCGCTGCGGGAACTGGGCATCGGAGTGACCGCGTACGGCGTGCTGTCGCGCGGCCTGCTGTCCGGGCACTGGTCGGCCGACCGGCCGCACACCGCCGCCGACTTCCGTTCCCACAGCCCGCGCTTCCAGGGCGACAACCTGGCGCGCAACCTGGAACTGGTCGACGCGCTGCGTGAGATCGCCGACCACAAGGCGGTTTCCGTCGCCCAGGTGGCAGTCGCGTGGGTACTGTCGCGTGGAGAGGACATCGTGCCGCTCGTCGGCGCGCGCAGGCGTGACCGCCTCGCGGAGTCGGCCGGTGCGCTGAGCGTGGAACTGTCGGAGGAAGATCTCGGCATGATCGAAAAGGCTGTGCCCGTCGACGCCGCCGCGGGCGAACGGTACGCGCCCGCCCAGATGCGGACGCTGGACAGCGAACGCTGATGCCCGAGACGCTCACCGCGGACCAGATCCTCGAAGCGGCGCAGGACGTCCTGCGCCGCTTCGGCCCGAGCAAGGCGACCGTCGTCGACGTCGCACGCGCCCTCGGCGTCAGCCACGGCAGTGTGTACCGGCACTTCCCGAGCAAGGCCGCGTTGCGGGAAGCCGTCACACGGCGGTGGCTCGACCGGGCGCACGCACCGGTCGCGCTGGCGGCCGAAGCGGATCTGCCCGGACCCGAGCGGCTGCGCAACTGGCTGGCGACGCTGTTCGACAGCAAACGGCACAAGGTGCTCGACGACCCCGAACTGTTCGCCACGTTCACCGCGCTGGTCAGGGAAAGCAGCGCGGTGGTCGACGACCACATCGCCGAGCTCACCGCGGAACTGGCCGCGATCCTGCGGGACGGCGCCGAAGCAGGCGACTTCGGGCCGTTCGACGACGTCGACCGGACCGCGCGCGCGGTTTTCGACGCGACGAACCGGTTCCACGACCCGGCGTACGCGAGCGAGTGGAAGCAGGACGGCATCGACGCGGCGTTCGACGCCGTCTGCTCACTCGTCCTCGCCGGACTCCGGCACAGGCCCTAGCCGCGCAGGCTCGCCCCCAGGTTGTCCAGCCCCATCGACCCGAGACGCAGCGCGCGCATGTGGAAGTCCTTGATGTCGAAGGCTTCCCCGTCGCGGCGACGTGCCTCGTCGCGCAGCTGCAGCCAGTAGCGCTCGCCGAGTTTGTACGACGGCGCCTGCCCCGGCCAGCCGAGGTAGCGGTCGATCTCGTCGTGCACGTGCTCGGCGTCGGTGATCGTGCGGGTCAGCATGAACTCGAGGCCCAGCTCCGGCGTCCACCGCTCGCCGTCGTGGAATCCGCTGCCCGCAGGGATTTCCAGCTCGAGGTGCATCCCGATGTCGATGATCACCCGCGCGGCGCGGAACAGGTGCGCGTCGAGCATGCCCATCAGGTCACCGTCGTCGGTGAGGTAGCCGAGCTCCTGCATCAGCCGCTCGGCGTACAGCGCCCAGCCCTCGCCGTGCCCGGACACCCAGCCGTGCAGGCGCTGGTAGCGGTTGAGCGACTCGGCCTCGTGCACACCGGTGGCGATCTGCAGGTGATGCCCCGGCACACCCTCGTGGTACACAGTGGACACTTCACGCCACGTGCTGAAGTCCTCCCGGCCAGCCGGAACCGACCACCACATCGCGCCCGCGCGGGAGAAGTCGTCGCTGGGGCCGGTGTAGTACGCGCCGACACCGCCGCCGTCCGGCGCGATCTTGCAGTCGAGGCGCATCAACGCGTCCGGGATGTCGAAGTGCACGCCACGCAGTTCGGCCAGCGCGTTGTCGGACAACTGCTGCATCCACTGCTCGAATTCACGGCGGCCGCGCACCCGGTAACGCGGATCGGCGTCCAGTGCCGCCGCGGCGTCGGCGAGTGAACCGCCCGCCTTGATCCGTTCGGCGACCGCGACCATTTCCTTCTCCACGCGGAAGAACTCGGTCCAGCCCCATTCGTACGCTTCGCGCAGATCCAGTTGTGCGCCGAGGAAATACCGCGACCACAGTTTGTAGACGTCCTCGCCGACGGCGTCCTTCGCCGGCGCCTTGCCCGCGATCTCCGCACGCAGGAAACGCGCGAGGTCGCCGTACGCCTCGGCGGCGGAGTTCGCGGCGGATTCCAGCTCGGCCGATTGCGCGTCCGGCGCCGCTTTGACGAACGCGCCGAAGAACGACTCGCCGTCGGCGCCCGACCACGTGTCGCACTGTTCGGCGACTTTGGTGACCTGCCGCAACGCGACCAGCTGACCGCGCCCGGCCGCGTCCCGCAGGCCCGCCTTGATGCCGTCGACGGCGCCGGGCACCTTGCCGAGCAGGGTGCGGATGTCGGCCCACTGCTCGGCGGTGTCGGTCGGCAGCAGGTCGAAGATCGCCCTGACGTTCTGCACGGTGCTCGCGATCACGTTCAGGTGACCGGTGGTCAGGCCCGCCTCGTGCAGTTCCAGTTCGATCCCGACGCGTTCGAGGAAATGGGCTTTCGCGGCTGTCTCGGAATCGTCGGCCGGTTCCAGCGCCTCGATCCGGCGCAGGTAACGGGCGTACAGCTCGGCGCGTTGCCGGTCGCCGTCCGGGGAGAAATCGGTCATCTCCGACTCGTATCCGGTCAGACCGGCGTATGTGGCGGCGATCGGGTCAAGGGTGGCGTACTCGTCCACGAACCGTTCACTCGCCTCGTGGACCCCCGCAGTGTGATTGGCCATGTCCGGGACGTTACCCGTTGTGGATATGCGGCGAACCCGCCGGATTTCGCAATGGGCTGGACAAAGCTGGCATAGTTGCGCCCGTGCACCAGGCTCCCCACCGTTCAGCCCGCCGGTGGGCTGCAGTGCCGCTCCTTCTCGTGCTTGCGTTCGTCCTCAGCGGCTGCGTACGAGTGCGGGCCGCGATGGCGATCGACCCGTACGACCTGGTCTCCGGGACCGTCGAGATCGCCACCGTGCAGGCCAAACCCGAGGAGGTCGGGCCTCAGCTGACGGTGCCGGCCGAGCTGTCCGGCCAGGTCACGATGGAGCCGTACAAGGCCGACGGCTACGTCGGCCAGACCGTGCGGTTCAACCAGCTCAGCTTCGACCAGCTGCGCACCCTCGCGGAGTCGATCAGCACGGTCACCAGCCGCTACCGGCTCAACTTCCGGCGGTCCGGCGACATCGTGTCGCTCGCCGGGGTCGCCGACCTGAGCCAGCTGCGACCGGACGGGGTCGACGTGCAGCTCAAGATCGCCTTCCCCGGCCCGATCGGCAAGACCAACGGCGCGCTGGAGATGGACAACACGATCCTGTGGAAGCTCAACCCCGGCCGGATCACCGACCTGTCGGCGACCGCCCAGTACAACGCCGAGTCCGGGATGTCGTGGACCAAGTGGGTGCTGGTGGTCGGCGCGGGCGCGGTGGGCGCCGCGTTGATCGTGCTCGCCTTGGCCCTGTTCACGCACCGCCGCAACCGGCGCAAGGAACAGATGTCGGAGTACGTGTAGGGCTTGTCACGCCGTGCGGCTGGGCATCAGACCCAGCCGGCCCAGTACCTCTTTCGTCGCCTTCGCCCGGTTGAACGTGTAGAAGTGCAGCACGTCGACGCCTTCGGCGAGCAACTCCTGGCACATCTCGGTCACCACGTCGATGCCTTCCGCCCGGAAGGCTTTCGGGTCGTCCGTCAGCGGCTCGAGGCGGCCGGCGATGTGCGGCGGCACGGGCGCGCCGGACAGCTCCACCGTCTTGCTGAGCATCTTCGGGGTGGTGAGAGGCATCACGCCGGGCAGGATCGGGGCGTTGCCGCCCTTGGCAGCCACCCGGTCACGCAGGCGCAGGAAGTCCTCGGCCGAGTAGCAGAGCTGCCCGACGGCGAAATCCGCGCCGGCGCGGAACTTCTGCACCAGGCGGTCGGCGTCCATCTCGACGTCCGGGCACCGCGGGTGCCCGTAAGGGAACGCCGCGACTCCCACGCAGAAGTCACCCAGCTCGCGCACCAGGCGGACGAGGTCCTCGGCGTAGCTCAGGCCCTGCGGGTGCTTGACCCACTCCCCCATCGGGTTGCCGGGCGGGTCGCCGCGCAGCGCGAGCACGTTGTGCACGCCGACCGCGGCGTACCAGCCGATGACGTTGCGCAACTCGGCCACCGAGTGGTCGACGGCTGTGAGATGCGCCATCGGCACCAGGGTCGTCTCCCTGGCCACGCGGCCGGTGGTGCGGATCGTGCGGTCGCGCCGGGAACCCCCGGCGCCGTACGTGACCGACACGAACGCCGGGTCCAGGCCCTCGAGTTCGCGGATCGAGCGCCACAGGATCTGCTCGTCGGCGTCGTCTCGGGGCGGCATGAACTCGACGGAGAACGTGGCTCTGCCGACATTGATGCGCTCCAGCACGGACGTCATGGGAGAAAGCCTATCGGGACTGACGACCCCGCCGCGTCGGCCAAGTGCGCGGGGGCGGACGATGGACATGTGCATCCGACGACCATTGACGACTCCGTTAGAGCCCACGTCGAGCTCACCTTGACCGAGTACCTGGCGGCCAAGCAGTCCACGATGGCCAGCCTGACCCAGGAGCTCGCGGACGCACTCGACGCACTGGTCGAGTTCATCCTGCGCGGCGGCAAGCGCATCCGCCCGACGTTCGCGTGGTGGGCGTGGCGTGGCGCCGGTGGCGAACCGGACGCCTCGGCCGTACTGCGTGCGGTCAGCGGTCTCGAACTGATCCAGGGGTGCGCGTTGGTGCACGACGACCTGATGGACGCCTCCGCGGTCCGCCGGGGCTCGCCGACGGTGCACGTGACCTTCGAGCGGCTGCACCGGGAACGCGGCTGGCTCGGCCCGTCCGACCGGTTCGGCATGGCCGCCGCGATCCTGCTCGGCGACATCGCGCTGGCCTGGGCGGACGACATGTTCTACGGCTCCGGCGTCGCGCCGGACCGGCTGGCGTCGGCCAGCGAGCCGTGGCAGGCGATGCGCTCGGAGATGCTCGCGGGCCAGTACCTGGACATCCTCACGCAGGTGGAGGGCGACGAGTCGGCAGAGGCGGCGTTGCGGGTGGCGCGGATGAAGACCGCCGCGTACACCGTGGAGCGCCCGCTGCACATGGGCGCGACCCTCGCGGGCGCCGACCCCGAGGTGATCGAGCGGCTGCGGACGTTCGGCGCGGACATCGGCGTGGCTTTCCAGCTGCGTGACGACCTGCTCGGCGTGTTCGGCGACACCGACGTGACCGGCAAGCCCGCCGGTGACGACCTGCGCGAGGGCAAGCGGACCCTGCTGGTCGCGCTCGGCCTGCGGCAGGCGGACGCGGCGGGCGCGGCCGTGCTGCGCGACTGCCTCGGCCGCCAGGACCTCACGAGCGACGACGTCGAGCGGGCCAGGACCGTGCTGCGGGAGTCCGGCGCGGTCGACTCGGTCGAGGACAAGATCGAGGCGTTGACCGGGACCGCCATGCGGGCGCTGGAGTCGGCGGACCTGGCCGAGCCTGCCGGTGACCGGCTCGCCGAGCTGGCGATCGCGGCGACCAGGAGGAACCACTGAGAAGCGTCACCGGCCGGACCGACCACGTCGTGGTGGTCGGCGCCGGTCTCTCGGGTCTGTCCTGCGCCCTGCACCTGCTCGGTGCCGGGCGCCGGGTCACCGTGCTGGAAACCGCGCCGTCGCCGGGCGGGCGGGCCGGGCGGATGCGCCTGGGCGGCTACACGTTCGACTCAGGCGCGAGCGTGCTCACCATGCCCGAGCTGATCGAGGAGGCACTGGCAGGCGTCGGCGCGCCGATGCTGGAGCTGACCAGGCTCGATCCGGCGTACCGCGCGCATTTCGCGGACGGCAGCACGATCCACGTACACCCGGACGCCGACGCGATGGCCGACGAGGTCCGCCGCGTGGCCGGGCCCGCGGAGGCCACCGGGTACCTGGAGCTGCGGCGGTGGCTGTCGGAGCTGTACCGGGTCGAGCGGGATTCGTTCATCGGCGCGAACTTCGACTCACCTCTGGACCTGGTCGGGTCGCGGCTGGCGAGCCTGGTCGCGCTCGGCGGGTTCGGACGGCTCGGCCCCGCGATCGCGAAGCACCTGTCCGACGACCGGCTACGGCGGTTGTTCTCGTTCCAGTCGTTGTACGCCGGTGTCCCGCCGCGGCGGGCGCTGGCCGCGTACGCCGTGATCGCGTACATGGACACCATCGCGGGCGTCTGGTTCCCGCAGGGCGGTGTTTCCGCGGTCGCCGAGCACATGGCGCAGGCAGCGGCCACAGCAGGCGCTGACGTGCGGTACTCGTGCGGCGCGGCGTGGCTGGAGCGTGTCGGTTCTCGCGTGACGGCCGTGCGCACGACCGAAGGGGAGCGGATCGCGTGCGACGCCGTCGTCCTGACGCCTGACCTGCCGGTGGCGCGCGGACTGCTCGGTTTGCCGTCGAAACGGCCGCTCCCGTTGCAGTGGTCGCCGTCGGCCGTGGTGCTGCACGCCGGGGTGGACCGCTCGTGGGACGCGCTGGGGCACCACACGATCTTCTTCGGCGGCGCGTGGGACCGGACCTTCGACGAGATCACCCGGCGCGGGAAACTGATGACCGACCCGTCGCTGCTGGTCACGCGGCCGACCGCGACCGACCCCGGGCTCGCGCCGGCCGACCGCCACGTGGTCCAGGTGCTGGCCCCGTGCCCGAACCTGCGCACGTCCCGGATCGACTGGCCCCGGGTCGGGCCCGCCTACCGCGACGAGCTGATCGGCGTGCTCGAACAGCGCGGACTGACCGGTTTCGGCTCGTCGGTCGAGGTGCGGCAACTGGTCACGCCCGCCGACTGGGAGGCCCAGGGCCTCGGCGCGGGCACCCCGTTCTCGCTGGCGCACACGTTCCGCCAGACGGGCCCGTTCCGGCCGCGCAACCTGGTCTCCGGCGTGGACAACGCCGTGCTCGCCGGGTGCGGGACCACTCCGGGCGTCGGGATTCCGCCTGTCGTCATCTCGGGCAGGCTCGCGGCGCGAAGGATCACCGGTAGGTAGCGAATATGCGCCAGACCGTGCCGCACAGCGGACTTCAGCCGGCAGTCAACTAACGTTGAAGGCGTGATGCGGTACGGACTCGGCGCCCTGATGGTGGCGGTCCTGCTGTGTTCCGGGTGCACCGGCGACGACCCGCCCGCGGGCGGGTCGGTGTCCGCGCCCGCGCCGTCGACCGCCGACACCGTCGCGCAATCCATTGTGGATCTCAAGGGCGCCGGGGCGGTGCACTACAACGGCTCGCTGACCGCCCCCGCGGGTGACAAGGTCACCATGCAGGTCACCGTGACCAAGGCGGGCGAGGCGATCGGCAACCTGTCGGTGAACGAGCTGGCCGCGGCGGTCCTCGTCGTCGACCACACGCTGTACCTCAAGGCCGGGCTGGACTTCTGGCTGAAGCTGTCCGGCGTGCCGGACAGCACCGCGCCGACCGTGGCCGACCACTGGGTCAAGGCCCCCGGCGTGCTGCTCGGCGTGGACATCGAGCGGATCTTCGACACCGAGACCCTGCCGTCGCTGTTCGGCAAACCACTGCCCGACCCGCCGCAGGACGCCATCAAGCGGACCAAGGTGGCCGGTCAGGACGTGCTGGAGGTGCCGACCGACACCGGCGTGCTCTACGTCGGCGCCAACGCGCCGTACGGCCTGGTCCGGTTCGACCTGACCAAGTCCGGCAAGAGCGACCCGACGAAGGTGCGTGACCTGGCGTTCAGCGTCACGGACGCGACCGGTGACATGGCCGCGCTCTACCGTGACCTCGCCACCAGGACGACCGAGCTGGAGACCGCGTACGACCCGTTCACGGGCGTCCGGCAAGGCACGCACAGGTTCCAGAACTGCGGCGTGAACAGCTGCGCGATCGTGGTCGAGCTGACCAACGTGGGCAGGCAGCCGGTCCGTGTGGCGGTCAAGGCGACGTGGACCGCGTCGGGCAGCACGATCGGTTCCTGCGACAGCCGTGTCGGGCCGTTGCAGCCCAACCAGGCGGGCACGGCGACGTGCACGCTGGCGTCGCCGCAGTGGACGCAGTTCTACCGCCGCGCGCAGTCCGTACCCGGGCAGCACCCGTACGGCGCGGAGTGGACGGCGATGGCTCTCATCACCCCACCCGACCCGGCTGGCTTGCGCACGTTGGCAACGTCAGCGCAGACACCGGTCGCCAACCCCCAAGGCAACCAGCACGTGTACCTGATCCGCGGCAACGCGGGCAACACAGACAAGCAGATCTGGAAGTACGGCGTCGCGACCGGTGCCGACTGGCGGAAAATCCCCGAGGAGCAGCTGAGGTTCTGCACCGCGAGCGGCAAGCCGTCGTGTGTGGTCGACGAGGTCGCGGCGACCGGTGACCCGGCGTCGGCGCACGCGCTGGCCCGTCAGCTCGTCGACGCCTTCCGGGGGCGTGTGGGCGCCTGCCCGCCTGCCCAGTGGGTCGGGTGCTCGCCCAAGTAACCGACAGTGGCTGACTAGGCTGATCGGGCCATGGTCATCGCCCCTTCCGCAACGCACCACCGTGTGACGGTCGCGCTCGGGTTCGTCGGCTCGCTCGCGATCTGCCTCAGCACCGTCGTTCCTGGCGGACGGGTCGTGTTCTACGTGGGCATCGCGGCGTTCGTGTGGGCGTGGCTGCGGCTGCGGACGTGTGCGCGGCGGCAGATCCTGATCGCGATCGGCGTGTGGGCCGTGCCCCTGCTGGCGCCGCTGCCGTTGCTGAGCCAGGACCTGTACATCTACCTGGCGCAAGGTGCGATCGCGCACGCCGGGCTGGATCCGTACACCGTTGGCCCGTCCGGGCTGGACAGTCCGCTGACCGACCGGGTGAGCTGGGTGTGGGAGAACACGCCGTCGCCGTACGGGCCGCTGTTCATCCTGCTGATGAAGAGCGTTGTCGCCGTGACCGGCCCGAACGTGTTCGTCGCGGCGTTCGTGACCAAGCTCGTGATCGCCAGTGGCCTGGTGTTGCTGTGCGCCGCTCTGCCTGGGCTGGCGCGGCACCTCGGCGGCACGCCGGAGCAGGCGCTGTGGATCGGCGCGGCGAACCCGCTGGTGCTGGTGCACCTGGTCGGCGGACCGCACAACGACCTGCTGATGATCGCGTTCCTGGCGGCGGGGACGCTGCTTGTGCTGGACCGCAAGCACGTGGCGGGTATCGCCGTGGTGGCCTTGGCGATGGGGATCAAGGTGACCGCGGCGATCGTGCTGCCGTTCCTGGTGTGGGTGTGGGCCGCGCGGGTCAAACGCTGGGGTTTCCCCACTGCGGCCGGCATCGGAGCCGGGGTGACTGTGGCTGTTTTCGGGCTGTGCACGCTCGCGGCCGGGGTGGATCTGGGCTGGTTGGGGGCGCTCGGCGGGAACTCGCTGCTGATCCACTGGCTGTCCGTGCCGACCGGGGTCGGCGAGCTGTTCGGGATCATCCCGGCCGCTCGGGTCGGCGGGTGGGCGCTGCTCGCGGTGATCGTCGGGTGGCTGTGGTGGCGGTCGCGCTCCGGCAGCTCTCGAGCGGTTTCCGGGGCGGCGTGGGCTTTGCTGGCAACCGTGCTGCTGTCCGCCGTGACCATGCCCTGGTATTTCACGTGGCCGCTCGTACTGGCGGCCGGATTCGCGTTCCCACCCGCCATTGTGGCCGGAATCTCGCTGTGGCTCGTGGTTATCAACTACCCCAACGGGGATACCGGTCTCTACAACTGGTGGTGGGTGCTGCTGACGGCGGCGGCGGGAGTTTTCGTCTGGTGGAGGGTCAAGCGTGAGTACGCGTGAGCTGGACGCGGCCGGGATCACGGATCCCGAACTGCGTGCCGCGTACGCCGCGAGCAAGGCCATCAACGCCCGCCACGGCCGGACATACTTCCTGGCCACACGCTTGTTGCCGCTCGCCGACCGTCCGGCTGTGCACGCGCTGTACGGCTTCGCGCGGGTCGCCGACGACATCGTCGACGGATCGCTGCCCAAGGCACAGCAGACGATAGAGCTGCTGGCGCTGGAGCGGACCATGTGGGACGGCGACCAGCCCGTGCTGCGCGCACTGGCCGACACGGTCCGCCGTTATCGGATCGACCGGTCGCTGTTCACCGACTTCCTCACGTCCATGCGGATGGATCTGCACGTCAGGGACTACGCGACATACGACGATCTGGCGCGGTACGTCTACGGCTCGGCCAGCGTCATCGGCCTGCAGATGCTGCCCGTGCTCGGCACGGTCTCGCCGCGTGACGAAGCCGAGCCGTACGCCGCCGCGCTCGGCGAGGCGTTCCAGCTGACGAACTTCCTGCGGGACGTCGGCGAGGACCTCGACCGGGGCCGCGTGTACCTGCCGTTGGACGAGCTGGCCGCGTTCGGAGTCGACCGCGAGCGGCTGCGCTGGGCCAGACGGACCGGTCGGCACGACCCGTATGTACGCAGGGCATTGGCGCACATGGTCGCGCGCACCACAGCGATCTACCGGCGCGCCGAACCCGGCATCGCGATGCTAAGGCCCTGGTCACGGCCATGTGTGCGGACCGCGGCCAAGTTGTACCGGGGGATCCTCGACGAGATCGTGGCCGCGGACTACGCGATCCTCAACCAGCGCGCGGTCGTCCCGACCGGGCAGCGGTTGCGGGTCGCGTTGCCCGGCGCGGCTGCCTCGATCGGGCTCGCCGCCGGTCAGAACGCCAGGGCCTGGGCCCTGCGCTTGACCTCCCGGCCCCGGTCGCCCCGCAACGCCTCGATCGGCATGCCCGGCAGCGACTCGTCCGCGGTGAACAGCCAGCGCAGGATCTCGCTGGTCGAGTAGCCGGAGTCGATCAGCACCGTGATCGTCCCCGGCAGGCCCTTGACCACCTCGTCGGCCTCGGTCAGGAAGACAGCAGGGACGACCAGGTCGCCCTTGCGGCGGACCGCGATCAGCTGGTGGTCACGCAGGGCCTGCTGGACCCTGCTGACGGGGCGGCCGAACCGGTCGGCCACTTCCCGCAGGGTCAGCACCTCCACCGCTGGGTCGAGCACATCTTCAGCAATGGGAATCGCACTCACGACTGAACACGATGCCACACGCCGCACGTATGAGAAATGAGGCAGGCCGACCACGGAGGGGCAAACCGGTCCGTACGATCGCACACGTGCAGGAAAGAGGCGGGCTTCAAATGGCGACGTTGCTGGAGCAGCGTTACCGGGTCGACGCGCCCCTTGCCCGTGGCGGCATGTCGGCGGTCTACCGCGGTCTGGACACCCGGCTGGAACGGCCGGTGGCGATCAAGGTGATGGATCACCGGTTCGCCGAGGACCGTTCGTTCGTCGACCGGTTCGAGCGCGAGGCACGCGCCGCTGCCAGCCTGCACCACCCGAACGTGATCGCCGTGCACGACCAGGGCTTCGACGGGGACCACGTGTTCCTGGTGATGGAGCTGGTGGACGGCGGAACCCTGCGCGACCTGCTGACCGAGCGCGGCAGGCTGACCGTCCCGCTGGCGTTGTCGGTGCTGCAGCCGGTGCTGTCCGCGCTCGCCGCGGCCCACCAGGCCGGGCTGGTGCACCGGGACGTGAAGCCGGAGAACGTGCTGATCGGCAAGCAGGGCACGGTCAAAGTCGGCGACTTCGGCCTGGTCAAAGCCATGGCCAGCGGTAAAAACACGAGTCACAGCGTGATCCTCGGCACAGTCGCCTACCTGTCACCGGAGCAGGTGACCACAGGCGCGACGACAGCACGTGGCGACGTGTACTCCGCGGGCGTCCTGCTGTACGAGATGCTCACAGGAACACCTCCGTACGTCGGCGACACGCCGCTGTCGGTGGCGTACAGGCACGTGAACGACGACGTGCCACCGCCGAGCCAGACCGCGCCCGGCATCCCCCAGGCGCTGGACGAGCTCGTGCTGCGCGCGACGCGCCGCGATCCGTCCGCCCGGCCTGCCGACGCGAACGCTTTTCTGCAGGAAGTCGAGCGTGTCCGGCTCGCGATCGGCGCTCCGCTCGTGCCGGTGCCCGCCGCGGCGCACGGTATGCAGACCATGCCCCAGGTCGAGGTGCCGACACAGCAGACCGTGCCGGTGCAGAACAACGCCGCCGCGCCAACCCCACCCGGTCCACAAGGCACACGGGCGATGCCGCGCTCCGACCTGGACACGCCCCCGCCACTACCGGCCCAACCGCCGGTCCAGCCGCGTAAGAAGAAGCCCGCGCCGGAGCAGGAGGAATCCCCCCGCAAACGCTTCCACCTGCCGAAGTGGGGCATAGCCGCGGCCGTGGCCGCAGTGGCGGCGATAGTGGCGACGATCATCCTGATCAGCGGCCCGAGCCCGGTGCCGATCCCGAACGTGGTCGGCGCGGCCAAGGCGACAGCGCTGCAACAGATCCAGGACGCGCAACTGGTGCCGACCGTGATCGAAAGCCGTAGCAACACCGTGCAGAGCGGCAAGGTGATCAAGACGGACCCGGGCTCGGGCACACTGCTGCCCGGGTCGGCGGTGAACGTGTACGTCTCGGCCGGGCCGCCGGTCGTCCCGGAAGTCCAGCCAGGCGCGACGGTGGAAGCCGTCGACAAGGAACTGAAGGCACAGGACCTGAAGTCCAACCTGTCCCCCGCCGACGACAAGTACGACAACACGGTGCCCAAGGGGACGGTGCTGACCCTGTCACCGAGCCCGGGAACACAGCTGAAGATCGGCGACACGGTGCTGATGATCCTGAGCCGAGGCCCAGCCCCACTCAAGCCACTGCCGAACGTGGTCGGGAAAACCGAAGCCGAAGCCCGCACACTCGTGGAAGAAGCCGGGTACACCGTCACCAACGTGACCCAGAAGTTCGACGGCCGGACCGAAGGCGGCCGAGTGATCGCCACAACCCCAGGGGCAGGCACCACAGCCGAGGACAAGAAAGTCGAGTTCGTCGTCTCCAACGCGGTCGCCGTACCCGACCTACGCGGCAAGCGGGTCAAGGAAGCACGGGAGCAGGTCGAGAAGCTGGGCCTGAAGCTGGAAGTCGTGTCCTTCTTCGGAGACGACCGAGGCAACCGCCGGATCAACGCTCAAGGACCAGCGGCGAACACCCAGGTGCAAAAGGGGACCACAATCCGCGTGGCCGTCGACTTCTTCGGCGGCTGACAGCAGCGAGATTTCCCGAATCCGCACCACGCACAGTCCCAGGTAGAACGACGCCCAACCCACAAGGGCTCGCGCGCCCAACGCTAAGGATTAGCAGCCCGCGCCAAGCGCAGGCAGTTCGCGGCGCACGCCCAAAGCCCCGAGAGCACCCCACGCATCAGCGGCGAATTCACGACCCGCACACCACCGCAAGCAAAGAGTTCGCAGCTCACGAGCCCGCACCAAGTCCCCAACAAGCGCCCGAGCGCAGCGGGTTCGCAGCGAGCGCGCCAGCGCAGAGGTCGCCTTCGGGGTGCTCCTGCCCGTCGGTCTGGGCGAAGCCAGCCACGGGCTGTCACGAGGTCCGCCAACGCGAAGCAACACCATGCGAAAGCCAGACGGAGCTCTTGATAGTCCGTGGTTCCCTCCGGCAGGCCGACGGGCAGGAGCACCCACGCCCCAAAAAACACACCAAGAGCTCAACTTCGAAGAGGGCAAAGACCGACCACAGCCTCCTGCCCAGAGGTCAGCCCCGGCGAGGGAAGGCTTGTTCCGTGCAAACACACTGCGCCTCGACTAAAACCCGCACCCCGAGTACAGCAAGCCACAACCCCACCGGGAAGTAAAACTTCCACCTGTAAACAGTCCCCCACCCAACCCGGGGGGCGTCCCTGCTCCAGTCTAGCGGGGTGAAGCCTGGTCAAAGAGGTTACCGACCAGTTGTGGACAACCCGATTTACCCAACGGACCACGCACGCGACACCCATGCGCGACGGACTACCAGGAACAAGACTGCGAACACCGGATCCGCCCTTGTCCGATCCGGAAAACCGAGTCGGAAGAAACTGATCGTGGCAAAACAAGGATGCCCCCGGACACAGCGCCGAGGGCATCGTTCGTGTCCACGTGTCAGGAGCGGAGCATCTCCGCGACAAGGAACGCCAGTTCCAGCGACTGCTGCGTGTTCAGGCGCGGGTCGCAGGCCGTCTCGTAGCGGCCGGACAGGTCCGTGTCGGAGATGTCCTGCGCGCCGCCGAGGCATTCGGTGACGTCTTCACCCGTCAGTTCGACGTGGATGCCGCCCGGATGGGTGCCGAGCCTGCGGTGCACTTCGAAGAAGCCCTGGACCTCGTCCACGATCCGGTCGAAGTGCCGGGTCTTGTAGCCGGTCGACGACTCGTGGGTGTTGCCGTGCATCGGGTCGCACTGCCAGATCACCTTGTGACCCGAGGCTTCGACTTTCTCCACGATGTTGGGCAGCGCGTCGCGGACCTTGTGGTTGCCCATCCGGCTGATCAGGGTCAGCCTGCCCGGCTTGTTGTGCGGGTCGAGGCGTTCGACGTACTCCACCGCCAGTTCTGGCGTGGTGGTCGGGCCGATCTTCAGGCCGATCGGGTTGGACAGCAGCTCCGCGAACGCCAGGTGCGCACCGTCCATCTGCCTGGTCCGGTCGCCGATCCACAGGAAGTGCGAGGACAGGTCGTACAGCTTCGGCTCGTCGCTGGAGTTGTCCATGCGCAGCAGGGCGCGCTCGTAGTCCAGCAGGAGCGCTTCGTGGCTGGCGAAGATCTCGGTGTGGTCCAGCGAGTAGTCGTGCACGCCGCAGGCCTGCATGAAGCGCAGGCCGCGGTCGATCTCGCCGGCCAGTGCCTCGTAGCGCTCGCCTGCCGGGGAGGTGCGGACGAAGTCCTTGTTCCAGTCGTGCACCATCGCCAGGCCTGCCATGCCCGCGCCGGTGAGGGCACGCAGCAGGTTCATCGCCGCGCCAGCGTTGGCGTAGGCGCGGATCATCCGCGACGGGTCCGGCACGCGTGCCTCGGGCGTCGCGACCAGCGAGTTGACGATGTCGCCCCGGTAGACGGGCAGGCCGAGTGCGTCGGTGGGGTTGGACCGCGGCTTGGCGTACTGGCCGGCGATCCGGCCGACCTTGACCACGGGCAGGCTCGCGCCGTACGTCAGCACCACGGCCATCTGCAGCAGCGTGCGGATGTTGCCGCGGATGTGGGGCTCGGTGTTGTCCGCGAACGTCTCGGCGCAGTCACCGCCTTGCAGCAGAAACGCCTGGCCGTTGGCGACCTCGGCGAGCCGCTGGTGCAAGCGGTCGATCTCGGCGGGCACGGTGATCGGGGGCACGGACTCCAGCAGCGTGCGGACCTTGCGCACGTTCTCCTGGTCCGGCCACTCCGGCTGCTGCGCGGCCGGCTTGGCCAGGGCTTCGTCGAGCGCCTTGCGCAGGTGCGGCGGCAGCGGGGGCAGTTCGGGAAGCGTGTCCACAGGCACGTCCACGGTCCAGTTCACACCCCTAGCCTAAGAGGTCCGCGAGTGAGTTTTACCGTCAGGCACGATCGGACCTCAATCTCCTCACTTCCAGGCCCCGCAGGGGTTGGACGGACCAACCGCCACCCTGGGCCCGGTCACCGTCGAATTGTCACGGTGAAGCCACTTTCATAACGAAAAGAACGCAGCGGATAACGTGCCTCAGGCGAGCGCCGACAGCGTCGAACGGTAGGACCGACAACCGTGGGAGACGCTGTGGTCGATGGCTATGCCGTTGTGGATGTCGAAACAACTGGACTGCATCCCGGATGGCATCATCGAATAGTCGAGGTCGCTGTCGTCCGGCTCGACAACAATGGTCAGTTCATCGACGAGTGGTGCACGCTCGTCAATCCCGAAAGGGACCTGGGGCCACAACACATCCATGGAATCACCGCGGCGGAGGCACGCCTGTCGCCGCGTTTCGCCGAGATCGCGGACGACCTCGGGCATCGGCTGGCAGGACGACTGCTTGTCGGCCACAACGTGTCCTTCGACCTGCGGTTCCTCGCTGCCGAGTTCGGTGGGCGGGCGCCGCTGGACGCCACGGCTGGGCTCTGCACCATGCGCTTGTCGGACCAATACCTGACAACAGTGGGACGTTCTCTGGCCATGTGTTGCCAGGCCGCCGGCGTGGTGCTGGACAACGCCCATTCCGCATTGCACGACGCCAGGGCGACGGCCGAGCTTTTCGGTCGTCTGTCGCGAATGGCGGGCGAGCCGCAACCGTGGCTCCGGCAGTGGCAGGAAGTGGCTGCTCGGAGGTGGCCCGCATTACCGGAACCCACTGGTAAACAAGTGCGCCGCGGCACGCCGTCCGACCGTGGGCATTTTCTCGCTCGACTGGTTGACTGGTTGCCGAAGATTTCCCATCCGGCGAGAGCGGACGAGTACCTGGCGGTTCTGGACAGGGCCCTGCTCGATCGCCACCTGTCCGCCACCGAGCAGGACGAGCTGGTGCGGACCGCACAGGACGTCGGGCTCACCCGGGGTGACACCACGGACCTGCACCAGCGGTACCTCACGGCCCTGGCTGTGCGCGCATGGGCGGATGAGGTCGTGACCGACGTCGAACTGGCCGACCTCCGCCTGGTGACGGGCCTGCTCGGACTGCCGGACAGTGCAGTGGACACCGCCGTGTCGACCGCCCGCCAGCTGGTGAAGCTGGGTAACCGCGCACGTGACGAGTTCCAGCTGCGGCACGGTGACTCAGTCGTGTTCACGGGACAGATGCGGTTGTCTCGTGAGGAGTGGACCGAGCGCGCACAGCGAGCGGGCCTCGGCGTGCACAGAACCGTAACCAAGACCACACGGCTCGTCGTCGCCGCGGACCCGGATTCCCTGTCCGGCAAGGCGAAGAAGGCACACACCCACCGCATCCCGATCATCACCGAGGACGCGTTCGAGTCGTTCATCGGCCGCCTGCCGACGTCGGCCACCGGCTAGCGGGCACCTGGTCGTGGAAGCCGTGCCCGGCTCGGCGACGGCTTCCACGACCAGTTCGGTCACTCCGGTTCGTAGCCGAGGTTCGGCCGCAGCCAGCGTTCCACCACGTCCACGCCGACACCCTGGCGGCGGGCGTAGTCCTCGACCTGGTCACGGCCGAGCCTGCCGACGGTGAAGTAGCGGGCACCCTCGTTGGCGAAGATCAGTCCGCTGACCGCCGCCGCCGGGGTCATCGCGTACGACTCGGTCAGCGCCATCCCGATCTTCTCGGCGTCGAGCAGGTCGAACAGCTGCTTCTTCTGGCTGTGGTCCGGGCTGGCCGGGTAGCCGAGCGCGGGCCGGATGCCCCTGAAGCGCTCCGCGTGCAGGTCTTCCAGCTTCGGCTCGGCGTCCGGCTCGAACCAGGCACGCCTGGCCTCGAGGTGGATGTACTCCGCGAACGCCTCCGCCAGCCGGTCGGCCAGCGCCTTGACCATGATGGAGCGGTAGTCGTCGTTGCGTTCCTCGTACCGCGCGGCCAGGTCCTCCGCGCCGTGGATCGCCACGGCGAACCCACCGAGGTGGTCGCCTTCCGGCGCGATGTAGTCGGCCAGGCAGCGGTTCGGCCGCCCCTCGGGCTTCTGCGTCTGCTGGCGCAGCATCGGCAGCCGCAGCTTGCCGTCCAGCACGATGTCGTCGCCTTCGGAGTGCGCCTGCCAGAACGCGTACGCGCCCTGTGCGTGGAACGAGCCGTCGGCGATGATCTGGTCGAGCAGCGCGTTGCCGTCGTCGAACAGCTCCCGCGCCACCGGCTGGTCGAGGATCGCCGGGTACTTGCCCTTCAGTTCCCAAGCCAGGAAGAAGAACTGCCAGTCGATCATCTCGCGCAGCGTGGTCAGGTCCGGTTCGACGTACCGCACGCCGGTGAAGTCCGGCGCCGGCAGTCCCTCGAACGAGACCTTCTCCCGGTTGGCCCGCGCCTGCTCGACGGTCAGCAGCGGGCGGCGTTCCTTGGCCTCGTGCTGTTCACGCAGCCGTGCCTGGTCGACGCGGTTGGCCTCGTCGAGCGCGAGCGCCCTGTCCTCGTCCAGCAGTTCCGACACGACACCGACCACACGGGACGCGTCAAGCACGTGCACGATCGACCCCTCGTACGCGGGCGCGATCCGGACCGCGGTGTGCTGGCGTGAGGTCGTCGCGCCGCCGATCAGCAGCGGCAGTTTCATGCCGCGCCGCTGCATCTCGGACGCCACGCTGACCATCTCGTCCAGTGACGGGGTGATCAGGCCGGAAAGCCCGATGGCGTCGGCACCTTCGGCGATCGCCGTGTCCAGAATGGTCGCCGCGGGCACCATCACGCCGAGGTCGATCACCTCGTAGTTGTTGCAGCCCAGCACGACGCCGACGATGTTCTTGCCGATGTCGTGCACGTCGCCCTTGACCGTGGCCAGGACGACCTTCCCGTTGCCGCTCCTGGTGTCGATCACGCCTTCGGCGCGCAGCCGCTCCTTCTCCTCCTCCATGTACGGCTCGAGGTAGGCGACCGAGCGCTTCATCACGCGCGCGCTCTTGACCACCTGCGGCAGGAACATCTTGCCGGAGCCGAACAGGTCGCCGACGATCTTCATGCCGTCCATCAGCGGACCTTCGATGACGTCGAGCGGGCGGGCGGCGTCCTGCCGCGCCTCCTCGGTGTCGGCTTCGATGAAGTCCACGATCCCGTGCACCAGCGCGTGTTCCAGGCGTTTGCGGACCGGCGCCTCACGCCAGGACAGGTCGACCACGCGCTTGGTCCCCGTGCCGCTGACCGTCTCGGCGAACGCCACGAGCCGGTCGGTGGCGTCCTCGCGGCGGTCGAACAGCACGTCCTCGACCAGTTCCAGCAGGTCGGCCGGGATGTCCTGGTAGACGGCGAGCTGACCGGCGTTGACGATGCCCATGTCCAGCCCGGCCTGCACGGCGTAGTACAGGAAGGCCGAGTGCATCGCTTCACGCACGACGTTGTTGCCGCGGAAGGAGAACGACAGGTTCGAGATGCCGCCGCTGATGCGCACGCCCGGACAGCGCTGCTTGATCAGCGGCAGCGCGTCGATGAACGCTTTGGCGTAGCCGTTGTGCTCGGCGATACCGGTCGCGACGGCGAGCACGTTCGGGTCGAAGATGATGTCCTCGGCCGGGAACCCGGCTTTCTGGGTGAGCAGGTCGTACGCCCGGGCGCAGATGTCGACCTTGCGCTCGGTGGTGTCGGCCTGGCCCTGCTCGTCGAACGCCATCACCACGACGCCCGCGCCGTAGCTGCGGATCTTGCGGGCGTGCTCGAGGAACTGCTCCTCACCCTCCTTGAGGCTGATGGAGTTGACGACTCCCTTGCCCTGCACGCACTTCAGCCCGGCTTCCAGCACCGTCCAGCGGGAGCTGTCGATCATCACCGGGATGCGGGCGACCTCGGGCTCGGTCGCGATCAGGTTCAGGAACGTGGTCATCGCCCGCTCGCTGTCGAGCAGGTCGGCGTCCATGTTGACGTCGAGCAGGTTGGCGCCGCCGCGCACCTGGTCGAGTGCGACGTCGACGGCGGCCTGGTGGTCGTCGGCCTCGATCAGGCGCCGGAACTTCGCCGAGCCGGTGACGTTGGTGCGTTCACCGATCATCACGAACCCGGTGTCCTTGCCGATCTCGAACGGCTCGAGCCCGCTGAACCGGGTCTTCGCGCCGACGCCGGGCACCTGGCGCGGCCGCAGGCCTTCGACGGCCTGCGCGACCTTCTTGATGTGCGCCGGTGTCGTGCCGCAGCAGCCGCCGACGACGTTGACCATGCCCTGCTCGGCGAACTCCTTGAGCAGCTGGCCGGTTTCCTCCGGCGTCTGGTCGTAGCCGCCGAACGCGTTGGGCAGGCCCGCGTTGGGGTGGCTGGCCGTGTACGTGCCCGCGAGCCTGGACAGGTCGGCCACGTGCGGGCGCATCTCGGCGGCGCCGAGCGAGCAGTTGACGCCGACGATCAGCGGGTCGGCGTGCTCGATGGAGCTGAAGAACGCCTCGACGGTCTGGCCGGACAGCGTGCGCCCGGACAGGTCGACGATGGTGACCGAGATCCACAACGGCAGGTGCGGCGCGACGTCCTTGGCCGCGGCCACGGCGGCCTTGACGTTCAGCGTGTCGAAGATCGTCTCGATCAGCAGCAGGTCGACGCCGCCTTCGGCCAGGCCCTTGATCTGCTCGGCGTAGGATTCGTAGACCTGGTCGAACGTGACCGCGCGGTACGCCGGGTCCTCGACTTTCGGCGACAGCGACAGGGTGACGTTGAGCGGGCCGATCGAGCCGGCGACGAACTTGCCACCCGCCTCGTCCGCGGCCTGACGGGCGATCTGCGCGCCGCGGACGTTCATCTCGTGGACCATCGACTGCAGCGCGTAGTCGGCCTGGCCGATGCTGGTCGCGGTGAACGTGTTGGTGGT
Organism: Kibdelosporangium phytohabitans; assembly: GCF_001302585.1. Taxonomy (GTDB): domain Bacteria; phylum Actinomycetota; class Actinomycetes; order Mycobacteriales; family Pseudonocardiaceae; genus Kibdelosporangium; species Kibdelosporangium phytohabitans. The sequence goes on along the minus strand of NZ_CP012752.1, from coordinate 2,940,799 downwards.
CGTGATGTCCGCGCCCGCCGCCAGGTACTGGCGGTGCACGTCCAGGATCACGTCGGGGCGGGTCAGGTTGAGCAGGTCCGGGTCGCCCGTGACGTCTTTGACGTGGTCGTCCGCGATGAGGTCCGCGCGGTAGTCGGCGGGCTCGAGGCCCGCGCCCTGGAGCATCGTCCCCCACGCTCCGTCGAGGACCACGACCCGCTCAGCGAGAAGGTCCTGCAGGGACTTACCCATGTTCGCCTCCCACCATTTGGGAGGCGCCCTTCTCGTCGTTCACGCCAGGCCGAGCGTGGCGGACCGGTCCGGTCCGTTGCAGCGCCTCTCGGCCTAGGCCTTGTAGGTTACCGGGAAAGCGCAAGCCTCGCACATGTCCCTCCAGCTAGCCTCGAGTCGTGTTCTCGTTGTCCGAACCACCGTTGTTCACGCGCCTTGCGGGTGCCGAACGGATCCTGATCGCCGGAGCCGGTGGCGGTTTCGATGTCTACGCCGGGATTCCGCTGGCACTGGCGTTGCGTGCCGCCGGAAAGGACGTTCACCTCGCCAATCTGTCCTTCACCAATCTAACGACGCTCGACATCGGCTCGTGGCTGCGACCGGGCGTCGCCGCGATCACTCCGTCAACTGGTGGGGTGAAAGGCAGTTACTTCCCGGAACGCGCACTCGCGACCTGGCTGGCTGCTGAAAGACTGCCGTCGACGGTGTACGCGTTCCCCCGGGTGGGGGTCAAACCGCTGCGGCTGGCGTACCGCTCGCTGCTCTCACACCTTGGGATCGACGCCGTCGTGCTGATCGACGGTGGTACGGACATCCTGATGCGCGGCGACGAGGCCGGGCTCGGCACGCCGGAAGAAGACATGACCAGTCTGGCGGCGCTCGCCGGGATCGACGACGTGGTACGGCTGGTGGCGTGCATCGGCTTCGGGGTCGACACGTACCACGGCGTGTGTCACTCGTTGGTGTTGGAGAACCTCGCCGCACTGACCCGGACCGGCGCCTACCTGGGGGCTTTCTCCATCCCGCCGGAGTCGCCCGAGGCGCGGGCCTACCTGCGGGCGGTCGAGCACGCGACGGCGGCGATGCCACGGCGGCCCAGCATCGTCAACGGCCAGATCGCCGCGTCGCTGCGCGGCGAGTTCGGCAACAGCCAGTTCACCGACCGGACCGCGGACAGCGAACTGTTCGTCAACCCGCTGATGTCGATGTACTTCACGCTCGACCTGCCCGGTCTCGCGGCGGGTGTCGGCTATTTGCCCCGATTGGCGGAGTCGGTCCACCTGGCCGAGGTCGCGATGGCCATCCGGGAACACCGCGAGCACCTCGAACGACGGACCTGGCGGGCTTTCCCGCACTGACTGCAACACCCGACTAGGCACCGCTGGACGGTTGATCGACCCGGGACCTAACGTGACAGCTGTGGACCTGCACAGCGCCGTAGTGAGCGGCGATGCTGATGCGGTCCGTGCGCTGCTCGCGACCGGTGCGGTGCTGTCGGTGACCGATGACGACGGGCACACGCCGCTGGAGATCGCCGACGACCCCGACATCGCGCGGCTGTTGATCTCCGCCGGCGCGCCGGTCCGGGCGAGCGGTGACACCTCCCCGCTGCACCGGGCCGCCGAACTCGGCTGGACCGACGTGGCCGAGATGCTGCTGGAACGCGGCGCCGACCCGGGCTGCCGGGATCGGTACGGCGACCTGCCGCAGGACCTGTTACCCAACGGCCCGTCGGAGCTCAGGGAGCGGATGGCGCGCAGGCTCCGCTACCACGGCCGGTCGGCGCGGCTGGGGCTCGACGAGGTGGAACACGGCCCGCAGCAGGCCGTGGCGATCCGGCCGCACCGCGCCGAGGCGTTGACCACCATGTACCGGGGCACTGTCCTCGTCCGGTGGGAGCTCGAGCCGCGGATCAAACCGGTGGAGATCCTGCGGGTCGGTTCCCGCACCGACTTACGCGGCCCGGTCGGGTCGTTCACGGGTCCGCTGGTCGCGTTCGCCGGGGAGAAGGCCGTGCAGGTGCGGCAGTGGGCGGCGGTCCGGCTGGCGTTCGAGTTACCCGACGTCGGGTCGGGCAGCCTGGCGATGTCGCCGGACGGCGACCGGCTCGCGATCGGCAGCAACCAGCGACTGCGGGTCGTCGACACCCAGTCGGGCGCCCCGCTCGCCGGTGACCACGACCTCGACCACACCGACTGGGAAGGCCTCGGCGACGCCCGTGTCACACCCGAGTTCTCGCCGGACGGCGGGAAGCTGGCGGTCGGCAACTCGATGCGGGGCAGCTGGTGGCTCACAGTCCTGGACATCGGCAAGGACGGGAGGCTGCGGCACCGCTACGACCGCCGCGACCCGCAGCCGTGGAGTTCCGAGGTGTCCGGCACGCTCCGCTTCTCCCCCAACGGCGAGTACATCGCCATGTGGGTTCATCCGACGGGTGTCGTCGCGACCCGTGCCGCGACCGGCGAAGCCGCGTGGAAGCACGAGATCGAGTCCCGCGCCGGCACGCTGTGCTACACCGGCGACGGGCGGACGCTCGCTGTCGGCACCGGCGCCGGTGTGTCCTGGTTGGACGCTCACAGCGGCAGGCCGCGTGGCCGCGAGACGACGTTCGGCGCGGTGAACGACCTGGCGTTCGCCGACCACTGCGGCATGCTCGCGGCCACCAGCACCGGATTGCACCGGCTGCTGGGCTAGCAGCCAGCAGCTAGTACCCGACGGTGAACCTGGTCTGCCTGTGCCGTGGCCGTTCGGCCTCGTCGACCAGCGCGATCGCGAAGTCCTCCATCGAGATCGCCGACCGGCCGTCGGCACCGACCAGCAGGTCGTCCCGGCCGAGCCGGTATCTCCCGGTCCGCGTACCGGGTTCGAACTCGTTGGCCGGGCTGATGTACGCCCAGTCCACTGTGGTCTCGGCGCGGCACACGCCGAACTGCTCGCCGGAGGCCCGCGCGATGGGCAGCCACGACGGTGGGAACTCCGGCGAGTCGATGACCAGTCCGCCGCCTGGCGCGACGAGGCTGCCGGAGCCGCCGATGACCAGCAGCCGCACGCCCGGTGCGATCCCGGCGAGGACGGCCTTCATCACGATCGCCGCGTCCTGTTCGCTGCCGACCGCGGGACGGGTCGCGAGGACGGCGACGTCCTGCCCTTCGGTCAGCCGGGCGACGTCATCGGGATTCGCGGCGTCACCGGCGACAGCCGGTAAGTCCGGGTAACCGGCCGGGTCGCGGACCACCGCAGTGACGTCGTGGTCACGGGACAAGGCTTCGGTCACGACTCGGCGCCCGGCGTTTCCGCCCGCTCCGAACACTGTCATCCGCATCGGGTTTCCCTTTCGTCTGGGCGGCGATCAACGACGCCAGCACGATCGCCGCGCCGACGAGCTGAGCCGCACTGAGGTTCTGGTCGAGTGCCAGCCAGCCGACGAGGGTGGCGACCACCGGGCTGAGCAGGCTGAGGAAGGTGACGTTCACGGCGGTCAGCGCCCGGATCCCGCGGAACCACAGTGCGTAGGCCACGGCGGCGCCGATGATCGAGAGGTACGCGTACCCCAGCAGGTTCTCGCCGGTGACCGTTGCGGGAAGGCCCTCGAAGACCAGCGTGACCGGGAGCAGCAGCAGGCCACCGGCGACGAGCTGCCATCCGGTGATCGCGAGCAGCGGCGCGGACGAGACCCACCGCTTGCTCAGGACAACGCCTGTCCCCATCACGAAAGCCCCGGCGAGCGCGGCGCCGACGCCGAGCGCGTCCAGTTGCGCGTTGGCGCGCAACACCAGCAGGGCCACACCGAACACACCGGCGACCCCAGCCAGCGCCTTGCGAACGGTCAGGCGGTCGTTGAGCACGGCCGCGGACAGGCCTACGACGATGAGCGGCTGGATGGCGCCGACCGTGGCGGCGACACCGCCGGGCAGCCGGTAGGCGGCGAGGAACAGCAGCGGGAAGAAGGCACCGATGTTCAGGGTGCCCAGCACGAGGGCCCGCCACCACCAGTCGCCGGCGGGCAGGCGGCGGGTGACGGCGACGAGCAGGAGCCCGGCGGGCAACGCCCGCAGCAGCCCGGCGAGCAGCGGCCGGTCGGGCGGCAGCAGTTCCGTGGTGACGTAGTAGGTGGTCCCCCAGATCATGGGCGCCAGCGCGGTCACCAGGACGAGACCGATCCGATTGCTTAGCACTAAGACAATGTATCTCAGCGCTAAAGTATCTGTCCATGACTTAGCTCACTGCTAAGACATCTCGGCTACCATGGTGTCATGCCCGACCACGTCGACATGGTGCTCGAACAGTGGCAGGACCGCCGTCCCGACCTCGACGTCGCCCCGATGGCCGTGCTCGGGCGCCTCAAGCGGCTCAACCGGCTGGTCAGCGCCGAACTCGACAAGACGTTCGCCCGGCACGGCCTCGACTCGCCGTCGTTCGACGTCCTGGCGACGCTGCGCCGCTCGCAGCCGCCGCACCAGCTGTGCCCGAACGACCTGATCAAGGCGTCCATGGTGACGTCCGGCGCGATCACCCAGCGCCTGGACCGGCTGGAGGCACGCGGCCTGGTCCGGCGCACGCGCAGCGAGAAGGACGGCCGCAGCGTCGTCGTCTCGCTCACCGACGACGGCTGGGACCTGATCGAGAAGGCGTTGCCGGAGCACCTGGAGACCGAGCACCGCCTGCTGGCCGTACTGACGGCGAAACAGCACGACGCGTTGGCGGACACGCTCCGGGACCTGCTGGAATCACTGGGCGACAATAAGGAGTGACGCGGGCCGGACGGCCCGCGTCACCCGTCACCTCACTTCACGCACCCGGCACGCGACTCACCGATCACCAGATCGGTCAGCACGGTGTCCAGAGTGACCGCGCGCCGCGTCACCGAGTCCGCTGTTGTCGTGGTGCTGTTGAGCTTCAACTTCCCGGCAGGCAACGGGATCGTGACCGGGCCGGAGCCGACCTCGACCTCGGACCCGTTGATCCGCACCGAGCCGACCCTGGAACCGGCGGACGGTTTGCCCGTACCGCAGGCGGCCGTGGCGTGGGATTCGATCGCGCCGATCTCGACGACCTGCCCGAGCACGGTGATCTTCACCGAGCCCACCGAGGTCGACGAGGCGCCCTTGCCGGTCTTCGCGGACACGGCGGAGACCTGGACGGCCACCGGGCCCGCACCGAGCTTCTTGGCCGCGACGCTGCTGCTGTCCGTGTCACAGCCGTGTTTGCCGGAGCCTGCCGCGACGACGTCCTTGTCGAGGAGCCTGATCGCACTGGCACCGCAGGAGCCGCCGTTGTGCTCCTTGATCGTGACCTTCGCCGTCGCGATCACAGTGCCGCCCTGCGTGAACTCCACGCCGAACGTCTCCTTGCCCTCCTCGTAGTCCCTGTCGGGCAGAATCTGCAACTGGATCTGTTTGGCGAGCTGCCCCGGCGTGAACGTCAGGTCGCCCTCGGCCGCCTTGTAGTCGCTGCCCGCGGTCGCCGTGCCGTCGACTGTCTTGTAGTGCACGGTGATCGGGGTAGTGCTCGCCTTGTCCAGTTTCACGGGCATCTTCACGGTCTTGCCTTCGTACGTGAGGACGTCGTGGACCACGACGCCCGGCACCCGGACCGTGATCGTCTGCACGAGGTCGTGCTGCGCGCCGTTGACGAGGAACTTCGCCTTGCAGTGGTACGTGCCGGGTTTCGCGCCTTCCTTGACACCGATGGTCTCGGTGAACTCGACCGCCTGTCCACTCGGGACTGCCTTGCTCGCGGGACTGAGCGACGTCGTCAGCTGCGGCGCGCAGTCCACCTGCTGGTGTGTCACGGTGGCGTCGAGATTCTCGAGGCCGTCGAGGATGGCTTGGGCGACCGCGCCGGGCGAGGTGCCGGGCATCATCACGCCGCCGGTTTGCGACGTGATCGCGCTCGCCTGGCCGAGGCTGTCGAGGCCGCCGCCGTCAGTGCCCGCGATCGGCACGGCGATGACCCGGATGTCCTTGGCCTTCAACGCCGCGATGGCTTGGCCCATGGTGTGCCCGAGGCTCGGGTCCTCGGAGTGCGAGTCGCCGAACCACGCCACGATCCGGCTGCTGTCCGGCCGGAACGCGATCGCGCCCGACGCGACCTGGTACAGGGCGTTGACGAAGTCGGACGCCGGGATGCCGCCGCCCTCCGCCTGGCCGACCCATTCCTGGGTGGCCGCGTGCACGGCTCCGACGCTGCCGGTCAGCGACTGGTTCACGCTGAACGCCAGCGCGCCGTCGTTGTGGTGCTTGTACTGCGCCACCGCGAACTGCGCGGTCGGCTGGGTGTCCATGACCTGACCGGCGATCGCCTCGGCGTTGGCCGCGACGCCCGCCAGCACGTCGATCATGCTGCCGGTGGTGTCACCGAGCAGCACGATGTCGGGGTTCGGTGGGATGATCGGGGTGGTGACCTTCTTGGTCAGTGTGGCGCTGCCGCCGGGGCCGAGGGTGAGATCCACCGACGGCGGGTCGACCTTGGCCGGCGCGGCGTACGTCGGCAGACCGGCGAGCAGCACGGCTGACGCCACCATCAGCGCCAGCTTTCTCCTGGGCATGGCACCTCCTTCGATGCTCAGCCAGATGAGCGTCGTCGGCGGTGCCCCCTGGGACAAGGCATCGGCCAGCCCTGTGCTCGGCCGCACGGGGAGTCTGCCCTTTGGGGCGGTTCGGGACCGGGAAACACGTCATCGGGTGGTCCAATTGGACCACCCGATGACGTGGCCGAGCCGGAAGCTCAGCGAGCGGAACTGTCAGACCCCTGTGCTTGAATCAAGATCAGGGGCTCCCCTGGTGGCGGGGATTGGCGGGGATCCCGTTGCTGTTCGGCCAAGCCCGGGCGGTTCGGCCAAGCCCCGCAGCCAAGCCCCGCCCCCCAGCCAAGCCACGGTCCCGGCAGTCCGGCCACGGCCCCTGCACCCCGCCCCGGCCCCGGCAGTCCGGCCAAGGCGTGGAAGCCGGGTGGGCGAACCCGGTTTCGCAGCCAGGCCGACGGCAGGCGCGGCTTCCTAGTCCCAGTCGAGGCTGGATCCCGAGGCGTACTCGGTCACCCTGGTCTCGAAGAAGTTCTTCTCCTTCTTCAGGTCCATCGCTTCCGACATCCACGGGAACGGGTTCTCGGTCGGCCCGAACACCGGCCCGAGGCCCAGCTGCGCGCAGCGGCGGTTGGTGATGAAGTGCATGTACTGCTCACACAGCCCGGAGTTCAGGCCGAGCAGGCCGTTGGGCATGGTGTCGCGGCCGTAGGCCACTTCCAGCTCGCAGGCCTCGCCGAGCATCGTGCGGATCTCCGCCTGGAACTCCTCGGTCCACAGGTGCGGGTTCTCGATCTTGATCTGGTTGATCGAGTCGATGCCGAAGTTCAGGTGGATCGACTCGTCACGCAGGATGTACTGGTACTGCTCGGCGATGCCGACCATCTTGTTGCGGCGCCCCAGCGACAGGATCTGCGCGAACCCGGTGTAGAACCACATGCCTTCGAAGACCACGTAGAACGCCACCAGGTCGCGCAGGAACGCCTGGTCGTTCTCGGGCGTTCCGGTCTGGAAGGTCGGGTCCTCCAAGTGCTGGGTGTAGTCCAGCGCCCACGCGGCCTTGTCGGTGATCGACGGGACCTCGCGGTACATGTTGAACAACTCGCCCTCGTCCAGGCCGAGCGATTCGCAGATGTACTCGAAGGTGTGCGTGTGCACGGCCTCTTCGAACGCCTGGCGCAGCAGGTACTGGCGGCACTCCGGGTTGGTCAGGTGCCGGTACACCGCGAGCACGATGTTGTTGGCGACCAACGACTCAGAGGTGGCGAAGAAGCCAAGGTTGCGCTTGATCGCGAACCGCTCGTCCTCGGTCAGGCCGTCCGGCGAACGCCACAACGCGATGTCGGCCTGCATCGAGACCTCGGTCGGCATCCAGTGGTTGGCGCACCCGGCGAGGTACTTGTCCCACGCCCACTGGTACTTCAGTGGCAGCAGCTGGTTCACGTCGGCACGGGCGTTGATCATCGCCTTGTCGTCGACGTGCACGCGGGCCGCGCCGCGTTCGATCAGCGGCTCGTTGGTGACGGTCACTGGCAGGCCTCGCATTCGGGGTCGGTGATCGAGCAGGCGACCGGCTCGACGGGGGCGACGTTCTGCACGGCGACGGCGTTGAGCTTGCCGTCGGTGCCCTGCAGGGTGCTTTTCTCCACGTGGGTCGCGCTCTGCGAACGCAGGTAGTAGGTGGTCTTGAGGCCCTTGTGCCAGGCCAGGCGGTAGAGCATGTCCAGCTTGCGGCCGCTCGGCGCCGAGATGTACAGGTTGAGCGACTGCGCCTGGTCGATCCACTTCTGGCGCCGCGACGCCGCCTCGATCAGCCAGTCGGACTCGATCTCGAACGCCGTGGCGTACAGCGCCTTCAGGTCGATCGGGATCCGCGCGACCGGGCCGAGCACGCCGTCGTGCACCTTGAGGTCCGCGACCATCCGCGCGTCCCACAGACCGCGCTCCTTGAGGTCCTTGACCAGCGCGGCGTTCACCACCGTGAAGTCGCCGGACATGTTGGACTTGACGAACAGGTTGCGGTACAGCGGTTCGATCGACTGGCCGACCCCGACGATGTTGGAGATCGTCGCGGTCGGCGCGATCGCCATGATGTTGGAGTTGCGCACACCGCCGCGGACCAGGTCCCTGACCGGCGCCCAGTCCAAAGTGGAGCTCGTGTCGACGTCGACGTGGTCGCCGAGGTGTGCCACCGAGTCGATCGGCAGGATCCCCTTGCTCCACAGCGAGCCGTCGAAGGACTCGTAGCTGCCGCGCTCACGCGCCAGCTCGGCCGAAGCGGTGATCGCGTAGTAGCTGATCTCCTCCATGCTGCGGTCGGCGAACACCACCGCGTCCGCCGACGCCAGCGGCATCCGCAGCGTGAACAGCGAGTCGGCGAAGCCCATCATGCCGAGGCCGATCGGGCGGTGCCGCAGGTTGGACCGCTCGGCCTCGGGAATGGTGTAGAAGTTGATGTCGATCACGTTGTCCAACATGCGGACGGCCGTCTTCACGGTCCGCTCCAGCCGCGCGTGGTCGATGCCCTGCGGCGTCACGTGGTTGGCGAGGTTGACCGAGCCGAGGTTGCACACGGCGACCTCGTCGGCGCTGGTGTTCAGCGTGATCTCGGTGCACAGGTTGGACGAATGCACGACACCGGCGTGCTGCTGCGGCGAACGCAGGTTGCACGGGTCCTTGAACGTGATCCACGGATGGCCGGTCTCGAACAGCATGGTCAGCATCCGCCGCCACAGGTCAAGCGCCCTGACCTTGCGGTGCACGCGGAGCTCACCGCGCTGCGCGGCCTCTTCGTAGGCGCGGTACCGCTTGGCGAAGTCATCGCCGTAGGTGTCGTGCAGGTCCGGGACCTCGTCCGGGGAGAACAGCGTCCAGTGGCCGTCGGCCTCCACGCGGCGCATGAACTCGTCCGGCACCCAGTTGGCCGTGTTCATGTCGTGCGTGCGACGCCGGTCGTCACCGGTGTTCTTGCGCAGGTCGAGGAATTCCTCGACGTCGATGTGCCACGTCTCCAGGTACGCGCAGGCCGCGCCCTTTCGTTTTCCGCCGTTGTGAACAAGCCCCGCCGCAGTCATGTAGGACTCGTCGGTGTCCACCTTGAGGTCGAAAACAAGGGGGACAACCTCGGTTTCACGCACCTCGCGAACCCGGGAGTAGACCATCCCGCCGTGTTCGATCCAGTTGTGTTTGGCCAGCGGCCTGCACCCGACGAGTTCGGCGATGCCCTGGACTGCGGGGACGCGGATGTCGAAGGCCTTGACGACTCCGGTGGACGAGATCGTCGAACCATCAGATCGCGTACCCGGGTGGCCCTGCTCCCGTTCCCGGTACTGCCCTGCCGACGGGATTCCCAGCCGCAGCAACTGGTAGCGGACATCGGCGGCCAGCGGCCGGGACGTCGTGGTGAAGTAGATCTCGACGCCGCGGGACACACCGCCGTCGGTCTCCAGCAGGCCACGCAGCAGCATCCGGGTGTGCGTGTGCGGCAAGTGCGCGAACCTACGGGAAACGCGCTTCTTGTGGTCCTCGTCGTACAGATCGTCGTAGGTGATCGGTAGCGTCGGGTCGCCCGCGCCGGTGATCTGGCCGGTCGCCGGGTCCCGCCGTACGCCGCGACCGAACGCCCAGTGGATCTGCAGGTACGTGTCGTCCCTGCTGTTCTCCCAGAAGTGGATTCCGCGAGTCGTCAGATAGGTCCGAACGAACTCCAGGTGTGTGTCCAGCTCAGGGTTGCCGGAGACACCCCACTGCTGGTCGTCCTTGGACAGGTGACCGTCGCCGAGCAGGATGCCGTAGAGCCGCGCGTCGTCCTCGGTGAATCCCTCGACCGGAACGATCTCCTTGGGCACCACCTGGGCGACGTAGTCGCCCTTCTCCAGATTGCCCGCGTCCACCCACTCCGGTTCGACCTTGCCGTTGGCCAGCCACTTGAGCGTCCGGGCGTTGTCCTGCCCCAGCGGAACGCCCCTGATCGCGTGGAACGGGTGCCCCGCGGTGACCTTCAGTGTGTCGGCCGAGTGCTTGACGTTCACCTCGACCATCGGGTCAACCTGGTCATAGGCCATCACCTCGGTCACTTCGCGGTAGACGCCGCTCACGCCGAGAACCATGTCGCCGATCTGGATCGCCTGGATCTGCTTGGCCCCGTCAGCCGTGTAGACCAGGGTTTCCGGTGCGAAACACTGGTTCACCGCGACCGTGGTGTCATTCGCGATTTTCAGGAACGGCACGACGCCCTGGGACTGGCCGTTGGTGCCCTTGATGTGCGCGCCCATGCCACGCACCGGGGTCCAGTCGTTGCCCAGGCCGCCGGAGTACTTGGCCAGCAGGGCGTTGTTGCGGTATCCCTGGAAGATGCCGTTCAGGTCATCGTCCACTGTGGTCAGGAAGCAGGACGAGAGCTGCGGGCGGGTCGTGCCGGAGTTGAACAGGGTCGGCGTCGAGCACATGAAGTCGAAGCTGGACAGCAGCTCGTAGAACTGGATCGCCCTGGCTTCCCTGTCGTCCTCCCTGACCGACAGGCCCATGGCCACGCGCATGAAGAACGCCTGCGGCAGCTCGTAACGCACGCCGTGCTCGTGCAGCAGGTAACGGTCGTAGAGCGTCTGCAGGCCGATGAACCCGAAGGCCAGGTCCCGCTCCGGTTTGATCGCCGCGGCGATCCGGTCGAGGTCGAACGTGGCCAGTTCCGGGTCGATCCGGTCGAGCTCGATGCCCTTGCGGATGTACTCGTGGAAGTACTTCTCCTCGGTCACCGCGCCGTGGACCTCGCGCTTGAGCTTGTCCAGCAACAACCTCGCGCACACGAACGAGTAGTTCGGCTCGGTCTCCACGAACGTGCGCGCCGACATGATCAGCGCGTCGTCCAGTTCCCGTTCGGTGATCCCGTCGTAGACGTTGCGCGCCACCTCGGCGATCACCAGCTCGGCAGCCACATCGGGCAAACCCGCGCACGCGTCCAGGACGCGGTTCTCAAACCCCACAGCTGTTGCGGTCACAGCCCCTCCTCGTAAGCCCGGCTGACCGAAGGCGCACAGGAAAACAAGCACGGCAAGACGAAGTCACCGTGCCGGCCTTCCCGCGAGGCTCCGGACACGCGTGCGCCGGCCGGCGCACGCGTCGGCGACAGGTCTTCGGACTCGCGGGCACCCGGGCGTCAACCCGGACCTACTGGCCGTCGCTTCCCAGGCTCGCGCCCAGTGCTTCAATGACGGCGGTCGTTCCCGCTCACCGCTGCGGGGCAGTCCCGGACTCGCACCGGGTTCCCTTGTCGCATCGACGACGCAGACCCTACATGTAGTGCCAGCGCCGGAAACACACCCCCAGATGTACCGGCGTGTCGCAGGTCGATCTTCGCTCCGACCAGCGGGATGACCCGACCGGGTGATCTTCGCACACGGCGTGATGACCGGTGTCCGACTCACCGGGACACCCTTGAGCGGCGCTCGCCGGAGTGGTCGACTGCACCCGTGATTGTCGAGTACGCGCATTACCTCGTCCCTGCCGAGCGGACCGAGGACTTCGAGAAAGCATGCCGGGCCGCCGCCAGTGCGCTGTCCGCGTCGCCGCATTGCCGCACATATGACTTGTCGCGCAACGAGAACCAGTACACATTACGGATCGTCTGGTCGACGCCGCAGGACGTCCCGCAGCTGGCGGATTTCCAGGCGACGGAGAAACGACTGGAGAAACCCCTCGACCTCGCGCCGACGCTGTACGAATGGGCAGGCGGCGCCGAGGCGTTCGAGAAGCTGTTCACCGCGTTCTACGCGAATGTGGCGCAAGACCCTGTGCTGGCACCGGTTTTCGCGCACATGGACCCGAATCACCCGAAGCACGTCGCAGCCTGGCTCGGGGAGATCTTCGGCGGCCCGGAGATCTATTCCGAACGGCACGGCGGGCACCAGCACATGGTTTCCCGGCACCTCGGCCGTGCGCTCACCGAAACCCACCGCAGGCGCTGGGTGAACCTGTTGATCGACACCGCCGACGAGGTCGGTCTGCCGTCCGAGGCGGAATTCCGGTCCGCGTTCGTCGGATACCTGGAATGGGGTACGCGGATGGCCGTGATGTTCTCCAGCCCCGGTGTGGATCCCACTGTCCCCGAACCCATGCCCACCTGGGGCTGGGGTGAGGTGCGGCCCTGGTTCTAGCGGATGCTGAAACCCAGTGACCGCGCGATCGTCATCGCCTGTTCGGCACCGATGATCGCGCCTTTCAGCTCGGCGTCGAACGGGTTGAGCGACGACAGGTCGCTGCCGCGCAGATCGGCGCCGGCCAGCCGGATCCGGTCCAGCTGCGCGGAAGCCATGTCCACGTTGAGGAATTCGGCTTTCTCGCAGCCGGCCGCGGTCAGGTCCGTTTCCCGCATCCGCACGTCGCGGAACACGCAGTCGCGCAGATCCGCACCGGACAGCACTACGAACGACCAGTCGCCGCCGCGGACCCGCATCGGCCGCATGACGCATTCGGCGAACGTGCTGCCGACCAGTTTGCACCCGTCGAACTCGGTGTCGAAAAGGTTGCAGCGCTTGAAAACGCAGTTCACGAACGCGGCGCTGGAGTGCTTCGACGCGTTGAACTTGACGTTGCCGAACGTGCATTCCTCGAAGGTGCTGCCGGTGTTGACGACCTCGGTCATGTCCACTTCGTGGAAGGAACAGTTCCTGTACGCGCGGCCGTCGAACTCCTCGCCGTACCAGTCCTCGTCGGTGAACTTCTCGTCCTCGATCGCCGTCATGGGGGCGAATCTACCCAGTGCAACACCTGGCGCCACGCGACGATCCGGTCGACGTCCAGACTGGCGGCGTCCGCCAGTTCCCGCACGCGATCCGGCGCGGCCATCGCGTAGTCGATCGTGTCGAACGCGCGGTCCCCCGCACACGCCTTCGGGTCGATCACCATCAGCCCACGCGGGCCGGCGAGGATGTTGTTGAAGTGCAGATCCCCGTGCAGCAGAACGACATCGTCCTGGGTCGCGACGAGCTCGTCCCGCAGTTGCCGCGCGGATCCGATGTCCACGCCGCGGTTCTCCACGCGGACGAAGAACTCCTCCAGTGCCGTGCGGATGTCCCGTTCGGCGATCGCGGGATCACCGACCGCGTGCAGATCCGCCATCAACGCGGCGAATTCCGCCGGCGGCGGCGCCTCGGTCACGAACGTGCCCGGCTCGATGATCTCCATCACCATCGCGCCGTCCTCGTGCTGGAACACCTTGGGCACGCGGCCGCTCGGCTCGTACATCCGCAGGACCCGCACCTGTTCGGCGAGGAAGTCCACCTGCGGTGACAGTTTCAGGACGACGTCATCGCACCGGACAGCCACCGACGAGTTGCCCGTCGGGTACGGCTCGCCCACCTTCAGGCCCCAGCGCTCGGCCAGCTCCGTGATCCGGGCGGGCAACGCGTCCATCCACGCGTGTGCCTCGGGGCCGAACCGCCGTGCCATCCGGGCGCGCGCTGGATCGAGATTCATCCGACGAGCTTGTCCAGCGGGAGGTCCACGGCCTTGGCGATCGCGACGACCGTGAAGAACGCGGGCGTGGGGATCCGGCCGTGTTCGATCTTGCGCAGGGTCTCCACCGAGATGCCTGCCGCCGCGGCGATCTCGACCGTGGTCCGGCCCGCCCGCGCGGCGCGCAGCGTTTCACCGAGCCGGACCCCGCGTTCGCGGTCCTCGGGAGTCAGCGGTGGTCGAACCATGGATCCGATGATAGTGCCCGGCTGTTGACCTCGACCGCGGTTGAGGTTTTAGCGTCCGGCCATGCTGATCGATTCACGAGTGTCCGAGGTGCTGTCGAAGGTGCGGGTGGTCGAGCTCGCCACCATCGGCAAGGACAGCTCGCCGCAGGTACGGCCGATGTCCGCGATCTGGGTTCCCGGCAAGGGGCACATCGTGCTGACCACGCCGCTCGCGTTCCCGCAGAAGGTGTTCAACATCCGGCGCGACGGCCGGGTGTCGCTGTTCTACTCCGACCTGACCGGCAGCGGCCTCGACGGCAAGACCGCCGTGCTGGTGCAGGGCACGGCCGATGCGCCGCAGATCGCTGCCGGCAGCGCGGAGCTCGAGGACTTCTGGAGCGCCACGTTCTCCCGCAATCCCGAGTACGCCACCCAGTTCGCCTCCCCCGGCTACCGCGCCACCATGGATTGGTACTACTGGCGGCTGCCGATCTACGTCACGCCCGAGCGAGTGCACGTGTTCGACGCGACACCGGTCGGCGGCGTCCTGGAGCCGCCGCCTCCGTCGGCGGTGCCGATGGCCGAGCAGATCAGGGACGCGATCGAGCGCTACCCGACCGCCGTGCTCACGGCGTTCGACGACCAGGGCCACCCGTACTCGGTCCGGGCCGAGGTAAGTGCGGACTTGCGGGTTCGCCCGCTGCAGCCGTTCGACGGCAAGCCGGGACGCGCGAGCCTGCTCTGGCACCGGCACAGCCTGGGCGCGGGTGGTGACACGAGCAGCATGCTTACACTTCAGGTGATCGGTTCGTTCGACGGCGAGCGTTTCACGGCGGAGCGGGTCCCCGGCGCGCTGCCGGACGAACGAGGGGCAGGCGGCGGCGAGTACGACTGGGTCGCCCGCGCCAAGCAGCAGTCGGCGGCGTACCTCGCCAAGCGGGGCCTGGCGGAGCCGGTGGTCGACTGGGATGCTCTGGCGGGCTACACGACCCCCTGACTGTGATAAGAATACTGGGATAGTTATCCGGTCCCAGGAGAGCGTGATGGTCGAACTCAAGACACCCGCGGAACTAGAGCTGATGCGCGAAGCGGGCAAAGTGGTGGCCGCCGCGTTGCGGGCCACCAAGCAAGCGGCGGCTCCCGGCGTGTCACTGCGCGAGTTGGACACGGTCGCGGCGGAAGTGATCGCCGCCAACGGCGCGAAGTCGTCGTTCCTGCACTACCACCCGCACTTCGCGCCGACGCCGTTCCCCGGCGTGATCTGCGCTTCGGTCAACGACCTGGTGGTGCACGGCATCCCGGACGACTACGAGCTCAAAGAGGGCGACCTGGTCAGCATCGACTGCGGCGCGCACGTCAACGGGTTCCACGGGGACTCGGCGATCACGTTCTTCATCGGCGAGCCGGCCGAGCAGGACGCCCGCCTGAGCGAGCACACGCGGGAAGCGTTGTACGCGGGCATCGCCGCGGCGAAGGTGGGCAACCGGCTCGGCGACGTGTCCAACGCGATCGGCAAGATCGGCCGCGCGCACGGCTACGGACTGCTGGCGGGCTACGGCGGTCACGGTGTCGGCCGCAAGATGCACGAGGACCCGCACGTGCCCAACGAAGGCAAAGCCGGTCGTGGCCTGAAACTGCGGGCAGGCCTCGTGATCGCCATCGAGCCGATGTTCATCGCGGGCGGCAGGGACACGTTCACCACCGACGCGGACGGCTGGGGCCTGCGCAGCTCCGATCGCACCCGCGCGGCGCACTGGGAACACACCATCGCGGTCACCCCGGACGGCCCGGTCATCCTCACCGACCCGTAAAAACCCTCGTGAGTGTTTAGTCCGGTTCTAACCGGACTAAACACTCACGAGATTCTCTCAGCCGAAGAAGACTTCGGCTTCCTGGTAGCGCTCCAGGGGGACGGTCTTGAGTTCGGCGGTCGCCTCGGACAGCTTCACGCGGACGATGTCGGTGCCGCGCAACGCGACCATCACACCGAAGTCACCGGCTGCCACCGCGTCCACGGCGTGCAGACCGAACCGGGTCGCCAGCACGCGGTCGTACGCGGTCGGCGTGCCGCCGCGCTGCGTGTGGCCGAGCACCACGGCACGGGACTCCTTGCCGGTGCGCTGCGCGATCTCCTCGGCCAGCCACGTACCGACGCCACCGAGCCGCACGTGCCCGAACGCGTCCTTCTCGCCGCTGGTCAGCACCTCGTCGCCGCCCTCGGGGACCGCGCCTTCGGCCACGACGATGATCGGCGCGTACTCGCGCTCGAACCGGCGCTCGACCCACTCGACGACCTTCTCGACGCTGAAGGGCCGCTCCGGCACCAGGATCACGTTCGCGCCGCCCGCGAGACCCGAGTGCAGCGCGATCCAGCCCGCGTGCCTGCCCATGACCTCGCAGACGAGCGCGCGGTGGTGCGACTCGGCGGTCGTGCGCAGCCGGTCGATCGACTCGGTCGCGATGTGCACCGCGGTGTCGAAGCCGAAGGTGTAGTCCGTGGCGCCCAGGTCGTTGTCGATCGTCTTCGGCACGCCGACCACGCCGATGCCGTCATCGGTCAGCTTCTTGGCCACGCCGAGCGTGTCCTCGCCGCCGATCGCGATCAGCGCGTCGATGCCCTGGTCCGCCAGGACCGCCCTGATCTTCTCGACGCCGCCGTCGACCTTGTACGGGTTGGTGCGCGACGAGCCGAGGATCGTGCCGCCGCGGGTGAGGATGTCTTCCACCTGGTCGAGCCCGATGGGCTTCGACTTGCCTTCGAGTGGACCCTGCCAGCCGTTGCGGAACCCGACGATCTCCCAGCCGTGTGCCTCGATGCCCTTGCGGGTCACGGCCCTGATCACCGCGTTCAGCCCGGGACAGTCGCCACCACCGGTGAGTACGCCTATACGCATGGGTGAAGGGTGTCACGGGCTGGATCGGTAAAGCAACCGGGTCCCGTTTAACAGGCGGGAAACGCTCCCACTTCGTGGAATCGGACAGAACAGGCGCCGGTCCTACCGGACGGGGAAACCCTTGCGCAGCCGCTCGACCTCGATCACGTTCCACCGCGCGAGGTTGTGCCGGGCGTCGGCGAGCGCGTCGTGCGCGTCCGTCGGCGGGTTGGGCAACTGCGGCTTGCCCACGTCCTCCCAGCGCTGACGCAGGTCACGCGTGAAGCGCGGCAACTGGCGCGGCAACGCGGGCATCGCGCCCCACAGCTGCGCGAGCGCCACGTGGTCGTACGCGGCGAACCACGCCCACAGCTCCACGCTCTCCCCGCGCGGGCTGAGGAACGCCATCAGGTCCTCGCGGATCGTCGCGCGGTCGCGCCACGCCTTGTCGGCCGGGGCCGGGAGCTTGTCCAGCACGTTCTCGCGGACCCACTGACCGGCCTTGGCCGGGTCGAACTCGGTCGACACGGCGTAGAACTCCCTGCCGTCCTCGGCAACGACACCGATCGACACCAAGTCGATGGTCACCCCATCCTCGATGAATTCCGTGTCATAGAAATACCTTGGCACCCCGACAACCTTAGTTGTGAATCATCCGGCCTTGGTCTCGGGGATGCGGTCCCGCTGCTCACCGCGCTGCTCGGGCACGCCACCGGCCGGCTTGGCCGTCCCGGTCTCCATCTCCTTGACCTTGGCGGCGTACATGTCCACGTACTCCTGGCCGGAGAGCTCCATCAGCGCGTACATCACCTCGTCGGTGATCGAGCGCTCGACGAACCGGTCGCCGCTGAGGCCCTCGTAGCGGGAGAAGTCGAGCGGCTCGCCGAACTTCACGCGGATCTTGGTCGGCTTCCACATCTTGGAGCCGATCGGGTTGGCGATGTCCGTGCCGACCATGGCCACCGGGATGATCGGCACGCCCGCCTCGAGCGCGATCCGCGCGAGGCCGGTCTTGCCCTTGTAGAGCCTGCCGTCCGGCGAGCGGGTGCCCTCGGGGTAGATGCCGAGCAGGTGGCCTTCGCGCAGCAGCCGGATGCCGGTGTCCAGCGCCGCCTGCGCCGCCGAGCCGCCGGTGCGGTCGATCGGGATCTGGCCCATGCCGGTGAAGAACCACTTCTTGAAGGCGCCCTTGAGGCCCTTCTCGGTGAAGTACTCCAGCTTCGCCGGGAAGGTCACCCGGCGCTTGGGGATCACCAGCGGCATGAAGAACGAGTCGGACACCGCGAGGTGGTTGCTGGCCAGGATCGCGCCACCGCTCTTCGGGATGTTCTCGAGTCCCTCGGCCGTCGGCCGGAAGAACAGCTTCAGGACCGGCCCGAGCAGGATGTGTTTCATCACGAAGTACAGCACCGGGTAGAGCGCCTCCTGCCATGAACTACCACCGACAGACCATCGGACAGCCTACGAACTGTGCCCGTCCCGGCACAACGCGGAGGATGACCATCCTCGTCCCCGGTCGTTGTCTTGGGTAACAACGCGCAAAAGAGCCGGAAGTAACTGGCCAACCCAACCGGAGTCCGTGCGACGATGGCTGTACGTGGTTGGAGCTTCGAGGAGGAGTCGGGTGCTCGGGAGAGCGTCATGAAGGGCGGGTCCGACGGCCCGGAGGACGTCGACGCCGCCTTCGCGCAGATCGTCGCCGACCTGGAACGCGAAGGCCTCGGCTCGACGGTGCAGGCCGACCTGGACCGTGAAGCCGGTGTGAGCAGCACCGACAGCACTGCCGAGCTGGACGTCGAACCACCCGGGAAACAAGACAAACCCGCCAAGCCGCCGTCCGGCGAGGCCGATCTGCCCGACCTGCCGGAGATCGCCGCACCGGCGACCGCGGGCTGGCGCGGCCACGAGACCGAGATGGACTGGGCGTGGAGCTCGGACGACGACCACTACGTCCCGCCGGAGCCGCCGCCCATCCCCAAGCCGAGCCCGTTGACGATCCTCGCACTGGTGCTGATGCTGATCGCGTTGTTCCTGCTGGTCGCGCCCGGCCTGATCGGCCTGGCCACGCGGGTGGCCACGCCGATCGCGCTCGTCTCGGCCGCGGTGGGGATCGGCCTGGTGGTGCTGCGGATCCGGCAGAACAACACCCCGGACGACGACAACGGCGCCCAGGTCTAGCGCCCGGTCACTTCTTCGAGTAGATCGCCTCGATGCGGTCGGCGTACTCGGTGGCGATGATCTCGCGGCGCAGCTTCAGGCTCGGCGTGATCTCGCCTCGTTCCTCGCTGAAGTCACGCGGCAGCACGACGAAGCTGCGGATCGACTCGGCACGCGACACCGCCTTGTTCGCCTCGTCCACCGCCGACTGGACCTCCGCCCGCAGGTCGTCGTCATCGGCCAGGTCGGCCACCGTGCCCTGCTTGCCGTTGCGGGCCTTCCACGACTGGAAGTACTCGTCGTCGACGGTGATCAGCGCGCCGATGAACGGTTTGCGGTCGCCCACCACCAGGCACTGGCTGACCAGCGGGTGGATCCGCAGCCGGTCCTCGAGCACGGCGGGCGCGACGTTCTTGCCGCCCGCGGTCACGATGATCTCCTTCTTGCGGCCGGTGATCGCCAGGAACCCGTCGTCGTCGAGGGTGCCGAGGTCGCCCGTGTGGAACCAGCCGTCCTTGAGCGACTCGGCGCTCGCGTCCGCGTTGTGCCAGTAGCCGGTGAACACCATGTCGCCGGACAGCAGCACCTCACCGTCGTCGGCGATGCGCACGGACGCGCCCGCGACCGGGCGGCCGACCGTGCCGACCTTGAAGTCCGCGCCGGTGTTCACCGCGATCGCGGCGGCCGTCTCGGTCAGCCCGTACCCCTCGAACACCGGGACGCCGATGCCCCGGAAGAAGTGCCCGAGCCGCTCCCCCAGCGGCGCGCCGCCGGAGATCGCCGCCTCGCAGCGGCCACCCAGGGCCAGGCGCAGCTTGCCGTAGACGAGCCGGTCGGCCACCAAGTGCTTGGCACGCAGCGCGATCCCGGGTTTGCCGCCGGACTTGCTGTACTCGATGGCCAGCGCCTCGGCCATGTCGAAGATCTTGCCCTTGCCCTCGGCGTGCGCGCGCTGCTTGGCGGTGTTGTAGACCTTCTCGAACACGCGCGGCACCGCGACCACGAACGTCGGCCGGAACGTGCCGAGGTCCTTGACCAGGGTCTTGACGTCCGGCAGGTGGCCGAGCGTGGTGCGGGCGTACACGCAGCAGATGGCGATCGCCCTGGCGAAGATGTGCGCGAGCGGCAGGAACACCAGCATCGAGTTGCCGGACTTCAGCAACTGCGGGAACGCCTTGATGTCCGCGCGGACCTCGGCGAGCAGGTTGCGGTGGGTCAGCTCGACGCCCTTGGGCCTGCCGGTGGTGCCGGAGGTGTAGACCAGGGTGGCCACGGAGTCGGCGCGCACACCGCGGTGCAGCTCGTGCACGGCTTCCTCGTCGACGTCGGCGCCGAGCGCGGTCAGCTCGTCCACCGCGGGCGCGATGTCCGGGCCCGCGTCGAGCTGCCAGACGCGGCCCAGCTCCGGCAGCCGGTCGACCAGCCCGTCGACAGTCGCCCGGTGCTCGGCGGTTTCCACGACCACCGCCCGCGCGCCCGAGTCGGACAGGATCCACTCGACCTGTTCGGCCGAGGACGTCTCATAGATCGGGACGGTCACCCCGCCCGCTGTCCAGATCGCGAAATCCAGCAGCGACCACTCGTACCGGGTCTTGGACAACAGGGCCACCCGGTCGCCCGGCCGCAGCCCGGTCGCGATCAGTCCTTTCGCGACCGCCAGCACGTGCGCCGCGAACTCGCGCGCTGTCACGTCCACCCACGACCCGCCGACCAGGCGGCGGAAGCTGACTGTGTCGCCGAAGCGATCCGCGTTGGCCCAGACCATGTCGGTGAGGTTCTCTTCCCCGGTCACCGAGATCGTGGCCGGCGCACTGTATTCCCGCACGTCACATGAACCTAGTACAGCGCTCGTGACACTATGCACTCGTGCCTGCAGTGGACGTCGTCGACGAGACATTCCTGGCCGTGCCACCACCCGTGGTCAAGGCCGCTTTCGCCAACCGGGACAGCTGGCGGACGATGTGGCCGGATCTCACCCTCGAGGTGTACGCCGACCGCGGTGACGAGGGCGTGCGGTGGACTGTGCGCGGTGCGCTGACCGGGACGATGGAGGTCTGGCTGGAGCCGGTGCTCGACGGCACCGTGCTGCACTACTTCCTGCGTGCGGACCTGCCGGTGCCCGCCGGGCCGCGTGAGATCCGGCGGGAGACCACCCGTCGCCAGTTCGCGGCCAAGAACATCGCGTTCGACCTCAAGGTCGTGCTCGAGGACGGCCGCAGGCCAGGTGTCCCCCCTGGGTGGAAACCGTAGAGTGAAGTCGTGCGCGTCCACGTGGTCTCCGATATCCATGGCAACTCGGAGGCTCTGGCGAGGGCAGGTGACGGGGCCGACGCGCTCGTCGTGCTCGGCGACCTGATCGACTTCGTCGACTACCACGACCACGGCGGCGGCATCCTCGGCCGCGTGTTCGGCGCGGAGAAGGTGTCGGAGTTCGCGCGGCTGCGGCGCAACCGCCAGCTCAAGGAACTCGCGGAGTACGCCCGTTCGCTGTGGGCGAGCCTGGAGAACGCCGCCGATGTGGTGCAGGAAGCCCTTTTGGAGCAGTACACGAGGTTGTTCGCGGCGATGACCGTGCCCACGTACGCCACGCCGGGCAATGTCGACGTGCCGGACCTGTGGCCGCGGTTCGCCCGCGACGGCCTGACCGCGCTGGACGGGGACGTGGCGGAGATCGGCGGGTTGCGGTTCGGGTTCGTCGGCGGCGCGTTGCTCGCACCAGGCGGCCGTGTCCGGCGGACCGGGGCGTGGTTTCCGTACCTGCGCACCGAGGACGACTACAACGCTTCTGTCGGCAAGCTCACGGATGTGGACGTGCTGTGCTCGCACATCCCGCCCGCTGTGCCGGAACTCACCTACGACGTCGTGGCGCGGCGCACCGAGCTCGGCTCGTACGCGCTGCGCGATCTGATCGTGGAACAACGGCCACGCTGGTCGCTGTTCGGTCACGTGCACCAGCCGCTGTCCGCGCGGACGCGGTTCGCGTCGACCGACTGCATCAACGTCGGTCACTTCCAGCGCACCGAGGTGCCGCACGTGCTCACTTGGTGAGCCAACCAGGTAGCCTGCCCCGCATGGCCGACGAGTCCACCCAGTCCATCACCGTAGAGGCAGACGCGGACACGATCATGGGCGTGATCGCCGATTTCGCCGCGTACCCGGAGTGGACAGGGGCGGTGAAAGAGACCGAGGTCCTCGCCGAGGACGCCGACGGGCAGGCCACCCAGGTCCGGTTCGTCATCGACGCGGGGATGTTCAAGGACACCTACACCCTGGAGTACGAGTGGTCGACCGACGGCCTGTCGGTGGACTGGCACCTGGTCAAGGGCCAGATGCAGCGCTCGCAGCGCGGCCGGTACCTGCTCGAGCCGCGGGGTGGCGACGCGACGAAGGTGACGTACACGCTGTCGGTCCAGCTGGCCGTGCCGATGATCGGCATGTTCCGCCGCAAGGCCGAGAAGATGATCATGGACATCGCGCTGAAGGACCTCAAGCGCCGCGCCGAAGGGTTGTAACCACCGCCTTGCGGATCCTGCTGTTCACCGGAAAGGGCGGGGTGGGCAAGACCACCCTCGCGGCGGCCACCGCGGTGCGGCTGGCCGCGAGTGGGCGCGAGACTCTCGTCGTGTCCACCGATCCCGCGCACTCGCTCGCCGACGCGTTCGGCACGCGGCTGACCGGTGAACCCTCCCTAGTGGACACCCGGCTGCACGCGTCGCACGTGGACAGCCGCGGCCTCGTCGACTCCGCGTGGGGCGAGCTGCGCCAGCAGCTGCGTACCGTGCTGGCAGGCGCGGGCGTGGACGAGCTGGACGCCGAGGAACTGACCGTCGTGCCGGGGCTCGACGAGCTGCTGGCGCTGACCGAGGTGGCGCGGCTGGCCAGAACCGGCCAGTGGGACGCGGTCGTGGTGGACTGCGGGCCGACCGCGGAGACGTTGCGGCTGCTGGCGTTGCCCGACGCGATCGCGACCTACCTGCAGCGCGCGTTCCCGGCCCGGTCGGTGCGGGGAATGGTCGCCGGTGTGGGACGGCAGGGCTGGGTGGACTCGATCGGCAGGCTGGCCGAACACCTGGCGGAGCTGCGGGACATGCTGGCCGATCCCCAGGTCACCGGGGTGCGGCTGGTGCTGACGCCGGAGCGGCTGGTGGTGGCCGAGAGCAAGCGGACGCTGGCGGCGCTGGCGCTGCGGGACATCCGCGTCGACGGGATGATCGCCAACCGGCTGGTGCCCAAGGCGGGCCTGCGGCGTGGCCCGGCGGCGACGTGGCTGCGGACCAGGCGCGGCGAGCAGGACGCGGTGCTGGCCGAGCTGAAGGCGTCCACCCCGATCGGGCTGCACGTGGTCGAGCACCGCGCGGCCGAGCCGGTCGGGCTCGAAGCGCTGGGTTCACTGGCCGACGAGCTCTACGGCCGGGCGGACCCGTTGGGCTCCAACGCCTCCCGGCCGCCGTCGCTGCTGCAGATCCGCCCGGAGGGAACGGGCTACGTGCTGCGGGTCGCGATACCGTTGAGCGAAGAGTCCGATGTGAACCTGGCGAGAGTCGGTGACGACTTGGCGATCACAGTGGACGGTATGCGCAGACTGGTGCCGTTGCCCGCGGTGTTGCGGCGCTACGAGGTCGCGGATGCCTCTGTGGACGGTGACGGCCTGCTGCTGCAGTTCGCCGGGGCGGCGCTGTGAGCGCGCAACCGGGTACGCGGCTGCTCGAGGAGATCGTGCTGCTGCTCGACGCGGTCGCCGAACGGCTCGGCCCGCACCTCGACCAGGTCGCGGCCGAGCACGACGGCCCGCCGGACAAGTGTCCACTGTGTGCCATCAGCGCGCTGGTGCGCGGTGAGCCGAACGAACTGGCCGCGACGACGCTGGACCGCGCCGCGGACATCGTGGCGCTGCTGCGGGCCGTGCTCGCCGACCGGTGGGAGCCCGGTGTGCCCCACATGCCCGGTTTCCGCCCGCCGGGGCGTCCCGGTCGCGCGGCCGAACCGAAGCGGCGCGACAATAGGCCGGTGCAACACATCCAACTCCGCCGCCCCAACCGCCACGGAAGCGACTGATGCTGACCGTCGGCGTCGACGTCGGTGGAACGAGCGTGCGGGCTGGTGTCGTCGACAGACGCGGAACCATCCTGGACACCGCACGAGTGGGCACGCCGTCGGGCGCGGAAGCCCTCAACGACGCGATCGTGTCGGTGATCAGTTCGCTGACCGCGCGGCACGCCATCTCCGCGGTCGGTCTCGCCGTCGCCGGGTTCGTGGCCACGGATCTCAAGACGGTGATGTTCGCACCGCACCTGGCGTGGCGCCGGGCCGACGTGGCGGACCGGATCTCCCGCAAGCTCGACCTGCCGGTGGTGCTCGAACACGACGCCAACGCGGCGGCACTGGCCGAGTACCGCTACGGCGCGGCGCGGGGCGCGAAGGTCGCCACGCTGATCGCCATCGGCACCGGGATCGGCGGTGGCCTGCTGCTGGACGGCAAGATCTTCCGCGGTGCGCACGGTGTGGCGCCCGAACTGGGGCATCTGCGGGTCGTACCCAACGGCAGGCCGTGTTCGTGCGGCAAGTCGGGCTGCTGGGAACGGTATTGCAGCGGCACGGCGTTGAGCGCGACCGCGATCGAGCTGCTCGCCGGGCATCCCGGCCAGTCGACCGTGCTCGCGCGTGAGGCCGCGGGCGACGCCCGGTCCATCACCGGCCGGAAGGTCGCCGGTGCCGCACGTGACGGCGACCCGGTGGCGTTGCGGGCGATGGCCGAACTGGCCAGGTGGCTCGGCGAGGGCCTGGCGCTGGTCGCGGACATCTACGACCCGGAGGTCATCGTGATCGCCGGTGGCGTGTCGGAGTCGGCGCCGCTGTTCCTCGACGACGCCCGCGAGCTCTACCGCGACCTGGTCACCGGTTCCGGTTACCGTCCGCTGGCGCGGATCCGCACCGCGCAACTGGGCGACGACGCCGGTCTGGTCGGCGCCGCGACCCTGGCTCGGGATGTCGCCAACGGGCGGCACTAGCGCTGCCGTTCTGGCCTTCGTCGCGTCCCGCTAGCCGCGGAAGGCCGAGAGGCGGGTGTTCTCGCCGGACAGCAGCGTGGACAGGCGGCTGGCCAGCGTGTCCCATCGCCAGGCCGACGACACCCACTGGCGGCCCGCCTGGCCCATCGCGGCCGCTGCCGCGGGGTCGGCGAGCAACCCACCGACCCGTGCGGCGATCTGCTCGACGCTGCGACCGTCCACGACGTGCCCGGTGACCCCTTCCTGGACGGTTTCCGGCGCGCCACCGGAATCACCGGCCACCACGGGCAATCCGCACGCGGACGCCTCGAGGAACACGATTCCCAGGCCTTCCACGTCCAATCCGCCGCCGCGGGTGCGGCACGGCATGGCGAAGACGTCACCGGCGACGTAGTGCGCCGGAAGTTCCTCCCACGAAACGGATCCGGTCAGCACCACGCTGTCTTCGACGTCGTGCTGCCTGGCCAGTGCCGTGAGGTGCTCGGCGTGACGGCCGCCGCCGACCAGCAGCAGCGCGGCGCCGGGCACCTGGCGGCGGATCGCGGGCAGCGCCCTGATCAGCATGTCCTGGCCCTTGCGGGGCACCAGACGGGACACGCACACGACCGTCGGCCGGTCGGAAAGGTTGTGGCGCTTGCGGATCAGCTCGCGTCCGGCCGGGTCGGGGCGGTACACGCCCGTGTCCACACCGGACGGCAGGAACTCCAGCGCCGCGTACCGGCCGAACGCCGCCGCGAACCGGGACCGGGTGTACTTGCTGACGTACGTGACCACGTCCGCGGTGGACCCGATGCGGCGCAACGCCTGGCGGGACCCCGGCAGCATCGACCAGCCGACCTCGTGGCCGTGGGTGGAGGCGACGACTCGCCGTGCTCCCGCTTCGCGCAGCGTCGGGCCGAGCAGCGCCAGCGGGGCCGCGGCACCGAACCACACGGAGGTGCACGCCTCGGCACGCAGGATCTCCTTGGCGCGCTTGGCCACGTCCGGTGTCGGCAACATCAGCGAGGTGGGGTGCCGGACCACCGGGAAGGGCATGGTGGCGTCGAACGCCTCCGCGCCGTCCCACGACGGCGCGTACACGACCAGTTCCCCGGCGGGCAGCCTGGTCGCCAGCGCCTGCAGGTAGGCCTGGATGCCACCGGGCCGCGGCGGGAAGTCGTTGGTCACCAGAAGGGTCCGAGCCACCCGAGCACCCTATCCGAGGGTCTCGCGCAGGTATTCCTGCCAGCCCGCGACGAACTGCTCCGCGTTCAGCCCGACCACCGGGAGCAGCAGTTCGTCGATCTTGTCCGGACCGACCCGGCCCGCCTTGGCCAGCACCCGGTAGAGCTCGATCAGCTTCTGCTCGCCGAGCTTGTCCGCGACGAACCGGGCGACCGAGAACGACTTCTGGTACGCCATGTCCAGCGTGCGGCCCTGGCCGCGGAACTCCTCGTCGGACGGCAGCTTGGCGGGCGGGCCGCTGGTCAGCATGGACGCGTTCAGGTCGGGCGCGGCCTGGGCGAGCGGGATGCCGCTGTCGCGGTAGCCGACGTAGTCGGCGAACCCCTCGAGCACCCACATCGGTGAGCCATCCACTGTGGAGCCGCGGGCGGCGATGTGGGTGAACTCGTGCCGCAGCACGATCCGCAGCGCGGTCACCGACAACGCGTCGGCCGAGGTCGCGCTCATCACGACCCGCTGGCCCTCGGCGATCCCGCGGTCGGTGTCCACCCGGTCGGCGACCGAGACCGCCACGACGGACTCCACCGGGAAGTTGGGCCCGACCAGCGCTTTCATCTCGTCGTTGGAGTCCGGCAGGATCACGACGGCCTGCTTCGTCCACCCGGTGGGCCACACCTCGGACACGGACTGGACCGCACCGTCCAGTTCGGCCGCGACGCGCTTGGCCATCGCCTCGCGCGCCGGGTGCGTGAGCACGAGACCCCGCGCGGTCGTGACCACCACGCACGGCCCGAAGTCCCACGGCCCGCGCCAGGTCCGCCTGCCGACGCCGAGCAGGTCGGTGTCCGACCGGATGAACCACGCGTCCGCGCGTTTGACCAGCAGGTAACCCATCGGCCGGTGGGTCGGCGACGGGTCCGCGCCACGCAGCGCGTACACCAGGTCGATCTCCGGCGCCCACAGTTCCTGCGCGCCGGGGACGTTCGGCAGCACGGACGGATCCAGCGACCGCAGCGGCTGAAGGGTGTAGGACCACTCCCGCACCGGCACTTTGGCGAGGTTGGCGAACAGGGCGCGTTGCGCGTCGCGGAACGCGGGTTCGGCGTGCGGGTCGACGCTCGCCATGAAAGCTTGCTCGTCGCGCCGCAGCAGGGCCTCGGCCCGCGCGCGCAACATGGACTGGGCCGCTTGGGCACGTTCACCCGACGGGGGTGCGACGGCGCCCTGGTTCGGCGGGGCCGAGGACTGGGTCACCGGTGGCGGCTGGACGGCCTCCTGCCGCGCCGGCGGGGCTGCGACCAGCGCGAGGCCGCCGAGCAGCGCGATCGCCACTCCGGCTACCAGCAACGCGCGCAACCGGGCCACACCCTGATCGTATTGCCCCGGCCGTTGAAAACGACGTGACCCCTGGCCCGCACCACCGGCCAGGGGTCACATCCGCTTGATCCGGGGATCAGCCGACCACGCGCTTGGCGCCGAAGTAGTCCCGGCCACCACCCTCGATGGAGGTCTCGGTCTTGACCGGCGTACCGGTCGTCGAGGCGTGCACGATCCGGCCGCCGCCGATGTACATCGCGACGTGGTGGATCGAACCGGCGCTGCTGCCGTAGAACAGCAGGTCACCGGGGATCAGCTCGTTGCGGGACACCGAGCGGCCCACGCCGTACTGCGCACGGCTGGAGCGCGGGAGGCTGACCCCGGCCTGCGCGTACGACCACATCATCAAACCGGAGCAGTCGAAGCCACCCGGCTTCGAGCCGCCCCACACGTACGGGGTGCCACGCTGGGCCAGCGCGGCGTTCATGGCCGTTCCGGCGGCACCGGGCGGGCCGATGTACACGCCGTTGTCGGCCGGGCCCTGCAGCTTGGCCTTCTCGGCCTGCGACAGCTTGGCCTGCGCCGCCTTGACCTCGTTGATCTGCTTCTGCAGTTCCTGGCGGCGGCCGTCGATCTCGGCCTGCAGCTTGGCCGCCGCGTCCCTGGCCGCGGCGGCGCGCTTCTGCGCGTCCGCGGCCTTGGTCTCGGACTCCGTCGCGGTGGTGACGGCCTTGTGCAGCTCGGTGAGCGCCTTGTTGTTGTCCGCCGCCAGCACGCTCAGCGCCGACGAGCGGTCGAGGAAGTCCTGCGCCGAGGTACCGGTGAGCAGTGCGGACAGCTTGTTGAACCGGGCACCGCGCAACGAGGCCGAGCTGAGCTCCTCGACCTGGCCGCGGTACTGGTTCTCGGTCGCCGCCGCCGACGTCTTGGCCTGGTTGGCCGCGTTGAAGTCCGCCGTGGCCTTGTCCAGCTCGGCCTGCTTGGCGTTCTTGTCGTCCGTCGCCTTGTTGAACTCCTCGTTGACGACCTCTGACTGGGCCGACAGCTCGCGGAACTTCTTGAGGGCTTCGGACTCGTTGTTCTGAGCGGGGGGCTGCGCGATCGCCGGAGCGGGGATGGTGCTGACCATCGCGATGATGGCGGACGCTGTCAGTGCTCCACGCATGCTGCGCTTGAGTCGTTGCGACGCCACGTCGCGCGTGTCTCCTTCGTCTCTGCTACCGCCAAGGGAAGGGACAACAACTCGCTGGGGCGCGGGGGCACCCTCGGCGAGCGGCCGGACAAGCGAGTGGACACGCACTCTGTGTTCCGGCGTTGCTCCCAACCGGTGGGGGTCCGGTCCAGTTCCCGACGAACTGGCTCGGCGGTGTTCTCGCGTCATCACCCTTGGTGGGTGACCGGGGGCCGCGAGATCTCGGACAGGTTACGAAAGGAGGCGGCACCCGTCCAGCGGGTCGGCGAAAAAACTCGTTCGAGTGACCGATAAACCCCAACGGAGCAGTGCCGACCCCCCGATGTGACGACAACAACAACCCTGGTCACCACGCTGCGATGCCGCTCACCGCCCAGCGGGTACCGTTCGGCGCCCGATCAGGCGACCTCGGGAGTGTTCACCGGGGTGATGGGAATGAGCCGGAGCTTGGGAACCATCCCAGCGCCCGCGAGCACGTCGATCGCCCGCTGCTCGGACGAGTCGAGTTCGACCGTGCTCGGCGGACCGAGAAGGACACTGACAACGCACTCCTGGCAAGCCTTTCCCCGCACTTCACAGCTGCCGCAGTCGACGACCATGTCCAGCTCCCAAGCCAGTCGTTCGATCGTATGTTCGATCGATTGAGGCCACCATAGCGGTCACCTCTGACAGTGTTGGACGGTCCTCGCTTCGCTCGGACGGGCTTGGTCGCCGGGAGCCGGTCGTTTCCGCCCCGCCCCACGCAGCCGACACCGCGCCATGCCTGCTCACCGCTCTGCCCCGGGGCGGCATCGGGCGTGTTGCGCGGCGGAAACGACCGGCGCGACCAAGCCAGTCAACCGACACCAGCATCACCGCCCCGTGCACGGGACAGCCAGCCTCCGCCCCAGAGCCGGTCATTTCCACTCCACGCCACGCAACCGACACCGCACCGTGCCTGCTCACCGCTCTGCCCCGGGGCGGCATCGGGCGTGTTGCGCGGCGGAAACGACCGGCGCGACCAAGCCAGTCAACCGACACCAGCATCACCGCCCCGTGCACGGGACAGCCAGCCTCCGCCCCAGAGCCGGTCATTTCCACTCCACGCCACGCAACCGACACCGCACCGTGCCTGCTCACCGCTCTGCCCCGGGGCGGCATCGGGCGTGTTGTGCGGCATGAACCACCGGCACGACCAAGCCGACCACCGCCCCCGGCATCACCGCCCCGTGCACGGGGACAACCAGCCTCCGCCCCCAGAGCCTGTCATTCCAATCCACCGACACCGCGCCTTTGCCTGCCCTCCGCTGCGGCCAGGGCGGCATCGGGCGTGTTGCGCGGCATGAACCACCGGCGCGACCAAGCCGGTCGACCGACTTCGGCGTCACTGTCTCGTGCGGAGGACGGCCAGGCTTCGGGTCGCCCTGGTCATGGCCACGTAGAGGTCGTTGCGGCCACGGGGGCCGCTGGCGGCGATCGCGTCCGGGTCCACCACGACGACCGAGTCGAACTCCAGTCCCTTGGCCTGCCCTGGTGTCAACGACACGACTTCCGGGAACTGGTGCGCCACAGGCGCCAAGTGCCGTTGCGGTGTGATGACGGCCACCCTTCCCGGCATCCGGGCCACCAGATCGCCGAGGAGATCCAGGCTTCCGGTCACCTCCAGTGGCGGTACCCCGGTCGACCGGACCGACGTGGACGGCCGGAAGCCCGGCTGGTCCGCGAGCACCTCGTTGGCAACGGCCATGATCTCGGCCGGGGTGCGGTAGTTGACGGTCAACTCGGCCAGTTCCCACCGGTCGGCCACGTGCGGCCGGAGCATGTCCGGCCACGTCGTCGCCCCGGCCGGGTCGCTCGTCTGGGCCAGATCGCCCACGACCGTCATGGACCGGCTGGGACAGCGGCGCATCAGCATCCGCCACGCCATCTCGGACAGTTCCTGTGCCTCGTCCACCACGATGTGCCCGTAGGTGGTGCCGTCGCCGCCGTCGATCAGGGCGGCGGCCTCGTCGAGCAACGGGATGTCCACAGGCGACCAGGGGCCGGGCACCAGTTCGGCCACGGCCAACGGCGGCCAGATCCCGTCCAGGGCGTCCTGGACGCGGGCATCGGCGAGCAAGGCGTCACGCAGCCGGGCCACGTCCGTGTCGTCCAGCAGGCGCCGTGGCGCGGAGTCCGTCCAGTCGACGATCACGCCCGCTGCCTCCAGCGCACGCAGATCCGCCGCACTCAGCCGCCCATCCGGGTCACCGCCGTCGATCGCCTCCCCGGTGTCGGTCAGCGTCACGGCTTCCAGGCGCGCGGCGAGACTGTCGGCGAGCGCTGTGACAACTTCGCGGTGGAACACCAGCCGCGCCTGGTTGTGCGGCAGACCCGCGTGTTTGGCCCGTCTGACGGCTCGACGGCAGTCCGCAGGGGACAAGGACAGCGCTTCCTGTTCGAACACGACCTCCACCGGCTCAGCGGGAACGTGGACGCTGTCGCGTACAGCGGACGCCAGTTCGCCGGCTGCCTGCGCGCTCCCCTTGCGTCGCGCTTCCTCGTCACTGGCGGTCCGGCTGACGGGTGTGCCGGGGCGCAGGTCGGCGATGGTCGCGGTCACCACGCTGTTCTCACCGAGGCCGGGCAGCACCTGGCCGATGTAGTCCAGGAACAACGTGCTGGGGCCGATCACGAGGACACCGCGGGTACGCAGGTGCGGGCGGGCGTAGAGCAGATGCGCGACCCGGTGCAGCGCGACAGCGGTCTTGCCTGTGCCAGGACCGCCCTGCACCACGAGGACACCGGCGTACGGGTCACGGATGATCCGGTCCTGTTCGGCCTGCAAGGTCGTGACGATGTCCGCCATGTGCTCGGTGCGGCCCGCGCTGACGGCTGCCAGCAGCGCGGCGTCGCCCGCCAAGTCATGCTCACCGGCCGCCTCGGCGGTGAGCAGTTCGTCGTTCACGTCGACGACCGTGCGTCCCCGGGTCGTGATCCGCCGTCGCAGGCGTACGCCCTCAGGCGCCGCCGCGGTCGCCGTGTAGAACGGCCGGGCGGCGGGTGCGCGCCAGTCGATCAGCAGCGGTTCGTCACCGTCGAACAGCCCGGCCCGGCCGATGTAGAGCCTGCTGCCGTCGTCCAGGTCGACACGGCCGAAGCAGAGGCCGTCCGCGACCGAGTCCAGCCGGGCGGTCTCGCCCGCCCAGTAGGCCCGTTCGGCGGGCTGGGCCGTGGCCAGATGCCTGGCGGCTTCGGCGCGCAGGTCGTCGAGGCGCTCGTAGAGGACGGTGAGGTGGACCTGTTCCATCTCGATCTGCGTGGACACGCCGCCGAGAGTGCCGCTCCGACCTGCGAAGAAACAGTCTTGTTCTTTCCGGGGCCGTCAGCCGGTGCCGAACTCCCAGTGCCACGGCTCCTCCCGGCCGCGTCCCGGTTGCGCCCACGGCGGGTTGCGCCAGCCGAACCGGCCCGCGTTGGCACGCAGCCAGGCGTGCTCGGCCGTGCCGGACGACTGCGCGCCGCCGCAGAGGTCCACCGCGAGCCCCCAGCCGTGGTTGCTGGTCCCGGGCACCGCCGCCAACGCGGGCTTCACGCCGTACAGCCGGACCTGCTCCTCGAACGTGCGGTACGAGTCGGTCACGCACAACGGCCGCCCGAACGCAGTGCCGAACGCCGCGGACAAGCCTTGGAACGAGAACGCGGCGTCGCACCGCAACCGGTGCGTGCCGACGCCGATGGCGCACAGCGCCGAGCCGGGGATGAGCCCGTTGGGATAGCCGCTCCAGCCGCCCGTGGGCAGGTCCACTCCCCCGCATCGCCACACCAGGCCGGTGTCCGTGCGTTGTGGCACGGGCTGGGCAGGCCTGCGCGGCAGCGACGGTCGCGCGTAGCCGAGGACGGAGGTGGGGATGTCGGACACGACGACACCGACGAGCCGTGCGTCGGCGGTGACCATCGTGCGCGGGTCCAGCACCACACCGACGCTCTGCACGCCGTAGCGTCCCGGCCCGATGAACGCCAGATCGCCGGGCTGCGGGTCTGTGACGGGCTGCAGCACGGCCATCTGCTCGGCCGCGGAACCCTGCAGGCCGTAGGCGGCACGGGTGAGCCCGTCACACGAGTAGGCGTCCGGGCCGTCACCCTGCGGCACGTACGGCTTGCCCAACGCGCCGACGGCGGCTGTGACCGCGCGGACGGTGGTCTCGGGCATGACGAGCAGGCGCTCACCCGACGGCAAGGTGACTTCTGTGGCGTTGGCGCTTGGTTTGATGCCCGCGGCGATCAGTTCGTCCGTGTACGCGCGCCAGTTCGCCGCCGTCTGCTCGTTGCGGGTGCGTTGCGCCTGTTGCATCGCCACGACAGCGGAGTTGGCCTGGGCGAGTGTGGCGCGGAACTCGCCGGTGAGTGCCGCCGCGCGGTTGGTGGCGTCGCCGTTGCGGCGGTCCAGGTCCGTCTTGCGGTCCGTGGCGTTCTTCGCCGCCGCTGACGCCGCGGTTTCGGCGCGTACGGCCGTTTGGTGGCGCTGGATTGCCCCGGTGAGCTCTTCGGTCTCGGCTTCCTGCACGCGGGCCATCAGGCTGGAACCGCCGAGGAAATCGGACGGCGACCGGGCCAGCAGGAACACCTTGAACTGGTTGGGGCGGCCGTACGAGCCCAGCAGCGCCGCCGCGTACCGATCCATGTCGGCCTGGCGAGCACGGACGGCGGCGTCGGCTGCCTCCCGTGCGGCGCGTGCCTTGTCCAACGCGGCCGACGACTCGCGTACGGCTTGTTCGGCCGCGTGTATGTCGTTGGCGAGCGAACCGAGTTCACGCTGCACGTCCGACGCGGTCCGTTGCAACTGCGCGACGACCGGGTCGGCGAACGCCTCACCCGGCCGTGAATCGGGCGTCGTGGCTCCTGGCACGACTCCCGCCTCTTCCGGCGGTTGCGCGCCCAGCAGCACGGCCACAGCCAGCAGCCCCGCACCTACCCGCACACCAGGCACAACGGTTGGACGGCGCGTCCGTAACGCCACGATCCGGTGAACCACCCCGGGTCACTCGATCATGAATCCGGCCGCAAACGGTCGCAAACACACTGCAAGCATTGTCGTATAGTTGCGTTCATGACGCGAAGACTTGCTGAAGTCGCCCGCAAGGTCGGCGTGAGTGAGGCGACCGTGAGCCGGGTGCTCAACGGGAAACCGGGTGTCTCGGAGAGCACCCGGACCGCCGTGCTGACCGCTCTGGACGTGCTGGGCTACGAGCGGCCGACGCAGCTGCGCGGCGAACGCGCCCGGCTGGTCGGGCTCGTGCTGCCGGAGCTGCAGAACCCGATCTTCCCCGCGTTCGGCGAGATCATCGGCAACGGACTGGCCCAGCAGGGGTTCACGCCGGTGCTGTGCACCCGCACGGCGGGCGGGGTCTCCGAGGCCGACTACATCGAGTTGCTGCTGCAGCAGCACGTGTCCGGGGTGGTGTTCGCCGGTGGCCTGTACGCGCAGGCCGACCAGGGCCACGACCACTACGGCAGGCTGACCGAGCGCAACCTGCCGACCGTGCTGATCAACGCGGCCATCGAGCACCTCGGGTTCCCCCGCGTGTCCTGCGACGACGCGGTCGCCGCCGAGCAGGCGCTGACCCACCTGGTCTCGCTGGGGCACACCAGGGTCGGCATGGTGCTCGGGCCGGGCGACCACGTGCCGTCCCGGCGCAAGCAGGACGCGTTCGCCACGGCGGCGAAGGCGGCGGGCATCGAGGTGGCGCCGGACTGGTTCGAGCACGCCATGTTCTCACTGGAAGGCGGCCAGGCCGCGGCGGCGCGCCTGGTCAAACGCGGCATCACCGGCATCGTGTGCGCGAGCGACCCGCAGGCGCTCGGCGCGATCCGCGCGGTGCGCCGCCAGGGGCTGTCGGTCCCGCAAGACGTTTCGGTGATCGGGTACGACGATTCCGCGTTCATGAACTGCGTCGACCCGCCGCTGACGACCATCCGCCAGCCGATCGAGGCGATGGGCCGGGCCGCGGTCGACCTGCTGACCATGCAGATCAACGGCGCTTCGGTGACCGACGAGGAGCTGCTGTTCGAGCCGGAACTCGTCGTACGGGGGTCGACTGCGCCCAGCACTCGGTGAGCTGTTCTTTACTTGCGAAATTTCATCGACATATTGCGGAGGCTCGTTCGAGTCTCTTAAGGTGAGCGCCATCACACAGCGTCGTCGGAAGCTGAGATGGGGCGCTTGCCATGCACAGAACCCTCACCCGCAGGGCGGCAGTTCTTGTCGCCGTCAGTGTCGTCACCGGGGCGTCAGGTCTGTCGGCCTGCGGGAGCGAGTCTTCCAACCAGCCGTCCGCGGGCGGCAAGGTGGCCATCACGGTCACCGGACAGCCGCCGAGCAGCCAGGCGGTCGAACGCAAGATCTTCGACGCGGACGTCGCCGAGTTCGAGAAGCTCAACCCGGACATCGACGTCGTTGCGCACGAGGGGTTCATGGACCCCAAGACCTTCTCGGCGAAACTCGCGGGCGGACAGCTGGAAGACGTCTACTACGTCTACTTCACCGACCCGGCGAACATCATCGCCCGCAGGCAGGCCGCCGACATCACCGACCACATCAAGGACATGGCGGTGATCAAGCAGCTGCAACCGGCGCTGCTGGACATCTTCAAGGACCGCAACGGCAAGATCTACGGCCTGCCGACGGCCAACTACTCGATGGGCCTGCTGTACAACCGGGCGCTGTTCACCAAAGCCGGCCTCGACCCGGACACGCCGCCGACCACGTGGGCCGAGGTGCGCACGGCCGCGCAGAAGATCTCGGCGCTGGGCAACGGCACCGTCGGGTTCGCCGACCTGAGCAAGAACAACCAGGGCGGCTGGCACCTGGTCACGTGGGCGTACGCGATGGGCAGCCAGATCGCCAAGCAGGAAGGCGAGAAGTGGACGGCCGACTTCAACAACGACAAGGTCAAAGAGGCGTTGCGGCTGCTCAAGGAGATGCGCTGGACCGACAACGCCATGGGCGACAAGCAACTGCTTGAGGCCACGGACGTGCAGCGCCTGATGGGCGCGGGCCAGCTCGGCATGTACCTCGGCGCACCGGACAACGTTCCGGTGCTGGTCAAGGAGTTCAAGGGCAAGTACGAGGACTACGGCGTCGCCGCGATGCCCGGCGGGCAAGGCACCCTGCTCGGCGGCGAGGGCTACATGATCAACCCGAAGGCGTCGCCGGAGAAGATCAAGGCGGGCCTGAAGTGGATCGACTGGAAGTACCTCGCGCCCGACCGGATCGAGCAGCGCGTCAAGCAGTACCTGGACGAGAAGCAGCCGATCGGCCTGCCCGCGGTCCCGACGCCGGACATCTACACCGGGGACACCCGCGCCAGGCAGGCGGAGCTCAAGACCAGGAACGCCAACGTACCGGAGCAGAACTTCGCGTCCTACCTGGACGGCAACACCAAGCTCAAGGGCAACCTGGAGCCACCGAACGCCCAGCAGATCTACGCCGCGCTGGACAACGTGATGCAGGGCGTGCTGACCAACAAGGACGCCAACGTCGATCAGCTGCTGTCCGAAGCGGAAGCCAAGGTCAACAGTGCCCTCGCTCAAGTCAAGTGAGGCCCCGGCCTCGACCGGGTCACGCGAGTGGCCGGTCGAGGCCCCGCCCGCGGTGAAGACGACCACCAGGTCGCGGCGCAAGATCAACGACAACCTGACGGCGTACGGGTTGCTGGCCGCCGCACTCGTGGTCTTCGCGCTGTTCTCGTGGTACCCGATCGTGCGCGGGGTCCTGTTGTCCTTCCAGGAGGTCAACTTCGTCGACCCGCCCCAGTGGGTCGGGTTCGACAACTTCGCGCGGCTGTTCGCCGACCCGTTGTTCGCCACTGCCTGGTTGAACACGCTGCAGTTCACGGCGATCGCGTTGGTGCTCGGCTTCGCGGTGCCGTTCGTGACCGCGGTCCTGCTCAACGAACTGCGGCACGCCAAGGCGTTCTTCCGGGTCGCGGTGTACCTGCCGGTGATGCTGCCGCCGGTGGTCGTGGCGATGCTGTGGAAGTGGATCTACAACCCGGGCCCGGGGCTGGCCAACGCCGCACTCGGCTCGGTCGGCCTGCCGGAGAGCGCGTGGCTGGACTCTTCCAGCACGGCGATGGTTTCGCTCGTCATCGTGTCCACGTGGGCCAACATGGGTTCGACCACGCTGATCTACCTGGCCGCGTTGCAGACCATTCCCGGTGAGCTCTACGAATCGGCCGAACTGGACGGTGCCGGGCTGTTCAAACGCCTGTGGCACGTGACGATCCCGCAGACCCGGTTCGTGCTGATGGTGCTGTTGCTGTTGCAGGTCGTCGCCACGATGCAGGTGTTCACCGAACCGTACGTGATGACCGGCGGCGGACCGGAGGACTCGACGGTCACCGTGCTGCTGTTGTTGTACCGCTACGCCTTCACGTACAACGACTTCGGCTCGGCGAGCGCGATGAGCCTGTTGCTGCTGGTGGCGCTGGGCATCTTCGCCGGCCTGTACCTCCGGCTGACCAGGATGAGGAGCGAGGACTGATGCGTACCCTGGTCTCGCCGGCGCAGCTGCGCAGCGGGCGCGGCAAAGCCGTCTACTGGCTGGTTTTCACCGTCGTCATGGTGCTGTTCCTGCTGGCGTTCGTGTTCCCCCTGTACTGGGCCATCACCGGCGCGATGAAGGCTCCGGCCGAACTCGTCCGCACGCCGCCGACGTTGCTGCCGGACCAGTGGCACCCGGACGTGTGGGGCGAGTCGTGGGAACGGCTGAACCTGTTGACGTACTTCGGCAACACCGTGCTCGTCGCGCTGGGCGCGTGGCTGATCCAGCTGGCGGTCGACGTCCCGGCCGCCTACGCTTTGTCGAAGCTGCGCCCGGTGCTGGGCGACAAGATACTGGCGCTGATGCTGGCGACGCTGATGGTGCCCGCGTCCGCGCTGCTGGTGCCGACGTACGTGACCATCACCGACCTGCCGATTCTCGGCGTCAACCTGATCAACTCGCCGACCGCGATCTGGTTCCCCGCCGCCGCGAACGCCTTCAACATCTACCTGTTGAAGCGGTTCTTCGACCAGATCCCCGGTGAGCTGCTCGAAGCGGCGGTGCTCGACGGCGCGAGCCAGGTCAGGATCCTGGTGCGGATCGTGCTGCCGATCTCCAAACCGATCATCGCCGTGGTGTCGATCCTGGCCATCGTGGCCGCGTGGAAGGACTTCATCTGGCCGCTGCTGGTCTTCCCCGACCCGACCAGGCAGACGCTCTCGGTGGCGCTGCAGCGGATGGAGGTCGACATGCCGCTCAACATCCTGCTCGCCGGGCTCGTGCTGGCCAGCGTGCCGATGGTGCTGCTGTTCCTGTTCTTCCAGCGGCACGTCCTGGCCGGCCTGACCGCGGGCAGCGTCAAGGGCTGACATTCCCCACCACAGGGAAGTCATCATCACAGGGAGGAACCCCCGTGTCCGTTTCCAACGACCTCTCCCCGGGCACGCCAACCGCTTGGTGGCGTGGCGCGGCGATCTACCAGGTGTACCTCCGCAGCTTCGCCGACGGCAACGGCGACGGGATCGGCGACCTCGCCGGCGTCCGCTCGCGCCTGCCGTACCTGGCGGACCTGGGCATCGACGCGATCTGGTTCTGCCCGTGGTACCCGTCCCCGATGGACGACGGCGGCTACGACGTGTCGGACTACCGGGACATCGACCCGTCGTTCGGCACGCTCGAGGAAGCGGAACTGCTGATCGCGGAGGCGCACGCGCTCGGCATCCGGATCATCATCGACATCGTGCCCAACCACTGCTCCGACGAGCACCCGTGGTTCGAGGCGGCGCTGGCGGCGGGGCCCGGATCACCGGAGCGGCAGCGGTTCTGGTTCCGCCCCGGCCGCGGTGAGCACGGCGAGCTGCCGCCGAACGACTGGCAGTCCCGGTTCGGCGGCCCGGCGTGGACCCGGGTCGGCGACGGCGAGTGGTTCCTGCACCTGTACAGCTCACGCCAGCCGGACTTCAACTGGACCAACCAGGAGGTGCACGCGGAGTTCCGCGACATACTCCGGTTCTGGTTCGACCGCGGCATC
This sequence comes from Kibdelosporangium phytohabitans, assembly GCF_001302585.1. Classification (GTDB taxonomy): domain Bacteria; phylum Actinomycetota; class Actinomycetes; order Mycobacteriales; family Pseudonocardiaceae; genus Kibdelosporangium; species Kibdelosporangium phytohabitans. Next base: position 2,901,861 of record NZ_CP012752.1, on the reverse strand, counting down.
GACGGGCTGCGCATCGACGTGGCCGACGGCCTGATCAAGGACCCGCAGCTGCCCGACGTGCACGGCGTGACCACGGTGCCGTTGCCGTTCTCCGACATGGACGGCGTGCACGACGTCTACCGCGCGTGGCGCGAGATCTCGGACTCCTACCCGGGCGAGCGGATCTTCGTCGGCGAGATGTGGCTGCCAGACCCGGTCCGGTTCGCGCGCTACCTGCGGCCCGACGAGCTGCACTCGGCGTTCAACTTCGACTTCCTGTCCTGCCCGTGGGACGCCAAGCGGCTGCGCGAGGTCATCCAGTCCAGTATGGACTCACACCGGCCGGTCGGTGCCCCGCCGACCTGGGTGTTGTCCAACCACGACGTGACCAGGCACGTCACGCGCTACGGCCGCTCGGGCGACACGGGGTTCGAGTTCGCCGACCGGCGGCACGGCACCCCGGTCGACCGCGAACTGGGCACCGGGCGGGCCCGCGCGGCGGCGTTGCTGACCATGGCGCTGCCCGGCGGAGTGTACGTCTACCAGGGCGAAGAGCTGGGCCTGTGGGAGATCGAGGACATCCCGGACGAACTGCGCCAGGACCCGGTGTTCGAGCGCACGAAGCACGCCGACCCGGGCCGCGACGGCTGCCGGGTGCCGATCCCGTGGGGCTCGGCCGCTCCGCCGTTCTCGTTCGGCACCGGCGGCGCGTGGCTGCCGCAGCCGGCCGAGTGGGCGGCGTACACCGCGGAGGCCGAGGCGGCGGATCCGGACTCGATGCTTTCGCTGTACCGCAAGGCGTTGCGGATCCGGCGCGACGAGCCCGCATTGGGCGACGGGGAGATGAGCTGGGTCGTGTCCCTGGCCGACGTGATCGCGTTCACCCGCGATCCCGGGTTCACGTGCGTGGTGAACCTCGGGCCGGAACCGGTGGCACTGCCCCGGCACGAGTCGGTCATCCTGGCCAGCGGGCCGATGACGGACGACCACCTGCCACCGGACACCGCTGTGTGGCTGCGGACCTCCTGAACCCATCGTGAGTGGTTAGTCCGGTTCTAACCGGACTAACCACTCACGAGGGTCTTTCAGCAGGTGAGGGCTGGGGTGGCCCAGTCTCCCCGGTCGTAGCTGGGGCTGTCGCCGCCGTCGCCGACGACCAGGCGCAGGAACTTCGCGCCGCGCAACGCACCGGTGATCGAGATCGGGTCGTCCCGCCAGGTCCGGACGCCGCTGTCGGCGACTTTGGCGCCGTCGGCCCAGATCTCGAACGACGCCGAGCCGACCTTGTTGGCATCGTTGCGGTCGTCGTCGATGCCGACGATCGACGTCACGGCCGAGCACTTGCCGCCGAGGTAGTAGACGATCTCGGTCGGCGCGTGCGCACCCATCCCCTTGGCGTACACGGTCCCGTTGATGGTCAAGGGTTTCCCGTCCTTCGGCTGCCAACTGCCGTTGGACATGTCCCGCTCGACCGGGCCGTACCCGCCGCTCTCCCACGCCGACGGCACGTCGCCGAGCGGGGACGTGCCACGGGGTGTCTCCGGTGGGACGATCAGCTCGGTGGTGCTGGTGACGCTGCCGCCGCCGTAGTCGACGCCGCTGGTCAGCTCGGGTTTCCCGGTCGCCGCCGGGGTGATCCGCCACCGGCCGGACACCGACTCGCCCGATCCGAGGACCAGTTTCCGCTGCTGGGACAGGACTTCCACACGCCATCCGGTCGGCACGGACAGCCGTGGGCGGGGGTTGATCACCGGCAGCACCGCGTGGTTGGTCGCGCTGACCGCAACCTCGAACGCCTGCCCGGCCGGCACGATCTGGGCTGGGATGCCCGGTATCGACTCGCCCAGTTCCAGGCCCGCCGACACCAGCGGCTCGGCGCTCCACCAGTTCCTGCTCGACACGCGGTACACGACCGTGCCGTGCGCGGGTACGACCGCCGTGAACTCACCAGCAGTCTGGAAGTCCTTGTGCTGCCACAGGTCCCGTGCGGTGTATGCCGGGCGCCGGGGCAGGCCCAGCGCCGGCGCCGAGGTCCCGATCCTGGTGGCGACGGCGTTCTCGTTGAACAAGGCGACCGCCGTGTCACCGTTGGCCAACGGCTTCACGAAGATCCATTTCCCGTCCACCTGGGACACGACACGGCCCTGGGCGCCGAGCCTGTCCTGATCGAGCGCGATGACCTCCTTGTTGCGCAGGATGTCCAGGTTCTCCGGAGAGATCCTGCGCAGGTCGGCGCCGATCAGCAGCGGCGCGGCCATCATCGCCCACAGGCTGAAGTGCGACCGGTACTCGGTCGCCGTCATCCCGCCGTTGCCGACCTCGAGCATGTCCGGGTCGTTCCACGCGCCGGGTTTGGCGTACGGCGCCAGCGGCGCGTTCTTCTTGAGGATCTCGACGACCTTGGGCCAGGTGTCGGTGATGTCGCCGGTGGTCCGCCACAGGTGCCCGACCTCGGCGCCCCACTCCCACGGCTTGTTCTGGCCCCACTCGCAGATCGAGTACACGATGTCGCGGCCGGTCTTCTTCAGCGCGTCCCGCATCTTGGTGTAGCGCTCGAGCGCCGGGCGGTTCTCGTTGTTGCAGTTGTCGTACTTGAGGTAGTCCACGCCCCAGTCCGCGAACGTCTGCGCGTCGACCTCCTCGTGATCCAGTGCGCCCGGCATGGTCTTCGCGCACGTCAGGGTGCCTGCGCTGGTGTAGATGCCCAGTTTGAGCCCTTTGGCGTGCACGTAGTCGGCGATCGCCTTGATACCACTGGGGAACCGCTGCGGATGGTGGGTCAGGCGGCCGGTGGCGTCGCGGTCCGGTGCCGCCCAGCAGTCGTCGATGTTCACGTACTGGTAGCCCGCGTCCTTCAGGCCCTGGGCGACGAACAGGTCCGCCGTGTCCCTGATCAGCTTCTCGTCGACCGCGCAACCGGTGGCGTTCCAGTTGTTGAATCCCATCGGCGGTGTCAGCGCCTGCCCGTCCGGCAGCGCGAGGACAGGCGCCGGGGCGGCCGGGACGACCACGAAGGCCAGCCCGGCCGCCAGTGCCACGAGTCTCTTCACCCCATGCCCTTTCAGACGAGCTGGTACGCGCGGTAGTCGCGGATGAGCTGGTAGGTGTTCTGCAGGCCGGAGCTTTCGATGCTGCGGTAGATACCCCACTTGGGCCGCAGGTAGTTCTTGTCACGCCACAGGTCGACGTTGGTCGTGCGACCGCTGGCTTTGACCGTGCCGCCGTCCTTGACCGTCCAGGCGAGGTAGCCGCCGCTGTTGGACGCCTTGAACTCGAACTCGACGTCGATCCACTTGTTCTGCAGCGGCGCGTAGTCGCCGAGGATGTGCTCGGTGTTCGAGTCGTCGTCCTTGAGGGTCAGCACGGTCAGCGTCGGCTTGCCCTTCAGCCGGGGTGTGAGCGTCCACAGCGGACCGCCGACGTCCTGCACCTTCATCTGCATGATGTGCGTGAACCTGGTGGTCGCCGTCAGCGAGCTGGGCCAGAACGCCTGGTAGGCAAGCCGCCACGTCGTGTCCTTGTTGATCTTCAGCACGCTGCCGTTCTGGCGCATGCCCTTGCACTCGTTGCGCTGCCGGTCCGAGCCGTCGCGGTCACGGGTGTGCATGTCGAACCGCCAGTGGTCGCCTTCGACGTAGATGTGCTTCACGCCGGTGTGCGAGCCGGCCCGGTCGTCTTCCAGGCCCTCGAACGCGGTCAGGCCGTCCTTGGCCGGATCCGGGCTCCACTTGAGCTGCCAGGCCGCGGCGGACGCCGGTCCGGCGCCGACGGCCAGCGCGCCGACCGCTCCGGCGCCGATGGCCAGGGCACGGCGTCGGTTGATGGTGTCTGTCATCGGTTTCCTCCTTCAGCAGGGGCGGCGGAGGACTTCTGCAGTGTGATGGCGAAGATGTGCGGCCTCGGGGTGGTGGCCGCGGGCAGGGTGATCGAGACCAGGCCACGGGCCGGGTCGAGCGGGATCTTCTGGTGGAAGATCGCCAGCCGGGCGGATGCCGGGCCGGCGCGGGTGTGCATCTGGTTGGTACGCAGGGCTTCCGTCTCACCGAACGCCGGCTGCGCACGCCAGTCGGTGACCTTCAACGGAACCTGCGCGGTGCCGTCCGCGTAGGTCACGGTCATCGTCCGGTCGGTGTTGCCGTTGTCGCTGGCCGCGAGCAGGTGCAAGGTCGTGTACTTGCCCGACGGAAGCCGGATCGCTTGTGCTTGCGGGACGATGTTGTTCGGGGCGCCTTCGTTGCCGTTGACGAACTCGAACGGGATCCGTCGTCGTTGGCCTGCCCGGTCTGCGGCAGTTGCGCGGCCGGGTAGGTGTTGCCCGTTCCGTCGAAATCCCCGTCGCCCATGTGGAACTCGTTGGTGAAGGCGTCGTTGTCCATGGCGGCGGTCAGGTCGACGGTGACGGTCGTGCCCTGGTCCGGCAGCGGGGGCAGGCCCCATGGCTGAGCCGGCGTGCTGATCGGCACCGGCCTGATCGTCAGGTCCGGCTTCCTGCCTTTCTCGTGGACCAGGACTTCCTGTCCTTGACCGAGTTCGATGACGAGTGTGCCGTCGGCTTGCTTGTGCCACTTCCGCGCGCCGTGGACCTCCGGGTCCGGGATATTCGCCTTGAGTTTCAACGGCTGCCCGGCCAGGCTGCGTACCCCGACGAACTCGACCCGTCCGTCCCTCTGGGACGCGGTGACGAGGAAAGCCCCCTCGGTGCGGAAGTCCCGCAGTGCCACGTCCCGCCAGGCGCCCGGCACGGCCGGGAAGACCCGGATCACGCCACCCCAGCTCTGGCACAGCATGTCGTGCACGGACTGCGCGCCGGACAACGGGGTTTCGATGACCGGGCCCGCTTCGAAGTACATCGTGTTGGCCTGGGCGAACCTCGCGACGAACTCCCGCAGGTACTTCAGCGCGTCGTCGCCACGACCCAGCCCGGCGGAGATCGACGACGCGCCGGTGAAGCTGTAGCCGCGCAGCGCGCCTTCGAAGCTGATCCAGTGCTTGAGCGAGCGCTCGATCAGGTCACGCTGCCCCGACTCGGCACTGACCAGGTACAGCGGGTACACCGCGAGCATGTGCGAGTAGTGCCGGTGCGACTTGGCGAACGGCACACCGGTGCCGACCATGAACCCGTTGGCGTCGACCGGGTAGTCGACGAGATCACGCAGCACCTCCCGCCACTTCGGCGCGAGCGGGTCGTCCGGCTCGACCTCCAGCAGCGTCCGGCAGCTCCACCGGATCAACGCCAGGCCGTAGTTGCAGTCCGGCGCGGTGCCGTACTCCGGGGAGAAGGTGGGCGCGAGATGCAGCCTGCCATCCATGCCCTTGGACAGGAAGTGCAGGTAGTAGTTCATGGCCCGGCGCAGTGTCGGGAACAGGATGGCGAGGACGCGGTCGTCCATGCTGTGCCGGTAGTGCAGCCATACGTTGTGCAGCAACCACGGCAGGTCCCCGATCTCCGGGTCTGTGGAGAAGCCCGGTGCGCCGACGTATCCGGCGTCGTCGAACTGGGCGTCGGTGCTGCGCCGCACGCCCATCGAGTCGCCGCGGAACTGCGGTCGCAGCGCGTCGATGAGGATCTTCTGCGTGGCCCGCACGGTCCGCGGGATGGGGTCGAGCTCCAGGTGGTTGGAGCCGTACGCGAGCCAGTACTCGAGCTGGACGTTGAGGTTGTTCCAGAGCGACGGCCACGGCGTCGGCTCGATCCACGGCCCGGTGGTGGCCATGATCGGCCCGGTGTCCCGGGAGGCGGAGGCGATCTTGTACAGCTGGATCCAGTAGAAGCTCTGCAGCAGCTGATCCGGGACGGACAGGAAACTCTTGCGGTAGAAGGCGTGCCACCAGTCCTGGTGCTGCTGCCGGAGCAACCGGTCGGGTCCGGCGAACCGCACGGCTTTCCTGACGTCGGCTTCGGCCGTGACGCCTGGGTACGAGTGCTGCACGGAGAGCAGGAACGTGGTGCCGCGCTTGCGGTACGCCGTCGCTGTCTGTCCACCCGCGGCCATCGGTTGCACCACGGTTGTGATGTCCCGCTCGGTTCTGACGACCGGTTCGGGGTTGCGCGGGAAGTTCGCGGGCGGTGGCTCCCGGATCGTCCGCGGGCTCAACGCCTCGGCGGGTTCGAAGACGAGGGTGTGCGGTCCGTCCACTTCCAGGCTCAGCAGGTCGGTTCCGGCGTGCACGAACAACCTGATCCGCACGTCACCCCGGTCGGTCCTGATCACGCCGGCGAGCTCGGCGTTCCACAGGTCGAGCCGCCAGTCGACGCCGGTGATCGCGCCTCGCGGCGTGAGCACGAGCTTGCCGACGGCAAGCCGCGCGACGCCCCACTCGTTGCCGAACTCCGGACGGTGGTCCTGGACCCGGCTGTGGTCGACGGTGATCCGGACGGCGTTGGCCCCGGGTTCCCGGTACACCGCGGCTGCGAGAAACCCGTTGCCCAGGAAAGGTCCCTCGTACCAAGCCCGCGGCACACGCTGCCACACCAGGTCGCACGTGCCGAGAAACCGCGGCCAGTCAACGCCATCCGCGGCGTGGGCACTCGCGGGCGACGCCCGCAGCACGGTCCCGGCGACAGCGCCACCCAGCAGTCCCCGCCGCGAGATCTCCATCCGCACTCCACACCGAGTCGCCGAAAGATCGGATGTCTAGCTCTCAGCGAGAGTATGGAAACCTTTTCAGTACGTCAACATCCAGCGGTTCAGGTAGATGAAGCAGCAGGTGGGAATTGCCAAATCCGTCAGAACGGTGACCTGACACAGATCCGATGTACACCGGAAATGGCGGCACCCGTGGAACTCAGTCGAGCTGCGGGGCGCGATGGGCGCCCCAGGCCGAGTCGACCCGTTCCAGCCACGGCCGCCAGCTCGCGGCCGACGCGGCGGGCACCGTCCACGGAGACGTGCTTCGGACCATCCGGGTGCCAGGACGCTCGATCCACCGCAGCACCACGCCGACTTCCTCGTGCGGCGCGCCAAACAGCGGACCATCGGACGGGATGACGGTCTCCGCGGACGCCACAAGCATCTCGACAACCGGCATGGGCGGTACGCCACGCGGCGCGTTGCCAGCCGACGCGAGCCGACCGTGCCGGACGACGGCGAAGTCCCACCCGCCTGCCCCGTCCGGCCGCGCGGCGATGAGCTCGGTGATCGACGCGAGCGCAGCGAGGCTCTGGCCGCGGTCCAGCGTGCGCACGAGCACCGCGAGACGGTCACGCCCCTCGGCTGCCTGCTCGAACCGTTGCGCGTCCGCGAGCTGCGTCAGCCGCGCGGCGGCACGCCACAACGCATCGACGCCCTGACCGGCTACGAGACTGTGCACGGCTTCCACGTACGGCCGATACTCGGCCACGGTCTGGTGACCGGCGCACGGCGCCGCGCATCGGCCAATTTCCGCCAACAAGCACGGCGTGCCCTTGGGCGCTCGCACCGGAATTCGTTGCGTGCATGGCCGGATGCCCGTGCCTTCCTGCAACGCGACGGCAGCGCCTTCCGCCGCGCGCAGCGTCCGGAACGGCCCCAGAGCGCCGTCTCGTGGCGTGCGCACGACGGACAACCGCGGGAACGCCTCGTCTGTCAGCGTCAGCCACCACGCCTGGTACTTGTTGCGGGAGCGGCGGTTGTAGGTCGGTTTGTGCGCGGCGAGCAGCCGTAACTCCCGCACCTCCGCTTCAAGGGAGTGCGCGCAGGTCACCGAGTCGACCCGGACCGCCAAGCCGACCATCTCACGCAGCCGTCGGCGCGTCTCGCTCGCGGTGAAGTACTGCCGCACACGCCTGCGCAGGTTGGACGCCGTGCCGACGTACAGCACCTCGTCACGCGGCCCGCGGAACATGTACACGCCCGGCTCGCTGGGCAGGTCGGCCGCGAGCGTTCGTTTGCGACGCTGCTCGGGCGTGACCTCCGGGATGTAGTCGAGCAGTTCCTCAAGCGACTGCACACCGACCGACCCGACCCGCTCCAGCAGGCTGTGCAGCACATCCACGGTCGCCCGCGCGTCAGCCAGCGCGCGGTGGTTGGGCGTGGTGCCCGCACGGAACAACGCGGCCAACGCCGACAGGCGGCAACTCGGCGCCTCTTCCCTGCTCAGCACGCGCCTGGCCAAGCGTGCCGTGCAGACGACCGCCGGCCGCGGCCAGTGATAGCCGTACCGGCGGCACGCGGCCTTCATGAAACTGATGTCGAAGCCCGAGTTGTGCGCGACGAGCACCGCGCCCGCCGCGAACTCCAGGAACGCCGGGAGCACCTGGTCCAGCGGCGGCGCCTGGTACACCATGGCGTCGGTGATGCCGGTGAGCGCCACGATCTCCGGCGGGATCCCCCGGCCCGGGTCGACGAGCGTGGCGAACTCGCCGATCACCTCCCCACCGCGGACCTTGACCGCGCCGATCTCCGTGACCATGTCCTGCTCGGCGCTGCCACCTGTGGTTTCCAGGTCGAAAACCACGAACGTGGTGGTCCGCAACGGCGTGCCGAGTTCGTCGAACGACAGCTGCGTGTTCATCAGGCGGCACCCTAGAACCGACCACCGACAATCCCGGTGCGGTCACACCAGGCCCAGCGGGTCAATTCGGATTAAGCCAACTAACCTGAAGAGATGGCGCCGCACGAACGGGACGACACCGACGAGCCGATGGACGAGCTCGTCGACACGTCCGAGGTGGACTGGGACGGCATCCCCGACGCCGTGCGGTCCCGCCTCGCCGAGATCGGCGCGGAGGCCATCAGCGGCCTCAACCGGGTGGACATCCCCCAGTCGCTGCGCGCGGTGGCGAAGTTCGCCCCGGCCAAGCGGGCCCGCCTGGGCGGCGCGTCGATCATGGCGGCGTTGCGCAGCTCGACGAGCTTCCGCACAGCGGTGGTCGAGTGGTGCCGCGAGCACCGGCCCGGGGCGCTGGAGGTCAGCGGCGCCGAACCGGCCTCGGCGGCAGCGGCGGCCGTGCTCCTCGGCGACGAGACAGCCGTGCACTACCTGGAGCTGGTCTCCCGGCGCGCGGGTGACGCGGTGCTGCGCGCCGAGCGCGACGCGGCGCTGACCAGAGCGGACCGGCTGGAGAACGAGCTCAAGCAGACCATCGGCAAGCTGGAGGTGGCGCAGGGCGCGGCCGAGGTGGTCAGGGCGGACACCGAAGTCGAGCTGGACCGGCTGCGCAAACGTCTGCGCGAGCAGGGCGTGAAGCTTCGCGAAGCCAAGGACGCGGCCCTGGCGGCACAGGACGAGATGGACCGGCTGCGCACGGAGGTGGCCGCCCAGATAGCGGACCTCACCGGGCAACGCGACCGGGAACGCGACCGCGCGGAGTTCGAACGCAAGAAAGCCCGCCGCGCCGAATCGGACGCCGAGGTGGCACGCCAGTCGGCCAGAGAAGCCAGACAGGCGGACGAGGTGCGACTGGCCCTGCTGGTGGACACATTGGACGGAGCCGTGACCGGCCTGCGCCGCGAACTGGCCCTCGGCGGCGGCGGCCCCCGCCCCGCCGACCTGGTCCGCGGCGCAACGGCCGCCCAGGGCACGGTCGGCCGCGTGGAGGACCCGGCGGCGTTGGACAGGTTGCTGGCGTTGCCGTCAGTACACCTCGTGGTGGACGGTTACAACGTCACCAAGACGGGCTACCCGGACCTGCCATTGGCCGACCAACGCGAACGCCTCACCCATCAGCTGTCGGCCCTGGCCGCCCGGACGTCGGCGGAAGTGACGCTGGTGTTCGACGGCGCCGGCGTAGTAGCCGTACCGTCAGCGGCCCCGCGCGGTGTGCGGGTCCTGTTCAGTGACCCCGGTGTCCTCGCCGACGACGTCATCCGCGCGTTGGTCGCCGCCGAGCCCGAGGGACGCCCGGTGGTCGTGGTGACGTCCGACCGTGCCGTGGCGGATTCCGTGCGGCGACGTGGCGCCCACCCCGTGCCGTCGGCCGTGTTGCTGGCGCGCCTCGGCCGCGTGTGACCGCCCCGAACCAAACAGCACGCGCCCGGTCACACCGGTCCGAATCGGCGGCGATACGCCGACGGGCTCAGACCGGTGTGGCGACGCAGCTGGGCGCGCAGGTTCGCCGCCGTGCCGAAACCGCTTTCCCTGGCCACCGTTTCCAGACGCAGTTCACCACGCTCGATCAGCCGACAGGCCAAGGTGATCCGTTCCCCGGTCAACCACGCCAGCGGAGTCGTGCCCAGTTCAGTGCGGAACCGACGGTGCAGCGTCGCTTGACTGGCGGCTGCGCGGGACGCCAGGTCGGCCACGGTCAACGACTGCCCCAGCCTCGACCGCGCCCATTCCAGCACCGGAGCCAGTGAAGTGTCCGGCACGTCCGGGATCGGGCGTTCGACGAACTGGCGTTGCCCGCCGTCACGCCGGCCCGTGAACACCAGACGGCGGCTCACCGCGTTCGCCACCTCCGCGCCGTGGTCGCGGTGGATCAGGTGCAGACCCAGGTCCAGTGCCGCCGCGCTGCCCGCCGCCGTCAGGACGTCACCGTCGTCGACGAACAACACATCTGGTTCCAGGTGGACAGTCGGGTGGCGTTGAGCGAACTCGTCCGCCCACTGCCAATGCGTGGTCGCGCGGCGTCCATCCAGGACACCCGCGGCCGCGAGGCTGAACGTGCCGGTGCAGAAGCTGACCAGGCGGGCGCCTCGGTCCGCCGCGCGGGCGATCGCCGCGAGCACCGCGTTCCCCGGACCGTTCAGCGGGTCCGGGCGGTTCGGCACGATCACGGTGTCCGCTTCGTCGACCGCGTCCATTCCCGCCACTCCGGTCATCGTGAACATGCCGAGGTGCATCCGGATCCCGGGTTCCGGCGCGCACAACGCGAACGAGTACCACGGCCGGTCCAGTTCGGGCCTGCGCAGTCCGAACAGCTCGGTCGCCACGCCCAGCTCGAACGGGTTCGAGCCCTCGTCGACGATCACCGCCACCCGGTGCGAGGATTCTTGCGCCATATGCGATTCCTAGCACTCCCCTGCCCGGGACACCAGCGGTCAGGATCGACGCCATGAATCCGATCGACCTGAAGACCGCGCTCGAGAGCTTCGACGACGCGTGGAGCCCGCGGATCGTGGCCTACCTCAACGACTACGACATCCGGATCGCCAAGTTCGCCGGCGAGCACATCTGGCACGTGCACGAGAACACCGACGAGTTCTTCCTCGTCGTCGACGGCGAGATCGAGATCGGCCTGCGTGAACCGGCGGGCGAGCGCACCGTCACGCTCCAGCAGGGCCAGGTGTTCGTGGTGCCGCGTGGCACGTTCCACAAACCCTCGTCCAAGCTGGGCGCGTCGGTCCTGCTGGTCGAGCCGACCGGCACGCTGTCAGTCGGTGACCAGCACGACGAGGTGCCCGGCCACGTCGACGTCACGACGGGGCACGTGGCCGTCTAGGCTGGGTGGCATCGACCAGGGAGGACACGCCGTGATCAAGGCGATCGTGATGATCCAGGTGAATGCGGACTCGATCCCCGAGACCGCGCAGGCCATCGCCGACGTCGAGGGCGTCACCGAGGTGTACTCGTGCGCGGGTGACGTCGACCTGATCGCGATCATGGGTGTGGCCAGGCACGAGGACCTGGCCGAGTTGATCCCCGGCCGGATCAGCAAGATCCCCGGTGTGGTCGCGACCGACACGCACATCGCATTCCGGTCCTACTCCCGGCAGGACACCGAGGCCGCCTTCTCGATCGGCGCCGACGCCTAGTTCCGTTCCGACGAGCGGGCTCGCTCCAGTGCCTCGGTCTCCTCGACGGGGTCCGGGCTGAGCAGCGTGCCCGCGACCGGGCGCCCCGCCGAGCCGAGCTTGTTCATCTTCTTCGGCACAGCTGTGCCTTGGTAGACCAGCGGGCGGTCGGCGAGCGGCTGGTGCAGTTCGATGAACTCACCGTGCGGCAGGCGCTTGATGACGCCGGTCTCCACACCGTGCGCCAGCACTTCGCGGTCCGCGTGCTGCAGGCCGAGGCAGATGCGGTACGTGATGAAGTACGCCAGCGGCGGCAGCACCAGCAGCCCGATCCGGCCCATCCACGTCGTCGCGTTCAGCGAGATGTCGAACTTCTCCGCGACCACGTCGTTGGCCGCCGACAACAGCAACACCATGAAGTACGTGATCGCCATGGCGCCCAACGAGGTGCGGACCGGCACGTCACGCGGGCGCTGCAGCAGGTTGTGGTGCGCGTAGTCCTTCGTGAACTTCCGTTCGATCCACGGGTACACCGCCGCCAGCCCGGTCAGCAACGGCAGCCCCAGCATGAACGGGAAGAACGCCGCCGGGATCGTGTAGTCCCAGAACGAGATCTCCCACGCGGGCCAGAGCCGCAGCAGGCCGTCCGTCCAGCCCATGTACCAGTCCGGCACGGTGCCCGCCGAGACGTGTGCCGGGTTGAACGGGCCGAAGTTCCAGATCGGGTTGATCTGGAAGAGGCCACCCAGCAACGCGATCACCCCGACGACGATCGCGAAGAACCCACCGCCCTTGAGCGAGAAGTACGGCATGATCCGCACACCGACCACATTGGATTCCTTGCGGAGCTTGCCGGGGAACTGCGTGTGCTTCTGGTACCAGACCAGGCCGACGTGCACCGCCACCAGCGCCAGGATGATGCCGGGGATGAGCAGGATGTGCGCGGTGTAGATGAACGGGATGAACTCCTCGCCGGGGAACTCGCCGCGGAACAGCAGCCAGTTCACCCAGGTCCCGATCACCGGGATGGACATGATCAACCCCGACGTGACCCGCATCCCCGCGCCGGAGAGCAGGTCGTCCGGCAGCGAGTAGCCGGTCAGGCCCTCGATCGTGCCGATCAGGAAGAGCACGATGCCGATCACCCAGTTGGCCTCACGCGGACGACGGAACGCGCCCGTGAAGAACACCCGGAACATGTGCAGCACGATCGCGGCCATGAACAACAGCGCCGCCCAGTGGTGCACCTGACGGACGAACAAACCGCCACGCACCTCGAACGACAGGTTCAACGCGGATTCGTAGGCCCGCGACATCTCCACGCCGCGCAGGGCCGTGAACGACCCCTGGTACTCCACGTGCTGCATCGACGGGTCGAAGAACAGCGCGAGGTAAGTACCGGACAACAGCAGCACGATGAAGCTGTACAGCGCGATCTCACCGAGCAGGAACGACCAGTGCGTCGGGAACACCTTGTTGAACTGACGCCGTAACCCGCCGGCCGCGTGCAGCCGGTCGTCGGCCCAGTTGCCAGCCGCCGCCGCTGCCCTGGCAGCCGGGTTCGAGCCCTTGGTCGGTGTCGTCAGCCCACTCATGGCGCCTCCCCAGGCATCGCCTGACCACCATTGTGTGGGCGCCGGACACCCGGACCATAGGGACCTAGGTCCCGTACAGGACAGGACCCCCTCCCGGAACAAGTGTCCGAAAGGGGGTCCTGTGCGACTGTCAGACCGGGTCAACCACCTCAGTGACCGGCTGGACCGCCACCACCTGGAGCGTGGCCGTTGGTGCCGTGGCCGTTGGTGCTGTGCCCGTTGTGCTGGGCGGAACGGGCCGCTTCCAGCGCGACGGTCTCCTCGACCGGGTCCGGACTGAGCAGTGTTCCCTTGACCGGGCGTCCCGCCGAGCCGAGTTTGTTCATCTTCTTCGGTACAGCGGCACCCTGGTACGCCAGCGGGATCGGGTGGCCGTGGTCGTCCACCGGGCCCAGCGGCTGGTGCAGCTCGATGAACTCACCGTGCGGCAGGCGCTTGATGATGCCGGTCTCCACACCGTGCGCCAGCACCTCGCGGTCCGCGTGCTGCAGGCCGAGGCAGATGCGGTACGTGATGAAGTACGCCAGCGGCGGCAGCACCAGCAGCCCGATCCGGCCCATCCACGTCGTCGCGTTCAGCGAGATGTCGAACTTCTCCGCCAGGACGTCGTTCGCGGCCGACAGCAGCGAGACCATGAAGTACGTGATGGCCATGGCACCCAGCGAGGTGCGGACCGGCACGTCACGCGGGCGCTGCAGCAGGTTGTGGTGCGCGTAGTCCTTCGTGAACTTCTTCTCGATCCACGGGTAGACCGCCGCGATACCGGTCAGCAACGGCAGACCCAGCATGAACGGGAAGAACGCCGCCGGGATCATGTAGTCCCCGAGGTAGACCTCCCACGCGGGCCACAGCCGGATCAGGCCGTCCGTCCAGCCCATGTACCAGTCCGGCACGGTGCCCGCCGAGATGTGCGCCGCGTTGAAGGGGCCGAAGTTCCAGATCGGGTTGATCTGGAAGAGGCCACCCAGCAACGCGATCACCCCGACGACGATCGCGAAGAACCCACCGCCCTTGAGCGAGAAGTACGGCATGATCCGCACACCGACGACGTTGGTCTCCTTGCGCAGCACGCCGGGGAACTGGGTGTGCTTCTGGTACCAGACCAGGCCGAGGTGCACCGAGACCAGCGCGAGCAGGATGCCGGGCACCAGCAGGATGTGCGCGGTGTACAGCATCGGGATGACTTCCTCGCCCGGGAACTCGCCGCGGAACAGCAGCCAGTTGACCCAGGTGCCGATCACCGGCAGCGAGAGAATCAGACCCGACATGATCCGCAGGCCGGCGCCGGAGAGCAGGTCGTCCGGCAGCGAGTAACCCGCGAAGCCCTCGATCGCGCCCAGCATGAACAGCAGGATGCCGATCACCCAGTTGGCCTCACGCGGACGACGGAACGCGCCCGTGAAGAACACCCGGAACATGTGCAGCACGATCGCGGCCATGAACAACAGCGCCGCCCAGTGGTGCACCTGACGGACGAACAAACCGCCACGCACCTCGAACGACAGGTTCAACGCCGTCTCGTAGGCCCGCGACATCTCCAGGCCACGCAGGTTGACGAACGCGCCCTGGTACTCCACGTGCTGCATCGACGGGTCGAAGAACAGCGCGAGGTAAGTACCGGACAACAGCAGCACGATGAAGCTGTACAGCGCGACTTCGCCGAGCAGGAACGACCAGTGCGTCGGGAAGACCTTGTTCAGCTGTTTGCGCAGGCCACCAGCCGCGTGCAGCCGGTCGTCGGCCCAGTTGCCAGCCGCCGCGGCGATCTTGGCCGCGGGGTTGGCCTGTTTGGTTGGCGTCGTGAGTCCGCTCATGACTTCCGCTCCCAGAAGGCCGGTCCTACCGCCTCGTTGAAGTCCGACCTGGCATAAAGGTAACCCGTCTCAGTGTCGACCTGAATGGGCAACTGTGCCAGCTTGCGAGTGGCCGGGCCGAAAATCGGCTTGGCGTACTGCAAGGCGTCGAACTGCGACTGGTGGCACGGGCACAGGATCCGGTTGGTCCGCTGCTCGTACAGGGAGGTCGGGCAGCCGAGGTGGCTGCAGATCTTCGTGTACGCGTAGAAGTCGCCGAAGTTGTAGTCTTCCTGGCCCTGGTGCTTGATCACGCGCTTGGCGTCCTCCGGGCGCAAGCGGATGAGCATGACCGGGTTGTCCGACCGGCGCAGCGCCTCGAACAGCTCGTGCTCGTCGACCCGCTCGGTACCGGCGAGCATGCCCTCCATCTTGGCGTAGTCCACGCCGCCGGACGAGTTCTTCGGAGCGTGGAACGGGAACACCGTCTCCATCGCGCCCGCGTCCAGGTCCTCCGGCTTGACCAGCTCGATCACGTGCGGGTCGCCGGTGTCGCGGCGCAGGAACACGCGCTCGCCGTCCTCGGCCAGCCAGCCGGTGTGCCACAGGCCGTTCTTGTTCGTCGAGTCCTTGTGCGGGTTGTGGATCAGGCTGCCCAGCGGCAACGCGGCCGTGGCCAGGCCGAACGCGCCCGCGCCGAACAGCGCCGAGCGCTTGATGATCGACCGGCGGGCGATGGTGCTGCGGTCGCCCGCGTCGGCCAGGTGCGCCACGAAGGTCTGCCGGTCGATCTCGGCCGACGGCCCGTCGTGCCGCTGCTGGACCGCCACCTCGTGGGGCAGGAACTTCTTGGCGTACATGACCACGCCGACACCGACGCCGAGGATCGACAGACCCAGGGTCAGGCCGAGCAGCGGGGTGTAGAGCAGGTACAGCCAGTGCTGGTCGCTCGTGGCCGGGACGTACTCCCACGGCCACCACAGGAACACGCCGATGAACGCCAGCCCGGACAGCCCGGCCAGGGTGAACCAGGCGGCGACGGCGCGCTCGGCGCGCTTCTCCGCCTTGGTCCCCTTGACCGGCCACGGGTCGGTGTACTCGACGAGCTCGACCTCGTCGAGCTTGCCGCCCAGCTTGAGCAGCTGGTCGCGGTCCATCTCGGCGAGCTCGGCCTCGGTCGGCAGGCCTTCTTTGTTCTGCTCGCTCACGACTTGGCTCCGATCCACAACGTGATGCCAATCAGCGCCGCCATGCCCACGATGAACGCGATCAGACCCTCGGACTGCGGTCCGAGCCCGCCCAGGGGCGCACCACCTGGGTTGTTGTTCCCGTCGGTCACCGACTTGACGTACGCGATGATGTCTTTCTTCTCGTCCGGCGACAGCTGGCGGTCGGAGAACTTCGGCATGTTCTGCGGGCCGGACACCATCGCCGCGTACAACTGCTCCTCAGTCGCCGGGTCGAGCTCCGGAGCGAACTTGCCGGAGGACAACGCGCCACCGCGACCGGTGAAGTTGTGGCAGGAGGCGCAGTTCATCCGGAACAGTTCGCCACCGCGCGCCGGGTTGTCCCCGCGCAGCTTCTCGCCCTTCTCCTCGGGCAGCTTGGGGCCGCCCGCGCCCTTGGACTCGATGTACGCGATCACCGCGTCGATCTCTTCCGGGGTGAGCTTCGGTGGCTTGCGCTCGGCCTGCGAGGTCTGCGCGGCCATCGGCATCCGGCCGGTCGAGGTCTGGAAGTACACGGCTGCCTCACCGATGCCGATCAGGCTGGGGCCGCGGTCCTTCACACCCTGCGCGCCCTCGCCGTGGCACGTGATGCAGGTGTTGTTGTAGATCTGCTCGCCCTTGCGGATCAACGCCGGGTCCTGCGAAGCGTTGGCTGTCTGCGGCTCCGGGGCGATCGCGCTGTACAACGCGCCGACACCGATCAAAGCCACGAACAACGCGAGCAGTCCGGAGATCCGCCGGCGCCGCTTGGAGGAGCGGGCTTGTTTGCGCGCCGCCTTGCTCTCCCCGGCGGCTTCCGCCTTCTTACTCGTCATGGTGATGGGCAACCTTGCTGGAGTCAGTTCGGGTTTCGGTTATCCGGTGTGGCGACCGTGTCAGGGAACGATGTAGATGACAGCGAACAAGCCGATCCACACGATGTCGACGAAGTGCCAGTAGTACGAGACCACGATCGCGGCGGTGGCCTGCGCCGGCGTGAACTTGCTCATCCGGGTGCGGATCAGCAGGTACACGAAGGCGATCAGACCGCCGATCACGTGCAGTCCGTGGAAGCCGGTGGTCAGGTAGAAGACCGTGCCGAACCCGCCGGAGGGGATGGTGACGCCCTCGTGGATCAGGTTCACGTACTCGATGCCCTGGCCCGCGACGAAGATCGCGCCCATCACGAGGGTGAGGGTGTACCAGCGCCGCAGCCCGAACACGTCGCCCTTCTCGGCGGCGAACACACCGAGCTGGCAGGTGACCGACGAGAGGATCAGGATCACCGTGAACGGCGTCGCGAACAGCACGTTCAGGTGGATCGGATCGCCGCCCGGGGTGAGCGGTGGCGGCCAGTGACCCGTGGAGTTCTGTGCCTTCACCGTGAAGAACATGGCGAACAACCCGGCGAAGAACATCAGCTCACTGGACAGCCACACGATGGTGCCCACACTGACCATGTTCGGCCGGTTCAGCGAGTGCACACGCTGGCTGATCGAAGGCGCTGCTGTTGTCACGCGACGCATTATGGCTTGCGGATATTCACCTCGCCCGGTCGGGTACCGGTTGGGCCGTGGGGCGTGTCGCGGTGCGCTGGCGATAGCATCTACGGGTCGTGAACAGGACTGGTGAGTAGCCGGAGGGCGCTGAAGATATGAGCACGCAGCCGTTGACGATCCTTGTCTTCAGCCACCGCCCCGAGGTGCGCGAGAGCATCATCACAGCAGTCGGCCGCCGACCGGCCGCCGACATCGGCAGGGTGACGTTCGTCGAGGCCGAGACGGTCGCCGACGTGATCTACCACATGGACGAGGGCGACTGTGACCTCGCGATCCTCGACGGCGAGGCCCAGCCGACCGGCGGCATGGGCCTGTGCCGCCAGCTCAAGAACGAGATCGACGACTGTCCCCCGATCGTGATCGCGGTACGCCGGAAGGACGATCGCTGGCTGGCCACCTGGTCCCAGGCCGACGCCGTGCTCGTGCACCCGCTCGACCCGCTGACCGCGGCGGAGACGGTCGCGGACGTGCTGCGCACGCACAAGTTGCCAGTCGTCCGGGGCTGACCCGGATGCGGCGCGATACCTGGCCTGCGCTGCTCAACCACCTGGTCGACGGCGGCGACCTGACCGCCGCCGACACCGCGTGGGCGATGAACGAGATCATGTCCGGCAACGCCACGAACGCGCAGATCGCGGGGTTCGCGGTGGGCCTGCGCGGCAAGGGCGAGACGCCCGGGGAGATCGCCGGGATGGCGGCGGGGATGCTCGAGCACGCCACGCGCGTGCCGCTGACCAGCCGCGCGGTCGACGTGGTCGGCACGGGCGGCGACCGGTCCGGCAGCGTGAACATCTCCACGATGAGCGCGATCGTGACGGCGGCGGCCGGGGTGCCGGTGGTCAAGCACGGCAACCGGTCCGCGTCGTCCAAGGCGGGTACCGCTGACGTGCTGGAACTGCTGGGGATCGCGATCGGGCTCGGGCCGGACGGGGTCACGCGGTGCGTGGACGAGCTGGGCATCGGTTTCTGCTTCGCGCCGGTGTACCACCCGGCGTTGCGGCACGCCGGTCCTGTCCGCAGTGAGCTGGGCATTCCCACGGCTTTCAACGTTCTGGGACCGTTGACGAACCCGGCGCAGCCCGCGGCGGGGCTGATCGGGTGTGCTTTCGAGCGGCTGGCGCCCGTGATGGCCGAGGTGTTCGCGCTCCGGGGCGCGTCGGTGCTGCTCGTGCGGGGTGACGACGGCCTCGACGAGATCACCACGTGTGCCACGACCACGGCGCGGGTGGTCGAAGGCGGCCAGGTGCGGACCGAACGTATCGATCCGGCTACATTTGACGTCCCGTTGGCTATCCCCGCAGATCTGCGTGGCGGCGACGCTGTGCACAACGCCGATGTGGTTCGTCGCGTGCTCGGCGGCGAACAGGGCCACGTGCGGGACGCCGTGCTGCTGAACGCCGCCGGCGCTGTGGCCGCGTACAGGGGGTTCACGGCCGATCTGACGGCCGATCTCAGCGCCGGGATGGGTCAGGTCGCCGAGGCGGTCGATTCAGGCGCAGCGACCGCCCTGCTGGACCGTTGGGCCACGCTGTCGAGCTCGCTCGCCAAGTAGCGGGCGCTTCGGCGACACCGACCACGCGAAGGGGCCTCCCGCCGAAGCGGGAGGCCCCTTCGCCGAGTTCTGCTGCTCAGTCCTTGTCGGGCTGGGTGTGGTACTCGAACACCAGGCCGCCGACGGTCAGCAGGATCAGCACGATCCCGATGACCAGCAGCCAGATGTGGAAGAACGCCAACGCGAACCCGGTCAGCGCGGCCGACGCGGCGACGCCCACCGGCCAGTAGCTGCCCGGGCTGAAGAAGCCCAGTTCACCCGCGCCGTCGCTGACCTCGGCGTCCGGGTTGTCCTCGGGGCGCTGCTCGACGCGGCGGGCCACGAAGCTGAAGTAGCTGCCGACGATCAGCGACAGGCCACCGGTCAGCGTCAGCCCGACGATGCCGACCACTTCCTTGGCCCAGAGGCCGTAGAGGATCGCCGCCGCGAAGAAGAACGACGTGCAGATGTGGAAGATCTTGGCTTCGACCTTCATTGGTTCTCTCCCCTGCCCCTCAGCCCGAAGCCGTCCGCGCGGTGCGGTCGGTGTTGGGTGGAGACGTGGTCGTCGCGTACGGAGCACACAACTGGCCGCAGTTCATCTGGGTCAGCGCCTCCGAGGTGCTGTACGCCACCCCCGTGCTCGGGTTGACCTGGCCGCGCAGCCGCAGGAACTGGTCGAACTGCTCGCCCGGCAGTGCGCGGACCTCGAAGTTCATGAAGGCGTGGTAGGAGCCGCACAGCTCGGCACACCGGCCGACGAACGAACCGGGACGGGCGATCTTGTTCTGGAACGTGTTGTCCTGGTTGTTCTTCTCCGGGTACGGGAAGACGTCCCGCTTGAAGTGCATCTCCGGCACGTAGAACGAGTGGATCACGTCCCGCGACCGCAGCTGGTACTCGATCGTGCGCCCGGCGGGCAGGACCAGCAGCGGGATCTCCCTGCTGCTGCCGACCGTGTGGATCTCGCCGCCACCCGGCGCCGTCGGCTTGCTGCCGCCGACCTCCTTGTAGCTGAAGTCCCAGTTCCACTGGAAGGCGAGCGCCTCGACCTTCACGTCCGGCTTGTCGGTCTCGGCCAGCACCTTGTTCTCGGTGCTCGCGGTGAACACGAACAGCACGACGACGATGATGACCGGCACGCCCGTGTAGATCAGCTCGAGCGCGTTGTTGTACTGGGTCTGCCGGGGCAGCTTGTCCGACTTCTTGCGGTGGAACGCGACCGGCCACAGGATCAGCACCCACGTGATCACACCGACCACGAGTGAGGCGATCACCGATCCGGTCCACAGCCTGCGCATGTCGTCGGCCTGCTCGGTGACACCGACGGGCCAGCCGAACCGCAGCACCTCGTCGGTCGAGCAGCCGGTCACCGCGAACGCGACCAGGCCGACCAGTCCGATGACCTTGGCCAGCCTGCGCTTGCGCGAGCGCTCCTCTTGGCTCACCGTTCGCTCTCCTCCTTGCCGCGACTTGCAGCGAATGCTCCTGCGGGAGCGTAGCTCAGCGACATATGTGACGCGGATCAGGGGCCGGGGCGCGTCGCCCACGTTGCGTGTGCGGGCATACTGGCCCTTCCAACACCACTCGAATGGAAGGTTCTCAAGAGAGTGTGCGGTCTGCTTGGCCTGGTCTGCCCTTCCGAACTCGACGCCGACGCGGCCCGCGCCGCGGTCGACGCCGCGCTGCGCTGTCAGCGGCACCGCGGCCCCGACGAGAGCGGCACCTGGGCCGACCGCGGGGTCGTCTTCGGGTTCAACCGGTTGTCGATCGTCGACATCGCGCACTCGCACCAGCCGCTGCACTGGGGCCCGGTGGACGCGCCGAACCGGTACACCATCCTGTTCAACGGCGAGGTGTA
Source organism: Kibdelosporangium phytohabitans (assembly GCF_001302585.1). Taxonomy (GTDB): domain Bacteria; phylum Actinomycetota; class Actinomycetes; order Mycobacteriales; family Pseudonocardiaceae; genus Kibdelosporangium; species Kibdelosporangium phytohabitans. Next base: position 2,880,681 of record NZ_CP012752.1, on the reverse strand, counting down.
CAACTACCTCGAGCTGCGCGCGGACCTCAAGCGCGAGTTCAACCTGAAGTTCGCCACGGACGGCGAGGCCGAGGCGATGGTGGCCGCGTACCACTTCTACGGCGCCGAGGTGGTCAAGCGCTTCCGCGGGATGTTCGCGTTCCTGATCTGGGACTCGTACAAGGGCGAGCTGTTCGGCGCGCGTGACCCGTTCGGCATCAAGCCGCTGTTCTACGCCTCCGGCCCCGGCGGGATGGCGTTCGCCAGCGAGAAGAAGAGCCTGCTGGCCCTCGGCCGCGCGCTGGGCATGTCGCCGCGGATCGACAAGACCGCGTTGCAGCACTACGTCGTGCTGCAGTACGTGCCGGAGCCGGAGACCATGCACGACTCGGTCCGGCGCATCGAGTCCGGCACGTCGTTCACGGTCACGCCGGACGGCACGATGACCACCCACCGGTACTTCGACCCGGTGTTCCGGCCGTTGTCGGTGAGCCAGTACGAGTCGGGCCGCCTGCACTCCGACATCGCCGCCGTGATGCGCGACTCGGTCGCCAAGCACATGCGCGCGGACGTGACGGTCGGCTCGTTCCTGTCCGGCGGTATCGACTCCACGGCGATCGCGGCGCTGGCCAAGCAGCACAACCCGGACCTGATCACGTTCACGACCGGGTTCGAGCGGCAGGGCTACTCCGAGGTGGACGTCGCGGCCGAGTCCGCGGCGGCGATCGGCGTGAAGCACGTGGTCCGCACGGTGTCGGCGCAGGAAGTGATGGAGTACCTGCCGCTGATCGTGTGGTACCTGGACGACCCGGTGGCCGACCCGGCGCTGGTCCCGTTGTGGTTCATCGCCCGCGAGGCCAGGCAGTACGTGAAGGTCGTGCTCTCGGGTGAGGGCGCGGACGAGCTGTTCGGCGGGTACACCATCTACCGCGAGCCGATCTCGCTGGCGGCGTTCGAGAAGGTGCCGGGCGCGCTGCGCAAGGCGATGGGCAACCTGTCGACGAAGATGCCGGAGGGCAAGCGCGGCAAGGACTTCCTGCGCCGCGGCGCGCTGTCGCTGGAAGAGCGCTACTACGGCAACGCCCGGATCTTCCGCGACGACCAGATCCGGCGTGTGCTGCGGACGTTCAACCCGGCGATCGGCCACATGGACGTGACGGCGCCGCACTACCGCGCCTCGCGCGACTGGGACCCGGTGACCCGGATGCAGCACGTGGACCTGTTCACGTGGCTGCGCGGCGACATCCTGGTCAAGGCCGACAAGGTCACCATGGCGAACTCGCTGGAGCTGCGTGTGCCGTTCCTGGACACCGAGGTGTTCAAGGTCGCGTCCCGCATCCCGCTCGAGGAGAAGATCACCAAGGAGACCACGAAGTACGCGCTGCGTGCCGCGATGCGCGACATCGTGCCCGCGCACGTGCTCAACCGCCGCAAGCTGGGTTTCCCGGTGCCGGTGCGGCACTGGCTGCGCGAGGAGCTCTACGAGTGGGCCGCGGGCGTGATCCGCGACTCGGCGACCGACCCGTTCCTGGACAAGGCCGCCATCCTGGAGATGCTCGAGGAGCACCGCCGCAACGAGATCGACCACAGCCGCCGGTTGTGGGCGCTGCTGGTGTTCATGATCTGGTACGGCATCTTCGTGGAGGGCCGGATCCGGCCCCAGATCCCCGAGCCGCACTACCCCGTCCGGCTCTGAGGCCGGCCTGTGCGGGTCCCCTACTTCGCGCAGTGGGAGTCGCCGGACCTCGTCCCGGCGCTGCTGGCCGGGACGGTCACGGCGGCGCAGGATCCGGCGTGGGCCGAGTCCGGGGCGGCGACCCGCGAGGAGTACGACTTCTGGTCGTGGCGGCTGTGCGGGATCGCCTGCCTGCGGATGGTCCTGACCTACCGGGACGGCACCGCGCCCGCGGCGATGGCGCTCAAGGACGACTGTCTGGCAGCGGGTGCGTACGTCGTCGACGGTGACCGCGTGCACGGCCTGATCTACGCGCCGTTCGTGCGGTACCTGGCGGCGGAGTGGGACCTCCAGGCCACGGTCGAGCCGTCGTTGAGCCTGGCGGACGTCGCCGGGCACGTGGCGGCCGACCGGCCGGTGATGATCTCGGTGCACCACTCGGTGCGGCGGCCGGGCAGCGCGCCGGGCGGCACGGGCGGCCACTTGGTGCTCGCGGTCGGCCAGTGGCCGGACGGGCTCGTGATCCACAACCCGTCCGGGCTGCCCGGCGAGTCCCAGGAGTACGCCCGGGTCCCGTTCGACCTGCTGGAAGGCTATTTCGCCGGCCGGGGAATGGTGCTGCGGCCGTAGCGTTCAGAACTCGAAGCCGCCGGGACGGCCGTTGCGGTCGGCGACCAGGCCCGCGATCGTCGCGATCGCGATCTCCGGCGGTGTGCGCGACCCGATGTCGAGGCCGACCGGGCGGTGGACCCGCGCGATCTGCTCGTCGGGCACGCCCAGCGCCTTGAGGGCTGCGACGTGCGGGCCTTCGTGGCGGGGGTTGCCCATCACGCCGACCCACCTGACCGGGTACGCCAGCACGTCCCGCAGCACTGTGCCCAGCTCTTCGTGGCGGGGGTTGCCCATCACGCCGACCCACCTGACCGGGTACGCCAGCACGTCCCGCAGCACTGTGCCCAGCTCTTCGCGGTGGTGGTCGGTCACCACGACGTCGTAGGCGCCGTCCAGTTCCGGGAGCGTCCCGGACGGCTCGTAGACGACAGCGGAGTACCCCAGATCCCGCGCATAGCGCACGAGATGCCGCACCACCGGTGTGTCGAACACCGCGACCAGGCCGCGGTGCTCGACTTCCGGCACGGCTTCGCCGTGCGCCACGTCGCAGGACGGGTCTGTCATGACGGCAGGATCGCCGCGATGTCCTGTGCTGCTTCCGGCCCGTAGGCGCCGCTGATGCGCGTCACGGCCTCGGTCGCGTCGAAGGTCCACTCCTGCGGGCCCATCGTCTCCAGGACGAGCACAGCGATGTAGGAACCCAGCTGCGCGGCCCGTTCGAGGTCCAGTCCGTGCGACAGGCCCGCGAGGAAACCGGCGCGGAACGCGTCGCCGACACCGGTCGGGTCGGCCTTGGACAGCTCGGGCACGGCGGTCACGTGCACGACCGGGCCCTTGCGGTCGATGATCTCCGCGCCCTTCTCACCGAGCGTGGTGATCCGCATGCCGACCTGCTCGAGCACCTCGGCCTCGGTCCAGCCGGTCTTCTTGAGCAGCAACTCCCACTCGTAGTCGTTGCTGAACAGGTACTTGGCGCCGACGACGAACTCGCGGACCTGCTCGCCGTTCATCCTGGCCAGCTGCTGCGAGGGGTCGACGGCGAAGGTGTAGCCGCGCTGGCGGCACTCCTGCGCGTGCCTGATCATCGCCTCGGGGTCGTCCGGGCTGATCATCACCAGTTCCAGCTCGCCGACCTGGTCGACGATCGGCTTGAGCTCGATCTGCCGGGACTCGGCCATCGCACCGGCGTAGAACGAGGCGATCTGGCACATGTCCTCGTCGGTCGTGCAGACGAACCGCGCGGTCTGCGCGGACTCGGAGATGTGCACCCCGCGGCAGTCGACGCCGTGCCGCTCCAGCCAGGAGCGGTAGTCGTCGAAGTCCCTGCCCGCGGCGCCGACCAGCACCGGGTTGCAGCCGAGCACACCCATCCCGAACGCGATGTTCGCGCCGATGCCGCCGCGGCGGACCTGGAGGTCGTCAACGAGGAAGCTGAGCGAGAGCCGGTGGATCTGTTCCGGCAGCACCTGCTCGGCGAAGCGTCCCGGGAAGTGCATCAGATGATCGCTTGCGATGCTTCCGGATACGGCTACGGGCACTTGAGCCCTCCTGTCTCATGCGGGCGACAACGTCCGGCAGACAGTGTCCCGCCTCGGCAGGACACCGGACACCGCCACCCGTGCGGGTGGTTCACCGGCTGCCTTTCCACACTACCGAGCGGTAAGCATGGGAAGTTCGAATTCCCGTCAATAACGTGAGGTCCGTGAACATCACCGAGGCCGATTCGATCGACGAACTGATCGCCGACTGCGCCGACATCCCGCCGTCCGTCCGCCAGTCCTCGTCACCGGACTGCCCCGCGCAGCGGCTCGCGCCCGCGTGGGAGGTCACCGAGGGCTGCCACGCGCAGGTCAGGGACCTCGACGAGTACGTCTGACAGCACGCGAAGGGCCGCTGCCGTGATCGGCAGCGGCCCTTTCGGCGCACGAGTGCTCAGTACGGGCTCAGTGGAACGAGTCGCCGCAGGCGCACGAGCCGGTGGCGTTCGGGTTCTCGATCGTGAAGCCCTGCTTCTCGATGGTGTCCACGAAGTCGATGACGGCACCCTCGACGTACGGCGCGCTCATCCGGTCGACAGCCACCTTCAGGCCGCCGAAGTCGCGGTAGAGGTCGCCGTCGAGCGAGCGCTCGTCGAAGAACAGCTGGTAGCGCAGACCGGCGCAGCCCCCTGGCTGGACGGCGATCCGCAGGTGCATGTCGTCGCGACCTTCCTGCTCGAGCAGTGCCTTGGCCTTGCTCGCGGCGTTCTCGGACAACGTCACGCCGTGCGTGGTCGCCGCTTCGGTCGTGTTCTCCTGCGCGGTGGTCATGACACTCCCTTGAAGATCCGACTACAGCGGTGCGAACACATCGCCGTGGTGTCTTATTCCATGGTGACACACGCACGGGGGCGATCGTGATGACGCGTGGATCTCACAGCACTATCGCATAACGTGGCGTATCCGCTGCACCAGGCGTTCCGGGCTTGTCATAACCTAGTGGACGTGAGGTTCCTGCGCCGCAGTTCAGATGACAAGGCCGACACCGCCGCTGCCGAGGAGACAGAGGTCGCTGTCGAGGAGCCCGGCAGCCGCGCGTACACGGCGGGCAAGGGCAAGCCGACGCCGAAGCGCCGCGACGCGGAGGCCCGCAGGCGTGGCCCGGTCGCGCCCGCCCCGCAGACCACGCGCGAGGCCATGCGCCGCGCGAAGCAGACCCGGCCGTCCAAGCAGGAGCGCCGTGCCGCCACCGCGGAGCGCCGCGAGCGGATGATGGCGGGCGAGGACAAGTACCTGATGCCGCGCGACCGCGGCCCGGTCAAGGCGTACGTGCGTGACCTGGTGGACACGCGGCGCAACCTGCTCGGCCTGTTCATGCCGCTGGCGATTGTGGTGTTCGTCGCTTTGCTGCTGCCGAACCCCGTCGTGCAGAACTACGCGACGCTGCTGTGCCTGGCGATGCTGGTGATGATGATCTTCGAGGGCATCGTCAACGGCCGCAGGGTGACCAGGCTGGTCAGGGAGAGGTTCCCCAAGGAGACGGTCAAGGGCGGCTCGATCGGCTGGTACGCGTTCGTGCGGGCGAGCCAGATCCGCAAGCTGCGCGTGCCCAAGCCGCGACTGCGCCCGGGTGACACCATCCCCACCTGACTTCCCGCTGGTGAACCGGCCCGTGCGCGCGCACGGGCCGGTTTCGCGTTCACGGGGTCTGCGTGAGCCGCGGGTCGGTGACCACGATGTCGTCGAGCACGGCGTCGATCTTGTCCAGCAGGCTCTTCTCCAGCACGACGCCGGACGCCTTGACGTTCTCGGTGACCTGCTCGGGCCGGGAGGCGCCGATGATGGCCGACGAGACGTTCTCGTTCTGCAGCACCCACGCGACCGCGAGCTGGGCGAGGCTCAGGCCGGCCTCGGCGGCCAGCGGCTTGAGCTGCTGGACGCGCTCGAGGATGTCGTCACGCAGCCAGCGGCCGACGAAGTTCTTGCCCGACTCGTCGGTGGCCCGCGAGCCGTCGGGAACGGGCTGGCCGGGCAGGTACTTGCCGGTCAGCACACCCTGGGCGATCGGCGAGAACACGATCTGGCCGAGGCCTTCCCGCTCGGAGGCGGGGATGACCTGCGGTTCGATCACCCGCCACAGCATGGAGTACTGCGGCTGGTTGGAGATGAACGGCACCCGCAGCTCACGGGCGAGCGCGGCACCGCGGGTGATCTGCTCGGCGGTCCACTCCGAGACACCGATGTAGAGTGCCTTGCCCTGCCGGACCAGCTCGGCGAACGCCAGCATGGTCTCCTCGAGCGGGACGGTCCGGTCGAACCGGTGGGCCTGGTAGACGTCGACGTAGTCGGTCCGCAGCCGCTTGAGCGAGGCGTTGGCCGACTCGATGATGTGCTTGCGGCCGAGGCCCTGGTCGTTGGGGCCCTTGGGGCCGGTCGGCCAGAAGACCTTGGTGAGGATCTCCAGGCTCTCCCGCCGCTGCCCCGCCAGCGCACGTCCCAGCACGGACTCGGCGGCGGTGTTGGCGTAGACGTCGGCGGTGTCGAACGTGGTGATCCCGGCGTCGAGCGCCGCCCGCACGCAGGCGGCTGCCTGCTCCTCCTCGACCTGCGAACCGTGCGTCAGCCAGTTGCCGTACGAGATCTCACTGACCGTCAGGCCGCTGCGGCCAAGTCTCCGAAACTCCATGCCGACAAGTTAACGCCAAACTCGTTCGCAACGCTAACCAACCCACGGGGTGACCACGGCTCCCGATCAACCGTGCCGGGTGGGCCGATAGGTCAGCACCTGCGTGTGACTGTCGAAGACCCGGGCCTCGACCAGCTCGAGGTCGAAGTCGTCCACCCCGTCGAAGACCCGGTCCACGCCGGTCTTCCCGCAGATCACCGGGAAGACCGTCACCTCGATGGTGTCGACCAGGCCGGCGTTGAGCAGCGCCCGGTTGAGCGTCAGGCTGCCGTGGGAGCGCAGCGGCACGCCGGATTCGGCCTTGAGGCGCGTGACCACTTCGACAGGGTCGCCGGGCTCGATGGTCGTGCCCGGCCAGTCGAGCGGCTCGGTCAGCCGGTTGGACAGCACCGTGACCGGGGAGTCGAACATGCGCGTGATCCACCCGTCGAACACCCCCCGGTCGAAGTCCGGCTTGAGGAACGGCGCGTTCGACGAGTAGGTCGTGGCCCCGAGCACCATGCGCAGCGGGTCGCGGTAGGCCGCGGCGCGGTGCGCCAGGAATTCCGGGCCCTGTTTGCCCCAGTAGCCGCCCCAGTCACCGCTGTGGTTGGCGAAGCCGTCGAGCGTGGCGAAGATGTCGAAGGTGTACGTGGCGGCCATGGTGGTCTCCTTGCGGGAAGCTGGCCGCGCCCTGTGGCGGCCTCACCCCTGCTACGAACACCACTGCCCCGCTCCGACACGCTTCCCGGACTTTTCCAGAAACTTCCCGGGCGTGGTCGTCAGCCACTGGCCAAGGCGCAGACGACCAGGGCCGCCGTGACCGTCAACTCACACGCCGCGCCGAGGACGTCACCGGTGATCCCGCCGAGCCGCCGTCGGATATGAGCCGTGAACACCACCAACACACAGGCAGCGACAACCACGGCCAACGGACCGGCCCACAGACGGTCCGGAACGACGGGAATCGCCGCGACAGTGAGGAAAACGAACCACCCGGCGGCCACGTACACCGTCTGCGACCCGGCAACAAGCGCCCCGAGCCCATCCGGACGAGCTGCCGGGAGTCCACGACGGCAACACCACGAGAAGGAGGCGCGTCCAACGGCGAACGCGAGCACGACCGCTCCCCAGTGGACAGTGGCGAGCGCAACCGCCTGCAGCCCAAGCACGACGATCAACGCCACCACGGCGAACGCGCCGACGCCACCGTCCTTCATCACCGCCAGAGCGCGCTCCGGCGGCCCGTAGCAGCCGAGGCCGTCCACGGTATCCGCCAGACCGTCGAGGTGCATGCCTCGCGTCGCCAACGCCACCAGGCCCACGCACAGGAAGCCACCGAGCAGTCCGTGCACCCCTTGCAGCACGGCCGCTACGAGCAAGCCCAGGACCACCCCGACCAGCGGCGCGACGGTTATCGCACGGCGTGCCGCCGCCGCGTCGACTCGTCCCGGTCGCAGCGGCAGGACCGTCAGCCAGGAGAAAGCGAGGAGCACTAGGCGTCGGCCGGACCGGAGACGCCGGCGTCGGCGGAATCGGAGCTGCCGGTGGAATCGGGACCGTCCGCCGGGCCGGAGATGCCCGCGTCCTGGAACGTCGCCATCTCCGCGAGGATCCGGGTCGCCATCGCCACCAGCGGCAGCGCGGCCAACGCCCCCGAGCCCTCACCGAGGCGCATCTTCATGTCCAGCAACGGTTCCAGGCCCAGCTGTTCGAGGGCCAGCTTGTGCGACGGCTCCGTGCTCTGGTGACCCGCGACCCACCACAGGCGCGCGCCCGGGGCGAGTTCCTCCGCGACGAGCGCCGCCGCCGTGGACACCACGCCGTCGAGGATCACCGGGGTCTTGCGGACGGCTGCCTGTGCCAGGAACCCGGCCATCGCGGCGATGTCGGCGCCCGCCGTCGTCCGCAGCAGCGCTGTCGGGTCCGCACTGACCTGGCGGGCCCGGCGCAGCGCGTCACGGATCGCGGCCGTCTTGCGCATCCACGTCTGGTCGTCGATCCCGGTGCCCCTGCCGACCACCGCCACGGGCTCGGCCCCGGTCAGCGCCGCGACCAGCACCGCGGCCGGTGTCGTGTTGCCGATCCCCATGTCCCCGCAGACCAGCAGGTCCGCGCCGCCGTCGGCTTCCTGGTCGGCGATGGCCTTGCCCGCCTCGACCGCGGCCTTCACCTCGTCCTCGGTGAGCGCGTCCTCGTGGTCGATCGAGCCCGATCCCTGCCGGACCTTGAACTCCGTCACCTGGTCCGGCACGGCCGTGCCGGACGCCACCGACATGTCCACCACACGGACCGTCGCCCCGGCGGTCGCCGCGAGCACGTTCACCGCCGCGCCACCTGCCAGGAAGTTCGCCACCATCTGCCCGGTGACCTCGCTGGGGTACGCCGACACGCCCTTGGCCGCGACGCCGTGGTCACCGGCGAACACCACTACCCTCGGCCGGGTGAACGGCCGCGGCGGGCAGACGCCCTGGCACGCCGCCACCCACACACCGAGTTCCTCGAGCTTGCCCAACGCGCCCGCGGGCTTGGTCAGCTGGTCCTGCCTGGCCAGCGCGTCCCGCTTGGCCGACTCGTCGGGTGGGGAAACGTAGGGGAACACCCCGGAACCTCCATCAACGCAACCGCATCGGTATACCGGCCACGAGCAGGAGGACCTCGTCACAGCGTTGCGCCAACGCGGTGTTGAGGGCACCGAGCTCGTCGCGGAAGAGCCTGCCAGAGCGCGTGTGCGGGACGACGCCCAGCCCGACCTCCGACGACACGAGCACCACGCGGGCCTCGGTCGCGGCGACGGCCTCGACCAGCATCGCGCCCTCCCTGCGGACCAGGTCGAGCCCCGCGCCCTCCCACGCGCCCGCCGCGTCCATCACGCCCGTCAGCCACGTGGCGATGTCGTCGACCAGCGTCGAGCCCTTCGCCGCGCGCACCACGTCGGACAGTTCACGGGACGCCTCGACCGTCCGCCACGTGTGCGGCCTGCGGGCGATGTGCGTGTCGATCCGGGCCGTCCACTCCGGATCACTCGGGTCCCTGCGGCCGGTGGCCACGTACAGGACCTCTTCCCCGGCGGGCAGCAGGCCCTCCGCGTGCGCCGACTTGCCGGATCGCGCCCCGCCCAAAACCAGTGTCCTGCGCGTCACATGTCCCTCACTTGACATCATCTCCGCCCTGAAGGGTGGAGATTCCCTCCACGCTACGCGTGGGCCGCGTGGGTTACCGCCGCACGGCGCGATGCCAGCACACGTGCTGGTCCTGCCCGTGCTCCCGGTAGCCGGGTGACGTAGCCTCGGGCCAAAGCTACCGGTGGAGGTGGTGGATGTGGACTACCGATGGCGTTGCCAGGACGAGAACGGACGCGACATCCCCGGCGGTGAAACCCAGTTCGGCGGGCAGGTCGAGGCCGAGGACTGGCTCAGCCGGTCGTGGCAGGACCTGCTGGACGCCGGCGTCGACCGCGTGACGCTGTTGCACGGTGAGACCGAGGTCTACGGCCCGATGAGCCTGCACGCCCCCTAGGCCCGTATCGAGGGCTTCGGCCGGACAGCGGCTGTCTCGGCGGGCAAGCCGGACGTTCAGCAGCTGCGCAGCAGGTCCTCGCCCAGCCGCGTCAGCGCGTGCAGTACCGAGTTGGCATCCCGCTGGCTGGCGATCAGCCCCGCTTTCCGCAGAACTGTCGCGTGTTCGCTCGCGCTGGCCGTCGAGATCCCCAGCTGCCGGGCCAGTTCGCTGGTGGTGCTCGGCATCGCTGTCGCGTGCAGGACGCAGGCTCGGGTGTTGCCGAGCAGGGCCATCAACGGACGCGGTGGCCGCTGCCACCCGATCAGGGGGTAGACCAGCACCGGTCTCGACCGCGGGTCGTCGAACGTCACCGGTGTGCCGCAGCAGTAGCGAGACGGCACGAGAAGCAGCCCGCGGCCGTTGAGGTGGACGTCCTTGGCGACGGGGTACGCCGTTTCCAGCACTGGGCGCCGCCATCGCAACAACGGGAGGAAACTGGCCAGCAGCCCGTCGACGCCGCCGCGGGCCATCGCCTGCGTTCGCCGCCGGATGTCGTCGGCCAGGCTCCGCGCCAGGTCCTTCGGATGGTCGTGCCCCGCTGCCCGGTGGTAGCCGCGCAGGGCATCCGTCAGTGCCCTCAGGTGCCCGATGTCGCCGCCGGCGAGTTCGGCGGCCCAGGTGGGCAGGGCACGGACGTCGCAGCCACGCCACCGCCGCAGGCTGGTCACCAGCTCCGACAGTGGGTCAAACGCACCGGTGACGTGTGTCCGGCCGAGATCCGCCGGAGTGAAGTGCACTCTGAGCATTCGTGTCCCCTTGACGCCGGCCTCCCCAGCCGTCACGGGTGAGTATCCAGATGATCACGCTCAGTCGCCAGCCTTTCGGGTCAGGCCGAAACACGGTGCCGGCGGCGCGACCTCGTGGCGACACTCGACCGGACGGTTCAGCGAAATCAGCAAAAGGAGGAACGGCGTGCGAAAACTGTTCACCTGGGCGATCCCTGTTCTCCTCATCGCCAGTTCTCTGCCGGCGGGCACCGCGGGAGCAGCGGCGACCGCAACCCTGTCCTGTCCGCCGCTCGGCGTTCCGCCGAACAGGGATGCCGTCGACCGGACCGCCACGAGAGGAGCGATCTTCTACGCCCAGCCCGGCTTCGACTGCCCCCAGAACGGCACTCTCGCGGTGGGGGAAAGGGTGGACGCCTTCTGCTATCACGACAACGACGGCAGGAGGTGGACCTTCGCGCAACGGCGTACCACCCCGGCCACGAGAGGCTGGGTATCCGGTGGGGCGCTCAACGGCGGCGGTTCGACTGTCCCCTGCTTCTGACAGCGCCGAAAGGTGCCATGACGTCAGACGTGTCAGGGCACCTTCGCGCGTCGGGACGGTCACACCAGGCGGTGGATCCAGCCGTGCGTGTCCGGGGCGGCGCCGCGCTGCAGGTCGTTGAGCGCCGCGCGGAGCTTCATCGTGACCTCGCCGGGCTGGCCACCGCTGACGGTGAACTCGCCCGCGGCGCTCTTCACCGACCCGACGGGGGTGATCACCGCGGCGGTGCCGCAGCCGAAGACCTCGGTCAGCTCACCGGTCTTGGCCTTCTTCTCCCACTCGTCGGTGGAGATCCTGCGTTCCTCCACTGTGTACCCGAGGTCGCGGGCCAGCGTGAGCAGGCTGTCGCGGGTGATGCCGGGCAGCAGCGCGCCGGACAGCTCCGGCGTCACCAGGCGGTCGCCGAACACGAAGAACAGGTTCATCGCGCCGACCTCCTCCACCCAGCGCCGCTCCACGCCGTCCAGCCAGACCACCTGGTCGCAGCCTTCGGCAACCGCTTGCGCCTGCGCGGCGAACGACGCCGCGTAGTTGCCCGCGCACTTGGCCGCGCCGGTCCCGCCGGGCGCCGCGCGCACGTAGTCGGTGCACAGCCACACCTTCACCGGCTTCACGCCGCTGGCGAAGTACGGACCGGCCGGCGAGGCGATCAACGCGTACAGGTAGTGGTTCGCGGGCCGGTTCACGCCCAGAGTGGACTCATCGGAGATCATGAACGGCCGCAGGTACAGCGACGCCTCGGCCCGGTCGGGCACCCACCGGCTGTCGACCGACACCAGCTGGTGCAGCGACTCGATGAACAGCGAGGCCGGCAGCTCCGGCATGGCCAGCCGGCGCGCGGAGTTCCGGAACCGCTCCGCGTTCGCGTCCGGCCGGAAGGCCACGATCGAGCCGTCCTGGTGGCGGTAGGCCTTGAGGCCTTCGAAGATCGCCTGCCCGTAGTGCAGCACGGTGGCCGCGGGGTCGAGCGTGAGCGCGTGGTACGGCTCAAGCGCGGCGGAGTGCCAGCCCTGGTCGCTGCTCCAGCGAATCGTCACCATGTGGTCGGTGAAATGCTGTCCGAAGCCAGGATTGGCCAATACCTCCGTGAGCCGCTCCGGGGTCGCCGGGTTCGGGCTGGAGGTCTGGTGGAACGACAGCGTGGACGTCATGGGTGCACGTTAGTCGGCGTTAGCGTCGCAAGAAAGTCGCTATCCCGAGGATCGGACGTCCTACTTTCGGGTACACCTGCCCGCCCGCGAATTGGCCCCCGGAATCGGCGCCAATCGGCGCGGTTCACCACGGCGCCGCGACTAGGATGGCGCCGTGGTGAACAGTGGTGAGAACGCGGTGTCCGCGGGGACCGGATCCGATTTCCGGGTCGCGATCGTCGGCGCGCTGATGCCGTTCGGCCTCGGCCTGCTCGTGCTGCTCGGCTACGCGTGGCTGAGCTTCTTCGGTGCGGTCCTCGGCTTGCTCGGCGCGTTGTGGTGGGCCCTGTGGTGGCGCAAGAAGCACGACAAGAAGTTCTTCCCGCGTGACGTCGAGGGCGGCCCGTTCGTGCTCACCATCGTCCTCGCGGTCCTCTTGTTCATCGTCACGCTCGCCGCGACGTAGGCCCGCGCTCGCTTCAGCGCACGTTCGTCTGCACGAACGGCGGCTTCACGACCTCGAACCGCAGCTTGCGGCCGCGCACGTCCAGCGTGACCTCGGTGCCGAAGTCCACGCCGGCCGACGTGTCGATCAGCGCGAGCGCGATGCCGGTCTTGAGCGTCGGGGAGAACGTGCCGGACGTGGTCACGCCGATCTGCTTGCCGTCGGCGTCCAGCACGGCCATGTCCGGCCGCGGCACGCCGCGCTCCAGCGCGCGCAGGCAGCGCAGGCGGCGCGCGGGCTCCTTGCGCTCGGCCACGAGCGCCGCACGGCCCCAGAACTCGTCCTTCTTCCAGCCGACGGCCCAGGTCGACCCGGCCTGCACCGGGCTGATCTCCAGCGACAGCTCGTGCCCGTGCAACGGGTAGCCCATCTCGGTGCGCAGCGTGTCCCGCGCGCCCAGGCCGCACGCCGTCGCGCCCGCTTCACGCAGCGCCTCCCACACGACCGGGGCGTCGCCCCACGCGGGGATCAGCTCGTAGCCGTGCTCACCGGTGTAGCCCGTACGGCACACGCGCACGTTGATGCCGCGCCATCGCGCGTCGCGGTAGGCCATGTACTCCAGTTCGGTGGGCAGGCCGAGCCCGTCGAGCAGTTCGGCCGAACGCGGGCCCTGGACGGCCAGCACGGCGTGGTCACGGTGCTCGTCGGTGACTGAGATGCCCTCGGGTGCCGCGGCGATGAGCATGCGGGCGACCTCGGCGGTGTTGGCCGCGTTCGGCACGAGGAACACGTCCTCCGGGCCGACGAGGTAGACGATGATGTCGTCGACCGTGCCGCCGGACTCGGTGCAGCACAGGGTGTACTGGGCCTTGCCCGGTGCGATCCGGTCGAGGTCGTTGGTCAGGCACCGGTTGACGAACCCGGCGGCACCCGGTCCGGTCACGCGGACCTTGCCGAGGTGCGATACGTCGAAGATGCCCACGTCCTCACGGACCGCCGTGTGCTCGGCGACCACACCGGTCTTGTACTGGATCGGCATCTCCCAGCCCCCGAACGGGGCGAAGGTGGCGTCAAGGCTCGCGTGCAGGTCGTGCAAGGGCCCTCGTAGCAGCTGCTCAGTCACGCCAGCGAACGTTACAGCGCGCCCGCACCTACTTTCGGGCGTACCTGGAGGTGATGGCACCGGCGACACAGCCGACGACCATCACGAGCACCACGACAGCCAGGTACTTCACCGCCATGTTCATCCCGATGAGCACCGAGAAACCCAACCCGAAGCACGCGGCCCTTCGTGGCCACGCCCGTTCGGCCGGCAGCAGCAGGCGCGCGGAGGCGTTGGTGAACGCGTAGTAGAACAGCAGCAGGCACGCGGCGACACCGATCGCCTGCGGCGGGTTCAGCAGACCCGCGGCGACGGCCACAGCGGCTCCGCTGAGGCCCGCGGCGGGCGCGGACACCCCGCGCGACCCGACGATCGCCAGCGCGGGCGGCACGTCGGAGAACTCGGCCATCGCGCTGAGCGTCCGCCGGATCGACCCGATCGCCATCAGCAGGCCGTACAGCGTGGCGATCCCGGCGACCCCGGCCATCAGCGGCTGCAGGGACTGCGCGTCGGCGGCGGCGAGCGCGTCCATCAGCGGCGCGGGCGACAGCGCCAGCCGGGGCCCGCCGAGCTGGTGCAGCGCGGCGCCGCCGACCGCGACGGTCACGGCGAGGGTGCCGACCATGATCACCGGGACGGCGACGTGCAGCTGACGAGCCGAGTACTCCTGCTCGGACGAGGACGTGACGTACTCGAATCCGAGGAAACCGAAGAACAGCAACCCGGCGGAGGACAGCAGGCCGCCGAGGTCGTTCGTGCCTTCCACGTCCGCGGGCAGCGGCAACGGCTGCGGAGGCGCGATGGCGAACGCCACAGCCACGAACAACGCCATGCCGACGAGCGTCACCACCAGCACGGCGGTCGCCACCCCGCGAGACGGGCGCACACCGAACGCGTCAGCGACAGCGGCTATGAGACTGACCACGATCGCCGCCGTCACCGGGTACTGCGGCACGACGTAAGCACCGAACGTGCCCGCGATGGCGGCGCCCGCGACGATCCGGCCGACCAGCACCGTGCTCCCGGCCATCCGGCCGGGCAGCACACCGAGCTGGAGCCTGCTGTACAGGTAGCCGCCGCCCATGCCCATGAACCGGCGCGACTGGTCAGACGTGGAGAACGCGCTGCACAAGGCAGCCAGGAACGCGATGACAGCACCGGCCAGCAGCCAGGTGCCTGCCGCGGCCGCGGCGGGCGAGATGGCGATCAGCATCCCCGCCCCGAGCATCGCCGACAACCCGGGCACGATCCCAGCGGTTGTCCTCAGCCGGTCGGTCACGGCTTGTCGCACCGGGACACAGTGTCAGACGGGCCCGGTGTACCGGAACAGACGGCCACTTGGTTCACTCGTTTTCTCCATCACCCTGGCGGGTCACAAGGCCGCCGGTGGTCGTTAGCATGCGTCACTAAACCAGCCCCGACGAGGAGTAGCCCGTGACCGCCCCCAAACTAGCCCTGTCCGAACAAGCAGCCGCTGATATCACGGCCGACGTCGTGGTGGTCGGGACAGTGCAGCAGGATGGCGGCGGCTTCGCCCTCGCACCGGGTGCCGATGCCGTCGACGCCGCCTTCGACGGTTCCCTCGTCGACATCCTGACCAGCCTCGGCGCGTCCGGCAAGGCCGAAGAGGTCGTGAAGGTGCCGACGCTCGGCAAGCTCAAGGCAGGCGTGGTGCTGGCAGTGGGCCTCGGCAAGCAGGACCCGACGCCGGAGCAGGTCCGCCGCGCCGCGGGCGCCTCGGCCCGCGCGCTGACCGGCGTGAAGCGCGCCTGCACCCTGTTGTCCCAGGTGGACTTGCAGGCAGCGATCGAAGGAACCGTGCTCGGTGCGTACAACTTCACCGAGTACAAGTCCGACGCGGGCGACGGGCCGGTCGGCCGCGTCGACTTCGCGGCGGAGAACTCCAAGGAGAACAAGGCGACGCTGAAGGCCGCGACGGCGATCGCGGAAGCGGTGGCGACGGCCCGTGACCTGATCAACACCCCGCCGAACGACCTCTTCCCGGCCTCCTTCGCCGACCGGGCGGTCAAGCTCGGCGAAGCGGCGGGCCTGACGGTGGAAGTGCTCGACGAGAAGGCACTGCGCCGGGGCGGCTTCGGCGGCATCCTCGGCGTGGGTACCGGTTCCTCGCGCCTGCCCCGCCTCGTGCGCCTGTCCTACAAGGGCCCGAGGGCGTCGAAGAAGGTGGCGCTGGTCGGCAAGGGCATCACGTTCGACACCGGCGGCATCTCCCTCAAGCCCCCGGCGAGCATGGAGGAGATGACCTCCGACATGTCCGGCGCGGCGGCGGTCGTGGCCTCGGTGGTGCTCGCGGCGAAGCTGAAGTACCCGCTCGAGGTGATCGCCACGGTGCCGATCGCGGAGAACATGCCGTCGGGTACCTCGTACCGCCCCGGCGACGTGCTGACGATGTACGGCGGCAAGACGGTGGAAGTGCTGAACACCGACGCGGAAGGCAGGCTGATCCTCGCCGACGCGATCGTGCGCGCGGGCGAGGACAACCCGGACTACCTGATCGAGACCGCGACCCTGACCGGCGCTCAGCTCGTGGCGCTGGGCAAGCGCACGGCGGGCGTGATGGGCTCCGACGGCTTCCGCGACCGCGTGGCGCGTATCGGCCAGGCGGTGGGCGAGAACGCGTGGGCGATGCCGCTGCCGGAGGAGCTGCGCGGCGACCTGGACTCGCGGATCGCGGACCTGGCGAACGTCACCGGCCACCGGTGGGGCGGGATGCTGGCCGCGGGGCTCTTCCTGAAGGAGTTCGTGCCGGCCGACCTGGAATGGGCGCACATCGACGTGGCCGGCCCGGCTTACAACAGCGGCGGTGCCCACGGGTACACCGCTCGCGGCGGTACCGGCGTTCCTGTCCGCACGATCGCCGCCGTTCTGGCTGATATCGCCGAGAACGGCTGACAGCCAAAGCAAAGGGGTCCTCCTCGCCTGCGGGTGAGGAGGACCCCTTTGCACTGTGCGGCGGGCCTGCATCTGGTGGGCCAGGTTTTCGTGCCGCTGGGCTGGGCAGGCCTGCGCTGCGCTTTCACTCACTCTGCCCTTCCCACAACGAGAAGGGCCCTTCCCGTTGTGGGAAGGGCCCTTTCGCTTGGCTGCTGCGGGCCGCTACAGGCCGAGTTCGGCCTCGAAGTTGCCTTCCTGCAGGCGGCGCTTGACGGTTGTCAGGAACCGACCCGCGTCCGCGCCGTCGACCAGGCGGTGGTCGTAGGTCAGCGACAGGTACACCATCGAGCGGATCGCGATCGAGTCCGCGCCGTTCTCGTCGGTGATCACCACCGGGCGCTTCACGACCGCGCCGACACCGAGGATGCCGACCTGCGGCTGCAGGATGATCGGGGTGTCCGACAGCGCACCCGCCGTGCCGAGGTTGGTCAGCGAGAAGGTCCCGCCTGCCAGCTCGTCCGGCTTGATCTTGTTCGACCGCGCACGGGCCGCCAGGTCCGCGATCTTGCCTGCCAGGCCGGTCAGGTTCAGGTCACCAGCGTTGTGGATGACCGCGTTGAGCAGGCCCTTCTCCGTGTCGATCGCGATCCCGAGGTGTTCGGCGCCGTGGTAGGTGACCTCCTTGGCCTCCTCGTTGATCGACGCGTTCAGCTTCGGGTGCTGCTTGAGCGCTTCCACCGTCGCCTTGGCGAAGAACGGCAGGAACGTCAGCTTCACGCCCTCACGAGCCAGGAACGAGTCCTTGGCCTGCTGGCGCAGCCGGGCGATCTTGGTGACGTCCACCTCGAACAGCTGCGTCAGCTGTGCCGAGACCTGCAGCGACTCACGGGTGCGCTGCGCGACGATCTGCCGCAGCCGCGGCAGCTTCTCGGTCTTGCCGCGCAGTGCCGACATGTCGGCCGCCGGGGCAGCCGACGGGGCCGAAGCGGCCGGGGCAGGCGCAGCCGCGGCGGCGGGCTCCGGCTTCTTCTTGGCCTCGACCGCGGCGAGCACGTCCTGCTTGCGGATGCGGCCGCCGACACCGGTCCCGGTCACCGAGGACAGGTCGATGCCGTTCTCGGACGCCAGCTTGCGCACCAACGGCGTCACGTACGGCGCGTCGCCGCCGGTCGAGCCGTTGTTCTGGGCCGGAGCCGGTTCGGGCTCCGGCGCGGGTGCCGGGGCCTGCGCCTCGGGCTTCGGTTCCGGCTTGGGCTCGGACTTGGGCTCGGACTTGGGTTCCGGCTTCGGTTCCGGCTTGGGCTCGGGCTTCGGTTCCGGCTTGGGTTCCGGCTTCGGCTCGGGAGCCGGTTCCTGCTGGGCCGGGGCGGCGTCGGCCGAACCGATCACCGCGAGCTGCCCGCCGACCTCGACGGTGTCGTCCTCGCCTGCCGTGATCTCCAGCAGCGTTCCGGCCACCGGCGACGGGATCTCGGTGTCCACCTTGTCGGTGGAGACCTCCAGCAGCGGCTCGTCGACCGCGACCGAGTCACCGACCTGCTTGAGCCAGCGGGTCACGGTGCCCTCGGTGACGCTCTCGCCGAGCTCCGGCATGGTCACCGGCGTCCCGGACGCCGCACCACCACCGCCGGACGACGCCTGCGGCGCGGGCTCCGGCGAAGACTCCGGCTCGGGCTCGGGCTCGGGCTCCGGCTCCGGCTCCGGCGAGGACTCCGCCGCGGGAGCCTCTTCTTCCTGCTGCTGCGGCGCCGAGTCACCGTCGGAGGCACCGCTGCCGTCACCGATCACCGCGAGTTCCGCGCCGATCTCGACGGTCTCGTCCTCCTGGGCGACGATGCGCTCGAGCACACCGGCCGCCGGCGACGGGATCTCTGTGTCGACCTTGTCGGTGGAGACTTCCAGCAAGGGCTCGTCGACCTCGACGGTGTCGCCCACCTGCTTCAGCCACCGGGTGACCGTGCCCTCGGTGACACTCTCACCAAGGGCCGGCATCTGGACGGAGAAGGCCATTGTTTCGCTTACTCCTCGTGCGTTTGAGCTTGGCTGACCTCGAGCCCGTGCGTCAGCCGTGCACGTGCAGGGGCTTGCCGGCAAGGGCGAGGAAGGCCTCGCCAATGGCTTCGGTCTGCGTTGGGTGTGCGTGGATCAGCGGGGCGACGTCTTCTGGATACGCCTCCCAGCCGTAGATCAGCTGAGCCTCGCCGATGAGTTCCCCGACTCGTTCGCCGACAAGGGTCATGCCGACCACGGGGCCGTCCGGTGCCTTGATCACCTTGACGCCCCCGGACGTTTTGAGGATCTTGCTCTTGCCGTTGCCGGCAAGGTCGTAGACCAGGGTTTCCGCGGAACCGTACTTCTCCTTGGCCGCGGCCTCGGTCAGGCCGACCGACGCCACCTCCGGCTTGCAGTACGTCACGCGCGGGATGCCGGCCTCGTCGATCAGTTTCGGGTTCTGCCCGGCGATCTGCTCGGCCGCGAAGATGCCCTGCTGGAAGCCGCGGTGCGCGAGCTGCAGGCCGGGCACGATGTCGCCGACCGCGTACACGTTCGGCAAGTTGGTGCGCAGCCGCTCGTCGGTCAGCACGAAACCGCGGTCCATCTCGACCCCGGCCTCCTCGTAGCCCATCGCCGCGGTGTTGGGGCCGCGGCCGACGGCGACGAGCAGCAGGTCCGCCTCGAACTGCTCACCGGACTCCAGCGACACGGTCACCGCGTCGTCGGTCTGGGTCGCGCCGGTGAACCGCACA
The DNA here is from genome assembly GCF_001302585.1 of Kibdelosporangium phytohabitans. Lineage (GTDB taxonomy): Bacteria > Actinomycetota > Actinomycetes > Mycobacteriales > Pseudonocardiaceae > Kibdelosporangium > Kibdelosporangium phytohabitans. The sequence goes on along the minus strand of NZ_CP012752.1, from coordinate 2,861,123 downwards.
CCGGTCTTGAACTTGATGCCGCGCTTGCGGAAGGCGCGCTCGAGCTGCTTGGAGGCGTACTCGTCCTCCAGCGGGACCAGCCGGGGCAGCGCCTCGACGATGGTCACCTCGGCACCGAAGGAGCGCCACACGCTGGCGAACTCGACTCCGATCACGCCGCCGCCGAGCACGACGACCCGCTCGGGCACGTAGTCGAGGTTGAGCGCCTGGTCGGACGTGATGATCCGGCCGCCGATGTCGAGACCGGGCAGGCTCTTGGCATACGACCCGCTGGCGAGCACCACGTTCTTGCCGGTGTAGCGGGTGCCGTCGACGTCGACCGCGTTCGGCGCGACGAAGGTGCCCGTGCCCTCGACCATCTTGACCTTGTTCAGCTTCGCAAGGCCCTGCAGGCCCTTGTAGAGCTGGGAGACCACTCCGTCCTTGTACGAGTTCACGCCGTTGATGTCGATGCCTTCGAGCGAGCTCTTGACCCCGAACTGGTCACCTTCACGCACGTTGTCGGCGATCTCGGCCGCGTGCAGCAGGGCCTTGGTCGGGATGCAGCCGCGGTGCAGGCACGTCCCGCCCAGCTTGTCCTTCTCCACCACGATCACGGACAGGCCGAGCTCGGCGGCGCGGAACGCGCAGGCATAACCGCCCGACCCGCCACCCAAGATCACCAGGTCAGCGGAGGTGTCACTCACAAGGTCTCCTCGAGAAGCTTCGTCTCTTTCGGACCACGCCGGTAGGCGGGAGGTCCGACCACACGCCATCTTGTCACTTCATCGGGCAGGCTTGCGAACTGGCCAGGCGTGTCGCGTGGGTCCACAGGTGCGCCTCAGGTCGCCGGGGCAGAATGTCCGATAACGGACAGCAAGGAGGTCGTCCAGGTGGGGATATTCGACAAACTGCGCCGCAGGCCGAAGGCGGGCGTCACACGTACCGCCACCTCGAAGGACACCGATCACCTGGTCGCGTGGGCGCAGTCCAGGCGTGGCGTCGAGGCCTACGTCGAGCCGCGCACCAATGTGACACATACGACTGTGGTCCTCATCGCCTCCGACGGCGAGTGGACGCGCAGGCGCATCGACGACGAGGACGCCGCCCGCAGCTTCGGCAAGAAGCACAGCATCCCGGTGTACGACGCGGGCATCGTCGGTTACCCGCAGCGCATGCGCGACTACACCCGGCGCAAGGCCGAGGAGGACAAGCGCCGCGGCTCCTCCGGGTCCTGAATCAGGACTTCAAGGCGAACGTGACGCCGGGCGCGCTGTCGTGGTCCGGGCGGGGCAGCCAATGCTCGGCGACGGGCAGGGTGCCGTCCAGCGCGGCCAGCACGGCGTCGCGGGCCAGCGGGAGCACCTCGCCGACCGTGACGTCCCGGCCCAGTTCCCAGCTCAGCGACGTCACGCCCGCGTCGCGGATGCCGCACGGCACGATCCGGTCGAACGCGGCCAGGTCGGCGTTGCAGTTGATCTCGAAGCCGTGCATGGTCACGCCGCGCTGCACGCGGATGCCGATCGCGGCGATCTTGCGCTCGGGCCCGCGTGCGTCGGCGGCCAGCCAGACCCCGCTGCGGCCCTCGACCCGGCCGGTCCGCAGGCCGAGCCGGGCGCAGACGGAGATCAGCGCCTCCTCGATCCGCCGCACGTACTGCACGACGTCGATCGGGTCGGCCAGGTGCACGATCGGGTAGCCCACGAGCTGACCGGGGCCGTGCCAGGTGATCTTCCCGCCGCGGTCGACGTCGATCACGGGTGTGCCGTCGGCCGGGCGCTCGTCGGGCTGGGTGCGCTTGCCCGCGGTGTAGACCGAGGGGTGTTCGAGCAGCAGCAACGTGTCGGGTGCGGCGCCGCAAGCGCGGGCCTCGGCCAGTTCCCGCTGCAGTTCCCATGCGGCGAGGTAGTCGATGGTGCCGATCTCACGCGTGTCCACGGGTTGCGTGGCGGCACGGCAGGATGTCTCGATCACGTGGAAACCCTACGCTCCTTCAGCGGGATCAGATGCAACGCGGCGGCCACGAGCAGTCCGGCACCGGTCACCCCGAGCGTGCCGCCCAGCACGTCGGTGAACCAGTGCACGTCCAGCAGCACGCGGCACGCGGCGGAGATCACGACCAGCGTGCCGCCGAGCGCGATCGCCTTGCGCAGCAGGCGCGGCACCAGCCAGCCGCACAGCACGATCCCGGTGAACGCGACGCTGGCCATCGAGACCACGTGCCCGCTCGGATAGCTGAAGTCCACGTAGTCCCGTGGACGGACCCGTTCGTACACGCCCTTGAACAACGACACCGAGCGGCACGCGGCCAGCAACACCATGCACCGCAACAGGACGTTGAACACGTACGCGTCACGGCGCAGCCAGAACGCCGCGATCGCGAGGACGAGGAACCACACGATCGGCTGGACCGGTCCGAGGACGTCGGACACCACCCAGACCACGTTGCCCGCGGTCGTCTGCCAGATCCCGGCGGTGACGTCGGACACGGCGAGGTCGAGCGGCCATGCCGAGTCACGCACCAGGTACCCGAGCAGGAGGAACAGCGCGAGCAGCGCGAATCCCCACGCACAGGCTCGGATCAACGCTTGGCCACCGAGCCCAACGCCTCGTCCACCGTGCTGTAGGTGAACGTGAAGCCGTTGTCCTGCAACGCCTTGGGGATGACGTGCTGGCTGGCCAGCGCGCCTTCGTCGGCCAGTTCGCCCAGTGCGAGGCGCAGCGCGAACTTCGGCGCGACCCACGGCGCGGGCTTGCCGAGCGCGCGGCTGAGCGCACGGGTGAACTCGGCGTTGGTCACCGGGTTGGGCGCGGTCATGTTCACCGGCCCGCGCACCGATTCGGTACGGAGGATGTGCAGGATCGCGCTGACGTGGTCGGACTGGTGGATCCACGGCATGTACTGGCGCCCGTCGCCGAGCCGCCCGCCGAGCATGAACGAGAACAGCAGCCGCAGCGGGCCGAGCAGCCCGCCTTCCTTGCTGAGCACGAGCCCGGTGCGCAGGATCGCCACGCGTGCGCCCGCGTCGGCCGCCGCCTGGGTGGCGCCTTCCCATTCCTTGCACATCTGGGACAGGAATCCGTCGCCGGGCGGGGTGGTCTCGTCGACGACGCGGCCACCCGTGTCGCCGTAGTAGCCGACGGCGGACGCGTTGATCAGCAACGGAATGCCGCGTTCGGCGGTCTCGGCGGCGAGCACCTCGGTCGGTTCGACGCGGCTGTCGACGAGCACCTGCTTGCGCGCGTTGCTCAGCCGGGTCAGCGTGATCGGCGCGCCGCAGAGGTTCACGATCGCCTCGGCGCCGTCCATGGTCCCGTCGTCGATGCGGCCGGACGGCGGGTCCCATGAGCGCTCGTCCGGCGCCGACGCCGTGCGCCGGACTAACCGGACCACGTCGTGCCCTGCGCTTCGCAGCGCGGAAACGAGCAGGGTCCCGATCATGCCGGACGACCCGGCGACGACGACGCGCATGGCCCGATCCTAGTGAGCAACGGCCATCCGCGCCGGTTCGCTCGATCGGGGCCTCACAGCTGTGGCGCGACCTCCGCGGCGATCAGTTCGAGGTGGTCGAGGTCGTTGAGGTCGAGCACCTGCAGGTAGATCCGGCTGATGCCGGTCTGCTCGCGCCACTGCCCGATCCGGTCGACGACCTCGGCCGGGGTCCCGGCCAGCCCGTTGCGCTTGAGTTCGGCGACGTCCCGGCCGATCACGGCCGCCCGCCGCGCCACCTGGGCGTCGTCCCAGCCGACGCAGACGACCTGCGCGACGGAGCGGACCATGCCCGCGGGGTCCCGGCCGATCGCCCGGCAGGCGGCGTCGACGCGCTCGTACTGCGCGGCGGCCAGGTCCGCGGTGGTGAACGGCAGGTTGAACTCGTCGGCGAACCGCGCGGCCAGCGCCGGGGTGCGTTTGGTTCCCCGGCCGCCGACGATCACCGGCGGGCGGGGCCGCTGCGCCGGTTTCGGCAGCGCGGGCGAGTCGGTGACCTGGTAGTGCTTGCCCGCGTAGCTGAACTTCTCGTGCAGCGGGGTGGTCCACAGCCCGGTGATCACTTCGAGCTGTTCGGTGTAGATGTCGAACCGGTCGCCGAGCGCGGGGAACGGGATGCCGTACGCGGCGTGTTCCTCCTCGTACCAGCCGCTGCCGATGCCGAACTCGACGCGCCCGCCGGACATCTCGTCGACTTGGGCGACGGTGACGGCGAGTGGTCCCGGTAGCCGGAACGTCGCCGCGCTCATCAGCGTGCCCAGCCGGACGCGGCTGGTCTGCACGGCGAGGCCGGCGAGCGTGGCCCACGCGTCGGTCGGGCCGGGCAGCCCGTCGACCGTGCCCAGCTTGAGGTAGTGGTCGGAGCGGAAGAACCCGTCGTAGCCGGCGTCCTCGGCGGCACGTGCGACCTTCAGCAGGTCGCTGTAGTGCGCACCCTGCTGCGGTTCGGTGAAGATCCTCAGTTCCACGCGTCCAACGTAACTCAGTGGTCGCGCCGGATCCCATCGATCATGTGGATCAGGACGGTGAACACCTCGGCGCTGGCCTTCTTCGGGTCGCTCGCCTCGGCGATGATCTGCGCACCGGCGGCCAGCGAGGCGTGCATCATCCGGGCGGTGGCCTCCAGCGGGACGTCGCCGAGTTCGCCCTCGCCGATCAACTGGTCGAGCATGCTGCGCACGATGCCGTAGCTGTACTGCTCCTCGGCCTCGCGCCAGCGCTCGAAGCCCATCGCGATCGGCGCCTCGCGGATGACGAGCCGCTGGTAGGTGGGGTCCAGGCAGACCTTGATGAATTCCTGCACGCCTTCGAGCGCGCGTTCCCACGGCGCGCCCTCGCCTTCGACCGATTTGTTCAGCTGGGCCGACGCGCGGCTGGACACCTTGTTGAACGCGGCCTCGAACAGCGCCTGTTTGCCGCTGAAGTGGTGGTAGAGCGCGCCTTTGGTGACGCGGGCGCGCTTGACGATCGCGTCGAGCGAAGTGGACGCGTACCCGTTCTTGGTGAACAGGTCGATGGCGGAGTCGACCAAGGCCTCCTTGGTGGATTCCGAGTAGTCCGTTCGCCGCGACCGCATTATCGACATCCTCACAACAGTACGACATACCGATGGTACGTACTCGTGGTATGTTGACCGCGTCGGCACATACCGAGGGTATGCCGCAAACCGGCGGTATGACCCAGGTCACGAGCTCAGGAGGGGACTCGGGACCGGACGAAGCGTGTGCCGTTGGCCTGACAAGGCTGGAGGGAACAGACGTGAGCTGGAACGACTACTACGAGCGACGCAACGCGATCGACTCGGTTCTGGTCCGGGCCGGGAAGAACCCAGGCGGACCGCTGCCCGAGTCACCGGCATTCGCCGGCCCGGCGCAGCTGCTTCTGGCCATGCACTACCGGTGGACGATGAAGCTCACCGGCAGGCTGAGCACGGTCCTGTCCGAGGCGGACAGCGACCCGTCGGTCGACCTGGTCGACGCGATCTCCGACGCGTGGCGGCAGGTCGTCGCCGACAACCCGACCTTGTACGCGGTGCTCGAGGCGCACGCCGACCGCTACGGGGAACTGCGGCCGCAACGGCAAGCCGAGCGGCGCACGCTCGCACTGGCTGCCGGGCTGGCCGAGCACCACGAACCCGTCGAAGAGATCACCCGCGTGGGAGCGGCTTTCCAGACGCTGCTCCAGACGGCCGCCGAGCAGCCAGCTCGCCGGTGCAGCGTGGTGGAACAACTCCTTCGCAGGCTCGTGGCAAGCGCCTGATACGGCCTATATTCGCCGGATGGCGCACTGGTCAGAGGCTGACATCCCCGATCAGACCGGCCGCACCGCGTTGGTCACCGGCGCCAATTCCGGCCTCGGCCTGCGCAGTGCCAAGGTCCTCGCCGGGATGGGGGCACGGGTGCTCGTCGCGTCCCGAGACCCCGAACGCGGCCGCGGGGCCGTCGCCGCCGTCGGGCGCAACGCCGAACTGGTCGAACTGGACCTGGCCGACCTCGCCTCCGTTCGCAAAGCCGCGACGCGGGTGCGGGAACTGACCGGCGACAAGCTCGACATCCTGATGAACAACGCGGGCGTGATGGGGACGCCGTTCAGCAGGACCGCGGACGGTTTCGAAACGCAGTTCGGCGTGAACCACCTGGGGCACGCGGCGTTGACGTGGTTGCTGATGCCCGCGATCAAGAACGGCCGGGTGGTCACCGTGACCAGCCTGGCCGCCCGCGCCCAGGGACTGGACCTCGACGACCCGAACTTCGAGCGCCGCCGCTACTCGATCGCCACCGGCTACAGCCAGTCCAAGCTGGCGAACCTGATCTTCATGGTCGAACTGGGCCGCCGCGCCGAAGCCGCGGGCCTGACCCTGGTCAGCACGGGCGGCCACCCAGGGATGGCCGCCACGAACCTGGTCGGCAACTCCGTCCGGCTGCGGGACCGCAGCATCCCCGGCGAGATCCTGGACTGGGGCATGCGCCGCGTCCTGCCGTCGGCAGCGGCCGGTGCCCTGCCCCAGTTGTACGCGGCGACCGCGCCGGACGTGCGCAACGGCGACTTCTTCGGTCCGAAGTGGGCGCTGGAGCTGTTCGGGCCACCGGTGAAAGTACGGCTGAGAGCCGCCGCCACGAACGAAACGCTCGGGCGGCGGCTCTGGGACGTCACTGCCGAACTGACCGGTGTCACACCGGATTTCTAGTGGCAGACCAGTAAACAGCGTTGGCCACCTGTGCGTACAGCCCCTTGGGGTGTGCGCGGAACAACGGTTCGGTGCCGAACATGACCACCTTGGCGCCACGTTCGTCCGTGCCCGAGACCACCACGGCCTGACCGCCGGCCGCAGCCGGACCGCCGGATCCGTCCTCGTTGGCCCGCCAGTGCCCCGCTGCCAACGGGTTGCCCGTGGCGTACCGCTGTTGCACGGTCACGCCCGCGCCCAGCCCGGTGAACCACTGCGGTGAGTACACAAAGGACTGCGGCAGCGCGTCGGCTCCGATGGGCCCGGTCCCGTTGGTGACGTTGACGGTCCCGTTCGCGTCACCGCGTCCGGCGACCGCTGTCACCTCCAGCAGTTTGGCGTCGGCGTTGAACTTGGATCCCGTGGCACCACGGGTGATCACGCCACCGCGCGCCGCGAAGGCGTCCACCGCTGCCTTCGCCGCCGCGTTGAGCTGGTCGTAGCGCAGCCCGGACGACACCACCAGAACGTCCACCCGGGACAGGTCGAAACCGTCGTTCAACGTCGCCGTGGACACCGGGCGAACCTCGAAGCCCATGTCGCGCAAGGCGAACAGCTCGTCGCTGCCGACCGCAGCCGCCAGCGTCGGCCGGCGCAGCACCACGCCCGCCTCGCCTGCGGGAGCGAGACCGAAGCGCACGCCGTACCGTTCCGCCACCTGCAGAGCGGCCACGCGAGCCGACGCCGGGACGACCACGGAGCCGTTGGTCCGGCGCTTGAGCTCGATGCCACGCCCCAGCAGGTCGTTGACCGCCGACGCGTCCTTGCCGTCCCGCACGGTGATCGCCAGGTCCTGGCCGGGGCCCGCGTCCACGCCACCGGTCGGCGACGCGGCGACCACCGGCCTGCTCGGCACCCGCGGGTCGCCGCCCTGGACGATGTCCACGGAAGCGCCCCACAGCTGGCGGTGGCTCCAGCCGGAGATGTCGTACATGACCTCGGCGTTGGCCGACACGTCCCGGCCCTGCTCCAGCATCACGTTGGCCAGCGCCCGCTTGGGCTGGTGCATGTCCACGACGTACGACCCGGCCGGGTATGTCCGGCCCGCCAGCGAGAACGGCCGTTCCGCCTGACGGACGCGGACGTCGTGCGCGACGAGCTGGTCGACCAGGCGCGCGGCGGCCGCACCTGAGCGCTGCGTGGCACCGGCGGGGATGACGTAGGCACGCGGGAACTTGGTCGTGAACCGGTCCTCCGGCCCGAACCCGGGCACGAAACCGTCCGGGATGTGGCGCTGCGCCTCACCGGCCGCGCCACGCCGGAAGATCTCGATCTGGTTGGCGACCAGCGACTGCCGGTTGTCCTGCACGTACGCGAGGCTGGCCTTCATGCTCGCCTCGGACACGTCGGTGTTGATCGCCGAGCGGCGGCGCAGCTCGGTCTCCGGGAGGTTGTAGGCGTCGTTGTTGACGCGCTGCGGGATCTCGATGGTGTACGAGACCGCGCCGTGGAACATCGAGTACTGAGCCGTGTAGATCGGCGCCCAGCCGTCCCATTCGCCGGACGGGTAGTCGCGGAACGGGATCTGCGTGTTCTGCGCCTCGGGGTAGCCCAGTGCCTTCACGGCCTTCTCGATGTTCAGGCCGTTGGCGTAGCCGTGCTTGATGAACAGGTCGAAGTCGTAGTTCTGGCCGTGCGGCGGGCCGGTCGGCTCGATCAGCGTGCCGTCGACGTAGCCGTGTTCGTCGAGCATCAGCACCGGCTGGACCGTCTTGACGATGTCGCGCATCGCGATGCCCTCCGGCTGCGTGGAGGTGACGAAGTCGCGGTTGAGGTCGAAGCCGTTGGCGTTGGCGCGGGTGCCGAGGTTGCGGCCGTCCGGGTTGGCCGTGACGTTGAAGTAGACCCTGCTGTGCGACAACAGGTCCAGCGCCTTGCGGTCCCGGGTGGTGGCCAGGTACTCGATCTGCCGCAGCGCGGCGTCGGTGCCCTCCCACTCGTTGCCGTGGATGTTGTTGTTGATCCAGACCGGCGTCTTGTACTCCCGCGCGAGCCCGCGGTCGCGGGCGGCCGACGCGGGGTCGTTCTCGATCTGGTCGCGCCAGCGTTCCTGCTGCCGGGTCTCCGACGCCCGCTCCGGCGAGGTCAGCGTGACGAGGTAGAGGTCACGGCCGAGGCCGGACTGCCCGACCACCTCGACCGAGATCCGGTTGCTGCGCGCCTGCAACGCGTTGAGCTTCGGAGCGATCCCGTGGTACGGCGTCAGGCCCAGTTTGATGGACTTGTCAGCGGGATCCTCGGGGTAGACCCGCAACTGCGTGGTGCGCGGGTAGCCCTCCCGTGACCCGGGCTTGTTGCCGGCCAACGCGGAACGGTTCGCGACCGACGGCGGATCCACCGCCGCGACCTCGTTGCGTTCCGGGCCGTTGCCCGGCTCCTCCCCCTTGGGTGACCTCGATGGGGCCGCCGCCGCGGACGGAGCCAGCGTGATCACCATGAGCAGCGACAACGCCGAAGCGGCGATGGATGTGACAACCGGTCTGCCAACCGGACGTTTCTGCACGAAAAGCACCTCCCAGTGGACTGGGGTAGTCAGTCAACTGGGAGGTGCCCGTGTCAACCCTCGTCAGAAGGGGAGCTGCCGCTGCCGCGGCTTCCCCGCCGCCTCGGCCGACGTCCCAGCGGCGGGACCGCACTGGACGTCGGTGGCCGGGAGCTTGCCGTTGACCAGCAACTCCGTGCCGATGGTGTCCACGCACTCGTTCTCGGTCCCCAGGTACGTGCCGTGCCCAGCCTGGTCGGCGGTGACCGGCCTCGCCCGGCTTCCCAGCGCCGCCCGCAGGTTCTGCGTCAGCAACACGTTGCTCGGGCCACGGTCGGTGATCTCGACGGCCGGCTCGATCGGCTTGGGCCAGAACGCGCACGGCGGGATGTTCGACGGCATCCCGTTGGTCGCCGGGTACTTCGCCTGGTCGGCCAGCACCTGGGTCTGGTACAGCGAGATGTCGCGCGGGTACGGAGCGTCGCCGCACACGACACCGAAGAACGTGGCCACGAACTCCTGGGGGAGCAAGTAGTTCGTGAAAGGCCCGGTCTCGCCGCTTGCAACACCTCGGCCGGCCGCGGGTAGTCGGCGGTGCCGTACAGGCCGTACCGGGCGAAACCGCGCAACCCGTTGCCGGTCATCTCCTTGACGGACTGGGTGTCCAGCTTGTCGGCCAACGTCAGGTACGTGTCGCTGACCGCCTCCCGCGTCGCGCCGAGACCGTACGTGGAGTGCCGTCGCGCGGCCCGCGTGGCGAAGTCGTCGAAGTTCTCCTCGCCGGACGGGCCCCGGTGGCGCCACTGGCCACGCCAGACGCCACGCGGATCCACGACGCTGTCCAGCACGAACCTGTCGGACTGGTGCGGGAACATCGTCGTGTACACCGCACCGAGATAGGCCCCGCCCGAGACGCCGAAGTACGAGATCTTCCGCTCTCCCAACGCGAGGCGGATGCGAACCATGTCCCGCGCGGTGTTCGCCGTGGTGATGTACGGCAACCGGTCAACAGCGTGCTCGAAACACCGCTTGGCGACCTCGCGCGCGTAGGCGACGGACTCGGCGATGCCGCTGCCCCCGTCCGCCGGGTACGTGAGCATCTTGGTCTGTTCGAGCTGCCCGTCGTCGAGCCGGCAGCTGTTCGGTGTGCTGTTTCCGGTTCCCCGCGGGTCGAAACCGATCAGGTCGTGGGCATCGGTCAGGCCCATGGGCGCCCACTCGCCGATCCGCAGCGGCATGCCGCGCCCGCTGGCGCCAGGACCTCCCGGGTTGAGCAGCAGCACGCCCCGCCTGGCGGCCGGATCGGCCGATCTCTTGCGCGACACCGCGATGTCGATCTTGGCCGCGTTGGGTTCCCGGTAGTCCAGCGGCACGCTGAGGGTGCTGCACTCCAACGGTGATCCGTCGCACGGCCGCCAGACGAGTCCGGTCGCGCCCGCCGTAGTGGCCGGAATCACGACTGCTCCCGAAACCAGCACGCTCACAACGAACAACCTCATACGCAGTGCTCCATGAAGTCGTGGGCCTGACGGGGAAAGCTGTCATCGATGATCCAACCGAGACCGGCTTCGGGGGCACAGGAAGCGGGAGTGGCGCGTTTCGGACAGGTCCGGACGAGGCGTAACCTCTGAGCTGTGACTGTGGCGCCTGAGGGACGAAAGCTGCTGCGTGTGGAGGTCCGCAACAGCCAGACCCCGATCGAGAAGAAGCCGCCGTGGATCAAGACCAAGGCGCGGATGGGCCCGGAGTACACCGAGCTCAAAGCCCTGGTCCGGCGGGAAGGCCTGCACACGGTGTGCGAGGAGGCCGGTTGTCCCAACATCTACGAGTGCTGGGAGGACCGCGAGGCCACGTTCCTCATCGGCGGCGACCAGTGCACGCGGCGCTGCGACTTCTGCCAGATCGACACCGGCAAACCGGCGGCGCTGGACCGCGAGGAGCCCCGCAAGGTCGCCGAATCGGTTCAGGCGATGGGCCTGCGGTACTCGACCGTCACCGGAGTCGCTCGTGACGACCTGGCGGACGGCGGTGCCTGGCTGTACGCCGAGACGGTCCGCCAGATCCACACCATGAACCCCGGCACCGGCGTCGAACTGCTGATCCCGGACTTCAACGCCGAACCGGACCAGTTGGCCGAGGTGTTCGGCTCGCGGCCGGAGGTGCTCGCGCACAACCTGGAGACCGTGCCGCGGATCTTCAAGCGGATCCGGCCGGGCTTCCGCTACGAGCGATCCCTCGATGTGATCACCAAGGCCCGCGAGGCCGGCCTGGTGACCAAGTCGAACCTGATCCTCGGCATGGGCGAGACGCCGGAAGAGGTCACCGAGGCGCTGCGCGACCTGCACGAGGCGGGCACGGACATCGTGACCATCACCCAGTACCTGCGCCCGTCGCCCCGGCACCACCCGATCGACCGGTGGGTCAAGCCCGAGGAGTTCGTGCAGCACAAAGAGGCAGCCGAGGAGATCGGGTTCGCGGGCGTGATGGCCGGGCCGCTGGTGCGTTCCTCGTACCGCGCGGGACGGCTCTACGCCCAGGCCATGGCCCACCGCGGCGAGACCGTGCCGGAGAACCTGGCGCACCTGGCCGAGCAGGGTCCCGCGAGCCAGGAGATCGGGTCGCTGCTTTCCCGGTAGGGTGGACGCCATCAACCGGGGGACGTTTCGTGGAACCAGCACGCTTGCCTGTACGTCTCTCATGGGCATAACCGCCCGAGTACCGGAGAGGGACGAATCCAGTGGCCTTGGTGAGCGACGTTCTCGACTGGCTGGCGCAGCTGCCGCAACCCGCGCTCGTCGGCGCGACCGGCGGGCTGATCCTGCTGGAATGCACCATCGGCCTGGGCTTCATCGCCCCTGGCGAGGCCGGGCTGCTGATCGCGTCGACCACGGTGTCGGCCGGGCCGGAAGGCTTCTCGCTGTCCCGGTTCCTGGTCCTGTGGGCCGTGGTCACGGTGGCGGCGGCGTGCGGTGACTCGATCGGGTACGCCATCGGCAAGCGGTTCGGGCCGTCGCTGCGCGAGACGAAGCTGATCCAGAAGTACGGCGCGGAAGGCTGGGACAAGACCACCGGCATCCTGCGCAAACGCGGGGCGTGGGCGGTGTTCTTCGGCCGCTGGCTGCCGGTGGTGCGCACGCTGATGCCCGCCGCCGCCGGTACCGCGGGCCTGCCGTACCGCAAGTTCCTGCCCGCCGCGGTGCTCGGCGCGGCCTCGTGGTCGCTGGCGCACATCTCGATCGGCGCGTCGCTGGGCGCGGCGGCCAAGCAGATCGAGAAGTACCTCAACACCGGTGGCCTGGTCGTGGTCGCGGCGCTCGTGCTCGGCGGGTTCATCGTGTTCACCCTCCGCAAGCGCAAGAAGGCGAAGGCCAAGGCGCTCGCCGCGGCGCTGGCCGCCGAGCCGAAGCCCGAGCCCGCCGCCGAGTCGGCCTGATCCGCTGCTCCGCTATGACGTGACGGTGACCGCCCCGGCGGTCACCCCGTCCAATGTGCGCACGAACCCGGCCCCGAACGCGGTGGCCGGGGTGTGCGAACCGGGTTCCACGCCGCCGATCTCGGTCGCGATCCGCACGACGGCGTCCGCGGTGATGTCGTAGGAGTTGGGCGTGACCAGTGTCGCGGTCGCGGTGCGGCCGGAGCTGTCGCGTGCCTCGCCCCAGAACTCTGCGCGGCTGCCCGCCCGGCGCTTCTCCCCCGGCCCGGCGATCAGGCCGACGAGTTTCTTGCCGATCCGCTGCGCCACGTCGGTGCGCATCACGGGCGCGGAGAACCGCTGTGCCCGGCTGACCAGTCCGGCGGGCAGTCCGACCGCCATGTAGTTGGTGATGTTCGGGATGCCGGTCGACCGGTACGCGGTGGCCACATCGCCCCACGGCAACGAGATCACGCCACGCGTGCCCGACGGGAACGCGGCGCTCGCTGTGGAGTGTCCAACCGGGACAGTCACCAGTCTGCCGTCCTTGCGGACCTGCCCGCCGACGGCCATTCCCTCGACGGTGGTCTTCAACGTGCCCGGGCTGAACCCGCCGCCCGCGATGAACGCCAGCTTCAACGACGTGGCTCCCGGCAGCGCCTCGGCCAGCGTGGCAGCCAGGCAGTCGCTGGGCACCACGTCGAACCCGGCACCGGGCAGCAGCACGACACCGGCTTCGGCGGCCTCGTCGGAGCGCGTGAAGATCTCCTCGAACACGCCGATCTCCCCGGTGATGTCGAGGTAGTGCGTCTTCGACGCCAGGCACGCGTCCACCATCGGGCGGGCCGTGGCGGAGAACGGACCGGCGCAGTGCGCGACCGCGTCGATGCCCGCGAGCCCGTCCTCGGCGTGCTCCAGCCCGAAGATCCGGTGCTCGAGGCCCAGTTCGGCGGCCAGTTCCCTGACTTCGGGGCTGCGCCCGGCCAGCACGGGACGCTCGCCACGGGCGACCGCGAGACGCGCGACGAGCTTGCCGGTATAGCCGTTGGCGCCGTACACCATCCACGTCATACCGAAGATGTTACCGCCGAGTAGGCACCGCCGCAGATAGGTTGGACGACATGGGAATTCGCCGCATCTCCGCAGACCAGGCCGACCTCCGCACGATCGAGTACGCCTTCGCCCAGTCGCCGATGCCCGCGGACGCTCGCGCGAAGTGGACGGAGGCGATGTCGTACAACACCGACAGCGTCGTGCTGATCAGCGAGGAGGACGGCGTCTCGGTCACCGAGGCCTCCGCGGTTCGCCTGCGCCAGAACATCCGCGGCACGGTGTACGCGATGGCGGGCATCGCGGGCGTGGCCGCGCAGCCCCAGGTCCGCCGCCGCGGCTACATCCGGGAACTGCTGACGGAACTGCTCGGCCAGATGCGCGAGGAGGGCCACGCGGTCAGTGTGCTCTACCCGTTCCGGGCGTCGTTCTACGCCAAGTTCGGGTACGTCGGCATGCCGAAACCACGCTTCGCCCGGTTCGACCCGACCGGGCTGAGCGACCTGCGCGCGCTGGAACTGGACGGCGAGACCGAGTGGCAGCAGATCAGCGCCGGGTATCCGCTCTACCGCGGCCTCAACGAGCGCCTGCTGACCCAGCGGCACGGTTTCGCGGTGTTCCCCGAGTCGCGGGACGTGCGCATCAGGGACCGCGACGAACACTGGCTCGTCACGGCGAAATCGGGTGGCGAGGTGATCGGCGCGGCCGCGTACCGCATCGACAGGGACGGCGGCAACGCCATCCTGCACGCCGACAGCTTCCTGCACGCCGGCCCGCTCGGCCGGTCGTTGCTGCTGCGGTTCTTCGCCATGCACGCCGACCACATGCAGGAGATCGTGGTGCCGGTCGCGCCGGACGAGTTCCCCGAACTGTGGGCCACCGACCTCACCGGGCCCATCGAGGTCAAACCACTGGCCGGGCACGCGCCGATGGGCCGCGTGTTGTCGGTCGAGGCGCTCGAGGGCATGGCCGTCGGGCCCGGCAGGATCGGCGTCGAGATCGTCGACGACCCGTTCATCGCCGGGAAGTACGTACTGGACGGCACATCCGGCCGGTTGGAGATCACACCGGGCGCCCCGGAGGTCACGCTCACCTCCGCCGGGTTCGCCGGACTGGTCTACGGCGTGCTCAGCCCCGAGGAGATCGTGCTGCGCGGCCTCGGCACGATCCCCGACCAAGCCGGCCTGGCCACGCTGTTCCCACGCCAAGTGCCATACGTCTTCGCCGCCTTCTAAAAGCTCGTGAGTGGTTAGTCCGGTTAGAACCGGACTAACCACTCACGAGGCTTGTCTAGGGTGTCGTGCGGTCCGGCCGCTCGGTCACCCGGACGCCGTTGACGATCGGCGCACCCGCCCGCGAGACGAAGCGGATGTTGAGCTGACCGTCGTCGACCTGGACGTTCTGCGACGTGGCCAGTGCGGCGAAGCCACCGACCTCACCGGCGACGTCCAGCGCGGGCGTGACCAGCTTGCCCTCGATGATCACGTCGAACAGCCGGGTGTTCGGATCGGCCCAGCCGAGCTCGGCGTAGTTCAGCTCGACCTGGTAGACCCCCTTGCCCAGCCCGTCGAACCGGTACTCGTAGGCACCTTCCCGCTGGGTCTGGTACAGGGACTGCTCGGCGGTCCCGGAGATCGCCTCGGCCGTGCTCACCGGCTTCGAGGACTGGCCGAGCCAGCCCGCCCCGCCGGTGGAGTACGCCTGGTCCGGGCTCCACGTGTCACCGAGCTTGTCGACGCCACCGTTGCCACCCGAGTCGAACCCGACCCGGGTCTTGGGCACGACCACCTTGATCGGGATCCCGATCGTGGATCGCTTGGCGGCGTCGGTGACCAGGAAGATGGTCGCGCCGTGCACACCAGGCTTGAGGTTGGTCGCGTCGATGGTCAGCTCGACCTGCTGCCCACCGCCCGCCACCAGGCTGCCCGAGGTGACGCTCTCGCTGAGCCACGGCACGTCGGCGTACGACGGGATCGGCGACTCCACCAGCGTGGCCTTGCTCTTGCCCGCCAGCTGCGAGACGACCCACAGGTTCCCGGCGTCGTCCAGCTCGAGACCGGCACCGGAGAACGTGGTCGTGGCCTCCGGGTCGGCCAGCGTGGTGACCGTGGCACAGGTGTCCGGGTTCACCGCCGCGATCGTGTCGGTGGACGAGTTGGTGGACACCCACAGCACGCCACGCGGCGAGTACGCCAGTCCGGCGATCCCGGACAGGGTCGTGGCCGGTCGGCACTGGCTGACCAGCGCGCCCGGGTCCGGGTAGGACAGACCCTTGACCTTGTAGATGACGCCCTCGTTCCAGCCGCCGATGTAGAACGTGTCGTCGTCGGCGCGGTACGCCAGACCCCGCTGCGAGATCGAGGTCCACGGGCTGCCGGTGATGGTCGTGACCAGCGCACCGGTCTGCGGGTTGAGGCACTTGATCCCGTAGTCGCCGCCGACGGTGACCTGGCAGACCAGGTTGCGGCCCGGCACGTAGGTCAGGTCAGCGGGCCACCCGCCGAAGTTCGACGGGAACTGCTGGCCGAACACGCCCTCGGTGGAGTACCTGGCGACGGCCTGGGTGGCCGCCGTCGAGTCGGATACCCACACGTTGCCCGCGTTGTAGCCCGCACCCCAGCCCTTGCCGAGTTCGTTGACGGTGAAGGACTTCAGCACGTCGCCCGCGGCGGCCGGAGTGGCCCTGCTGACGTCGGCGGTGTCGAGCCCGACCGCTGTGCGGGCGTTCGGGTCGTAGCCCTTCACCCCCCTGGCCTTGGCCGCCTGGGAAGCCGTGGGCTCACCGGCAGTGCCGCCGGCGACCTCCTTGAACTCCCAGTTGCCCGTGGCCGAACCGGTGTTGCGGACGGTCACCGTGCGCTTGCGGGTCTCCCCCGCGGGCACGACGACTTCCAGCCCGGCCGGGTTGGCCTCGAACAGCGGCGCCTTCAAAGTGAAGTCCTTGGTCAGGACGACGCCTTCGGAGCCGATCGTGAGGTTGGCCCGTTCGGTCTCGTAGCCGCGCTGGCTGGCGACCGCGGTGAAGCTGCCCAGCGCCACCTCGGCCTGGTAGAAACCGGTCGAGTCGGCGACCGCACTGACGGTCTTGCCCGCGCGCTGCAACGCGATCGCGCCGCCGGACAGCGGCTGCTTGTCGTTGGCGTCGACGACGATGCCGCGGACCAGCCCGGTGTTCGGCACACGCGCCGAGATGGCGGTGCTGTCGGACAGGTGGGCTTTCTTGACCGAGTACGGCAGCGCCACCGAGCCGGTCTCGTTCTCGAGGCCGACCGTGGCGCCCGCGCCGGACTCCGCCGCGCTGGCCGGGTCGATCCCCTTGTACTGCACCTGGATCCGGCCACCCTCGGTGAGGATCAGCTCGACCGACAGGCGGCTGCCCGGCGCCGACTTCACCGTGACGTCACGCCATTCCACGATGTACCGGCGGTTGGGCGCCGCGCCGTCGGCCGACGTGCGGACGCTCGCCTGCGCGTCCACCACCAGGTCGTCCCAGAAGGCGTAGATCGCGCCGTTCGGGGCGGCCGGTGCCGGGATCGCGCCACCGGGTGCGCCGGTCCCGGCGAACGCCAGGTACCCGTCGGTGTGCACCGCGGCGGTCTTGTACGTCTTGCCGTAGAACGTGACCGGGAACGGCAGGGTGACGTTCGCCGAGGCGTTGTCACCGGTCAGCTGCAACGCGGTGGCCGCGTCGACCCACGACGGCGCGACGTGCCGCGGTGTGTAGCCGTAACCGTCGACCTTGGGCTCCAGCGAGAAGTCCGCGGTGACGTTGCCGCTGACGTTCACGCTCTTGCGTTGCGTCTGCAGCCAACGGCCGTAGTCGGCGACGACCTCGTAGGTGCCCGCGGGCACGCTCAACGAGTACGCCCCGGCGTTGTCGGTCTTCACCGCGGCGACCGCGGTGTTGGCGATGGAGACCTCGGCGCCGCTGAGCGCGGAGCCGTCCGACGCCTTGACCACGCCCTTGATCGTGTAGCTCGGCGCGGCGGGCAGGTCGAAGTCGGCCGCGGCCGTCTTGCCCTCGGCCACGGTGACCTTCTGGTCCTTGGTGACCAGGCCGAACTTGCTCGCCTTGACGGTGTACTCGCCGACCGGGGCGCGGTCGAGCGTGAACTTGCCGTCCGTGCCGGTGGTCTTGACCGCCGAAGTCGGACCGGTGATCTCGATCTTCACGCCATCGGCGGGCTTGCCCGCGCTGACGACCGTTCCCGCGATGCCACCTGTCGGGCCGCGCGGGGCCTTCTCGACCGACGCGAAGGTGTCCAGCTTGCCTTCGCCCCAGACGTTGTTGTTCTCGGTCGTGCCACCGCACTGCGTGCTGGCGGTGTCCACAGCGGTCTGGTTCAGCAGCGCCTTGGTGGCGTTGATGTCACCGGCGAGCGAGGGCGACGCCGACCACAGCAGCGCGACCGCACCGGCCACGTGCGGCGAGGCCATCGATGTCCCGCTGAACGAGCCATAGCCGCCGTTGGCGACCGACGAGCGGACCGCCGAACCGGGCGCGGCGATGTTGGGCTTGACGATGCCGCCGCTGCCGGGGCCGCGCGACGAGAACGACGAGATGGCGTTGTTGATGTCGAACGAACCGGCCGAATAGGACTCGGGGTAGTCGCCGGGCGAGCCGGAGCTGTTGCAGCCCAGCGCGCCGTTGTTGCCGTTGGAGAACGCCGGGAAGATGCCCGCGGCGATCCACGCCTTCACCGTCGGCAGGTACCACGCGTCACCCCCGCCGCCACCCCACGAGTTGTTCACCACGTCCGGCGCGAGGTCCGGCCGCGGGTTCTGTCCATTCAGGTCGGTCGGGGCCACGACCCACTGGCCCGAGGACAGCAGCGCGGTGTCCGAGCAGCTGTTGGCCTCGCAGCCCTTCGCCGCGATCCACTTGGCGCTCGGCGCGACACCGACCTGGTTGGTGCCGCCGTCGTCACCGACCATGGTGCCCATCGTGTGCGTACCGTGATTGTTGTTGTCACACGGAGCGAGCGACGGGTTGCCGCAGACCTTCGACGGGTCGAACCAGTTGTAGTTGTGGTCGAAGGTGCCGTCGCCCTTGTTCCCGCGGTACTTGCCCACCAGAGCGGGATGCGTGTACTGGACGCCCGTGTCGATGTTGGCCACGACGACGTTCTCGCCCCGTACCGAGAAGTCCGACCACACCTTGTTGGCCCGCACCCGGTCGATGTTCCACTCGACCGCGTTGACCTGAGCCAGCTGCTCGGCCGGTGCCGGCTCGGGCACGGCGTGGGTGCGCTCGGGCAGGATCTGCTTGACCTCAGGCCGCGCGGCGATCTCGTCGACCAGCGCGGCGTCCCCAGTCACCTTGAGGGTGTTGACGATCCAGAACGGGGTGAACTCCGCACCCCGCGCGGTGAGCAGCTCACGCAGCCCTGCCTGCGTGCTGTCCGCGTGCGAGGTCAGCGCGGAGTACACGTCCGCGGTCCGCTGGGTGCCCGCCCTGCCCGTGGCGGTCACCGAGTTGAAGTTGGCAGCCGAGTTCAGCAGGACGAAGAACGTGGTGGAACCGTTCCTCGTCAACGACTTCTCGACGGCGTCATCGATCTTGGCAGCCGCGTTGGCCTGCCCGGCCGCATCGGTGCCACTGTTCGGACCAGTGGAACCGAAGGCGTGCGTGGAGAAAACAGTAGCGAGGGCGAAGGCGAGCACGGCTACCAGAGCCGCTCTGATCAACCCGCCACTCCGTCTACTTGTGGACATAACACTCCTGTCTGTAACACGGAGGATCTTCCGGATTGTGTGCAGTCGGATACGCTGCGCTCCATGCCCGACGGTGGCGGACTGATGACATGGCGTGATTCCGTCACATTCCTCCCCCGCGCAACGACGTAGCTGGAAAAGAACCAACTAGGGGGTCGCATGCTCGAGGTCGCCGGCTTGACCGCCACCGAGGAGACCGCTTACCGCGCACTGCTCCGCCTGACCGCCGCGACCGACATCGAACTGGCAAGCGAACTGGGAACCAGCACCCTCCAGGCCGCGGAAATGCTGCTGTCACTGGAGAATCGCGGAATGGTGACGGTCGTGCCCGGCAGCGCGAGACGCTACCGGCCCGCCCCGCCGGACCTGGCATTCGGACCACTCGTGCGCAGCCGGGAGCAGGAACTGCGGGAGATCCGCGCCCGGATCACGGTGCTGACCGACGAGTACCGCAGCACCACTGCCCCGACCGGGTTCGCCGAAGTGGTGCACGGCGCCGGCGCGATCGCTCAGCGTGTGGACCAGTTGCGCCGCAACGCCACCAAGGAGGTCCGCGACCTGGTCAAGCCGCCAGTCGTGGCGCCCGGCGCGACGGACGGCGACGCAGAGTACGACGTGCGCACCGACGGCGTGCGGTTCCGGGTGATATACGACCGGGAACTGCTTTTGCTGCCAGGCGATCCGTACCGGGTCTCGGAGGCGGTCGGCCGCGGCGAGGAGGCCAGGATCGCGGCCGACCTGCCGCTCAAGCTCGCCATCGCCGACGACGACCGCGCGCTCGTCCCGGTGTCGCAGACGCGACCGGACGACGAGCCGACCGCGGTTCTGTTGCACCCCAGCGGCTTGCTCGACGCGTTGATCGCCTTGTTCGAAACGCTGTGGCAGTCCTCGACGCCGGTCCTCGTCGGCGCCAACGGCGAGCTGGACGAGAGCACCGCCGACGGCGAGCCGGCCGACGGCGACATGCGACTGCTGTCGTTACTCCTGGCTGGCCTGACCGACCAGTCGATCGCCGCGCAGCTGGGCCTGAGCACCCGAACGGTGCAACGGCGGTTACACGACCTGATCAAGATCACCGGTGTCCGTACTCGCGTCCAGCTGATCTGGCAAGCCACCAAACGCGGCTGGATCTAGTTCCCAGTTTTCAACTCGCTGGCACGTAACGAAACCCGCACTTGTGGCGCTTGGTGGCACATGCGGCCCAAGTGGAGGCCCTTCGCACTCGTGCTCGGGCTCGCGCCACTGGTTGTGATCGCCGCGACCGCACCCCAGGCGTCGGCGCTGCCAACGGGTTTCACCGAGCAGACCATCCTCCGCGACCTCGAACAGCCGACGTCAGTGGACTTCAGCGGGACGGCCGGGTCTTCGTCGCCGAGAAAAGCGGTGTCGTCAAGGTCTTCGACGGCCTCGGCGACACCACGCCGTCGGTGTTCGCCGACATGCGCACGAAGGTCTACAACGAACTCGACCGGGGCATGATGGGTATCGCTCTGGCCCCAGGCTTCCCAACCGACCCATCAGTCTACGTGCCGCACGCACCCGGCGCGGCAATCGGCGCAACGGCACCACGCTGGGTAAGCCCAACGCGACCAGCGACTCGTGCCCG
The DNA here is from genome assembly GCF_001302585.1 of Kibdelosporangium phytohabitans. Taxonomy (GTDB): domain Bacteria; phylum Actinomycetota; class Actinomycetes; order Mycobacteriales; family Pseudonocardiaceae; genus Kibdelosporangium; species Kibdelosporangium phytohabitans. Next base: position 2,840,163 of record NZ_CP012752.1, on the reverse strand, counting down.
AACCCGCCGGGCGCCACCGGCGACGGCTGTGTCATTTCGGGGCTTTTGTCCAGATTGGATGTGGTCACCGGCACCGAGCAGGTGCTGATCGAGGACTGGTGCCAGCAGTACCCCAGCCACTCCGTCGGCGACCTGGAGTTCGGGCCGGACGGCTACCTGTACGCCAGCGCCGGTGACGACACGGGTCTCGTGTCCGCGGACTACGGACAAGCCGGGAGTCCCAGGAACCCCTGCGGCGACCCGCCTGTTCCGGTCGGTGGAACGCAGACCGCACCGACCGCCGAGGGCGGCGCCTTGCGCTCGCAGGACTACCAGACCACGGGTGGTCCGACCGGTCTCGACGGCACTGTCATCCGGATCGCCAGCCCGATCGACGGCACGGTCGACAACTTCGGCTGGCCGTGCATGGAGGGCAACCAGCCCAACGGCGGCTACAACTTCGGGTTGAACATGTGCGAACGGATCTACAGCGAGGCCGTGCCGCACACGCCACCGCATTTCACCTATCACCACAGCGATCCCGTGATCCCGGGTGACGGGTGTGAGACCGAGGTCGGCTCGTCGGTGTCCGGTGCCGCCTTCTACAACGGCGATTCCCATCCGGCGCAGTACAAGGGCACGCTGTTCTTCGCCGACTACAGCAGGCGGTGCGTCTGGGCGATGTTCCCCGGCACCGGCGGCGTCCCGGATCCCGCGACCCGGATCGCGTTCAGGAACAACGCGTTCGCCGTCGACCTCGAGATCGGGCCGAACGGTGGTCTGTTCTATGTGGACATCGCGGCTGGAGAGGTCCGCCGGGTGCGGTACAACTCCGGGAACCAGCCCCAGGTCGCTTCCATCACGGCGTCACCGGCCCAGGGATCGCTGCCGTTGACGGTGTCGTTCAGCGCGGCGGCGGCCAACGACCCCGAGGGCGCAGCCCTGTCGTACGCGTGGGACCTCGACGGTGACGGCAACTTCGACGACGGCACAGGCCCAGCCGCCGCACGGACCTACAGGGCAGCGAAGGTGTACAACGTTTCCGTACGGGCCAGCGATCCCGGTGGGTTGAGCGACGTCGTCTCGAAACGGATCTTCGCGGGGACGACACCGCCGACAGTGAACATCACGACCCCGGTGGCAGCGTGGGCCGTCGGCGACACGGTGAGTTTCAACGGGACAGCGCTGGACGCGCGACACCGTTGGCAACACAGTGAATTCGGCCGCGGTATCGGTCACGGTCAACAACACCGGGCCTCCCGGGCCGGTCGCCGCGTACAACTTCAACGAAGGATCCGGCGCCGTCCTGAACGTGCGAATCGGCAAGGGCCACAACGGAACCATCTCCGGCGCCGCATGGTCGGCCGCTGTGAACACGGGCGGGCCTTGTCGTTCGACGGGGTCGACGACGTGGTCACCGTGGCGGATTCGAACCTCTTGGACCTGACCAACGGGATGACCCTGGAGGCCTGGATACGCCCGAACACCGCCGTGACCGGTTGGCGTACTTTCATGAAGGAACGTACGGACGGTTTGTCGTACGCGCTTTACGGCGACAACGCAGCTTCTCAGCCGTAGGGTGGATACGGGTCGGCTCGGCTGACCGGAACGTCAACAGTATGGGTGCCATAGCTGCCAACACATGGACTCATCTCGCCGTGACCTATGACACGACCACGATTCGCTTGCACGTCAACGGTGTACAGGTCTCGTCGGTCGCAAGCACGGGAACCCTCGCGGTGTCGGGAAATCCGCTTCGGCTCGGCGGAAACTTGATCTGGGGCGAGTACTTCTCCGGACTTGCCGACGATGTCCGTGTGTACAACAGGGTTTTGACGACCGCCGAAGTCGCCTCGGGCCGGGCGACTCGTGTTTCCTAGTCACACCAACCATTTCTGTCGGACTTTGCCGAGACCCGATAGAGTGAAGCCCAGGAAAAACCCAAGACATCCAAACCCCGGTCAAAGTAACTTGAAACCATGCCTCAAGTTACCGAACCCCCAAGCCGGAACAGCAACCGAACGCCGGTCGCCCGGCCGACCGCACCCGGGCAACGGCCGCACCGAACCCTGCCAGGCATCGAGGCCGCCCGACCGCGATCGGCAATCCGCGCCTCGCCGCAGGCAGCACTCCCGGTTGATCCTGATCGACGTGACCCCCTGGTTCGCCGCACCGGATTACGTCGATCCCACACGGCGCAATCATTGACCCGGCAGGAAATCCGACGTCAGGTTTCCGAAACGCCACACGTCACCCCACTCACAGCCCACCGAAGCCCCGTGGTCACCGCCGGGAGATCGACCATGACCGAGGACAACAACCGCTCGACCTACCTACGCCGGAGGCTGGGCGCGAAGCTGCGCCGCATGAGAGAAGACGCCGGGCTGACGTTGAAGGAAGCAGCGCCCCTGTTGGACAAGAAGAGAAGTGCGCTGCAGAGGATCGAGTCCGGCGAGACAAGGGCAGACGTGCACCTGGTCAGAACACTGATGGACGAGTACAACCAGTACGACCCGGACCTGGTGGACGAAGTAAGAGAAGCGAACAAGACACCGTGGTACACGGCCTACGGAATCAAGAACGCCGCCTACTTCGACGTGGAAGCAGTGGCCTGCCAGATAAGCCAGTTCCTGGTGATCGACCTCCCAGGACTCCTGCAAACACCCGCCTACATGCGAGCGCTCTTCAGTGCCCGACCACACTGGGTAGAGCTCGAACCAAGCATGAAAGCAAGGATGTGCCGACAGAAGCGGCTCACCAGCGAGGAATGGCCACTGCAACTACACACCATCGTGTGCGAAGCAGCACTGCGCCGCAAGCTCGGTCCGCCGGAATTGATGCGCGAGCAGTTGCGCCACCTCATCAAAATGTCCGAGCTCCCAACGGTAACCCTTCAGGTGATGCTGACAGCAGGTGACTGCTACGTACCCAACGCACCCATCACCGTGCTGACCTTCCCCAACCCAGAAGACCCGCCATACCTATACGTCGAGCACCCCACAGGCTCCCTGCAAACAGAGGACCCCGCTCAGGTAGAGGAAGCCAACCTCATACTCGGACAGTTGCGAATCAACGCCCTCAACCCAACCGACTCGGTCGCCTTCATCGAGGAGCTACTGAGGACCCAACAATGAACCCAACCTGGCAAAAGAGCAGCCACAGCAACAATCACACCAAGTGCGTCGAAATCGCCTCCTCCTCTTCCTCCTTACCTCCCCTCCGTTTAGCGTGAGACAAGCTTGCTTGACCGGGACGCCCTCATCGGCCAGTTCGGCCACGAGGGCGAACCGGGCTTTGGGGGCACCACCTGCTCGACTGCGGCGGCGGCTTTGCGCACGATCTTGACCTCGTTCGCCAGCTCGATGATTCGCGCTCTGACTCGGGCCAACGCGGCAGACTCGATCGCCTCGGGACTCAGCGAGGCCAGTCCCGGCCGATCATGTCCTGGTGTTTCCATCGGTAGAGGCAGGACTGCGCGATGCCCAGCGACGCGGCCACATCCAGCACCGGCCGCCCAGCTCGACCAGGTCCGGCGCACGTCGCCGAAACTCCGGCGGATAAGGCTTCGGCACGACGAGCTATCTCCTTCGACAAGATCGTCGAACCGTGTCACTCCCAACCTCCGTGCCCGTCAAAAGGGGACAACAATGACGGATATACGTTCACCGGGTCTCCCTGGCGAGGAACCCCTTGGCCCACTTGAGGGTCGCTGTCGCCGCAACCGGCGGTTCTCGCCCCGCAATGCCGCCAACTTCGCCTTCTCCTCGCTGGTGGTCCCTTCACGGGTACCTGCGTCGATGTCGGTGCTCATCCCACCGCCGCACCGACTCTGCCAGGTCGAAATCTTTCGCGACCTGCTGAGCCGATCGGGCACCCCAGCCGCACAAACTCCGCAATCTCAGCCTTGAACTCCGGCATGCCCGAGCCGCTCGACGCGGGCAACGTGCTGCGGCCGTTCACCACGCTGTCGCTGAGCTTCCGGCTGCCGCCGACCGCCGGGGCGACCGCGGCCCTCGAGCAGTTGAAGCAGGCGCTGACCACCGACGTCCCCTACGGCGCACAGGTCGAGCTGACCCGTTCCGACCTGGCCGACGGCTGGGACGCGCCGGAGCTGGCGCCGTGGCTGCGGACCACTTTGGACGACGTGAGCACGACGGTGTTCGACGCGCCATGGGGCACCGTGGGCCTCGGCGGCTCGATCCCGTTCATGGGCCTGCTGGCCACGACCTACCCGGCGGCCCAGTTCCTGGTCACGGGCGCGGTCGGCTCGGACAGCAACATCCACGTGCCCGACGAGTGGCTGCACCTCAGCCAGGCCGCGCGCGTGACGTCAACACCGCCGTGTCCACCGCTACTTACTCACAGACCCCAACAGGAAATCACCCAGCCCGGGAACGGGAACAGGAACACACCGTCCTTTATCGTCGGTGTCCGCCAAAAACGGGGCAACTCCAGTCTGCTTGGCTGGTGGTGAGGATAAGCTCGGTGCATGGTGGACTGGGTACGCCTCCGACTGGACGTGGACAAGTTCAACGACGAGGAATTCACCCCGTACCTCCGGCGAGCACACGAGGCAGGCATCGAGCTCAGGACGATGGCCAACCTCGGCGATACCGCCGAACACCGACGCGAGCTCTACGAACTCAACAAGACGTGCTCGGCCGACATCCCGGACCGGGGAGAGTTCTCCACCTACGACGAATACCTCAGCCAACGCATCGACGTACCTACCTTCGATCCACGCGGAGTAGTCCTCGCAATCCATGAGAGAACCTGGATCGGAATGTCGGCAACCTCGTTGAGCCCGACTGAAGGATGGGCGTTCAGCGAGATGACCGGCATCCTCCCGCCCTGTCGCGGACAGGGATTGTCGCTGGCGTTGAAGTTGCAGGCGATCCGCTTCGTCCGCTCCGCTGGCTACCGCCGGCTCGTCGCGTTTCACCATCCCCGCAACACCTCCGCGATCGCCATGAACCGACGCCTCGGCTTCATCGACCAACCCAGCCACGACGACTCAACGAAACCCTGACCAACACGGCACAACCCCACAACACCGGGCCGCTTGGCCCCGGGGTCGCCTGGCTTCATCAACCACCACTGCACCACGCCACGCCAACATGGGCCTCACACACCACTAACCAGGCCCATAACCCCAAGCCCACCCGGCCTCACCACTTCACGCCCCGAACCGCCTAACCTCGAGGCCACCCGGTTTCACCGGCCATCACCGGGCCAGGCCGAGCCAGCATGGCCTCGCAGCTGCGCACCACCACCCGGGCTGCCTCGCGTTCCGAGCTGTCCAGCAGGGGGTTTTCGGACTGTTCACGCCATTTGATCTGGGCGTCGCGGATCGCGGCCTGGATCTCGCTCGGTGACGGCTCACGGTCGAAACCGAGCCGGGCGTCCAGGCTGGTTCCTGCGCCGCCGATGAGCCGGGCGGCTTCCGCGGCCAGCTCTTCCGGGAGGCGGGTTCGTCCGGACAGCAGGCCGCCCAGCAGCCTCAGCTCGTGGAACTCGTGTGCCCCGGCCAGTACTCGTTCCACCTCGGTCACGAGGTTCGCTGCTCCCGGTTTCGGTTCCATCCGGAGCATCACGTCCAGGCCCAGCAGCGCCGACCTGGCCTTCAGCACCTTCCCGCGGTCGATGAACAGCCTGCTGACCGATTCTTTCAGCTCGTTCAGCCCGCTTCGCTGCACCAGCTCCGATGCCAGTTTGTTCCTGGTGTCCGCGCCTTGCCTGATCAACGCTGCCGACAGCCGGATTCCGAAGATCCCCAGCTGGTCGGCCAGCTCGCGTCGCATCGCTGACGGCAGCGCGTGTTCCGCCCTGGTGAAGCGGTCGGCCGTCAGCAGTAGTTCCTCTGTCTCCGAGCGTGGCGCGGCCGCGAGAGCCGCCAGTGTCCGGTACACGTCTTCCGGCATCGTCCTGCCTGCCTGGCCGACGAGGCCCGACACGGCTATCACGTTCTGGCACAGGCCGCGGACTCGTGCGTCCCGGCGGTAGCGGCGGGCCACCTGCTTCGCCGCTGTCAGCGCGTCGATTCGTCCGCCGCCGGTCTCGTCTGCCCTGGACAGCAGGACTATCGCGTTCACCGGGGCTGCCCTGGCCACTGGGTGGTCCTGTGTGGACTGGAGGAACCGCACGTCCATCACGTGCACCTGCGGTGTCATGTACAGCAGGGCGTCTGCTTCCGCTGCCAGTTGCTCGGAGATCTCGTCCGCTATCGGCGGGGTGTCGATCAGCGAGATGTCGCGCAGCACCCTCGCCGGCCAGTCGACCACTATTTTCGTGATGCCGTCCGGGTCGACCTGGGTCAGGTCCACGTCCAGCCTTCCGCCCACGCGGCCGGCCGGGGGTTCGCTCGGCGGTCCCTGTCGCATGTAGACCGTCGCGCGTGGTTGCGGGCCGTCCTGGTACCAGGTGAAGACCGGGCCTTGCACGCCTATCGGGGCGACTTCGTCTCCCACGATCGCGTTCACCACGGTCGACTTCCCGCTGCCCGGCCGCCCGGCCACCGCTATCCGCAGCGGCGAGTCGAACCTGCTGATGTGGTGCCGGAGCCAGTTCGTCGCCCGCGGGCTGTCCTGGTAGAGCCTGAGCGCGTCGTGCAGGATCGCCCACACCGCCTCGTCGACGGTCGCGCTCACGCGGAGATCTCCAATGGGTTTCGCGCTCCCTGCAACGTTCCCGCGATCCTGGTCAGCTGGCCGTGCAGGTTCGTCAGCTGGGTCAACGCCTGCCGCAGTTCCTGCTCCTTGTGCTGCCGCGCCGCCAGTTCCAGCTGTGCCGACTTCTGTGCCGCGGTGGCTTCGTCGGTCAGTTTCTGCTGGACCTGCTCGGCCAGTTCGGTGAAGTGGTCACGCAGGCCGCGCTGGATCCTGCGGGCCGCGTCCCGGCAGTCCTTGGAGAACCGCAGGAAGAAGTCGTCCACGTGCCGCTGCGCCACGGCTTTCGCCGCCGACTGGCGCTTCTTCAGCCTCGTCTCGCCTTCTTCGCCGATGCTCTTGCCACCCAGCGCCAGGCCCGCGCCGATCGAGATCGGGTTGATCAGCGGCAACCCGGCGAGGGTGGTGATCAGGCCGAACATCAGTACGCCGCCGTAGGATCCGCGCAGGCCGGTGAAGACCATCTGGCCCGGCGTGAACTTCTCCAGCTTCGGTGCCTGCGCGTCACCCGGGTCCACGTCCGCGTCGTGCGGGATCACCGACGTCGGCAGCATCTCCTGGTTGTCCGGGAAGCACTCCGCCACCCGGTCGGCCACCCACCACGAACGCTCGACCAGCCACTTGAAGTTGATCTCGGCCGCTTCGGTCAGGTGCTTGTTCAGCCATTCCTCGAACTGGTCCCAGGTTTTCGCCGGGTCGGCCTCGTCGAAGGCGTTGTCGACCTCACGCAGGATCTTGCGGGTCCGGTCGCGCAGGTCGTACTCCAGGTCCGAGATCAGGTCGGCCATCTCGTCGCTGAGGACGTTCTGCCACTTGCCCGACCAGCGCCGCAGGTCCGCCACCTTCTGCTGGGCCTGCATGTACTCCGCGACCGCCGGTGAACTGCTCTCGTCCGGGCGTGCGGCGAGTTCCTTGTTGACCTGGCCGACCAGTTCCGCCAGCGCTGTCCCTGCCATCGCCGCGAAGTTCTGGCGGGACAACGGGTTCGACGCGACCGGCAGGACGTCCGTGCGCAACCGTTCGAGCAGTTCGGGGAAACCCGACTCCTTGTTCAGCGCTTCGTCGTCCTTGGCCATCGCGCGGATCCGCAGCGTCGAGGACACCGGCACGATCGCCGCGGAAACCCCTGCTCTGGCGAGGTGTTCCCGGTTGCGCTCGGCCACCGCGCGCCACTGCGCGGTCAGGTCGATCTTCGTCAACGCGACGAGAATCGTCGGGCACGAGCGGTGAACCTGGCGCAGCAGTTCCAGTTCCGTCGCGGACAGCTCCTGGGATGCGTCGGATGCAAGCAGGACCGCGTCGGCGCCGTTCAACGCGGCGAACGTGTTCTGCGCGCGCAGCTGGTGCAGGTTGCCGACCGCGGGCGTGTCGATGATCACCAGTCCGGCGGCGAGAAGCTTGCGTGGCAGGCGGATTTCGGTCGTCACCGGGTCCGAGCCGCGGTTGTTCGCGTGCTCGACGGGAATCGGCGTGCGGTGTGGTTCCGCGCCGGTCGCGTCGTAGCGCAGCTGCGCGGCGGCTGGTTGTTCGGCGTAGCGCACGATCGTGGGCGCGACCGTGGTCACGTCGTCGCCGACCGCGCACACCGAGGCACTCACCAAAGCGTTCACCAGCTGGCTTTTGCCTTGGTTCGCTTCGCCGATCACCATCACCCTGATCTGCGGGTCGAGCAGTTGGGCCCGTTTGGCCCTGAGCCGTTCGGCCAGGTCAGGTCTGTGGTGGACGACGGATGCCCCGATGGTCTGGTCCAGAACGTCGAGCCAGGTCGCCGCAGTCACCCGAACAGTGTGCCGTGCTCGACCGTTCGGGTGAAAGGGGTGTTCTTGTCACAAGAAACCGGAGACCGGGTCCGCCCCCCGAGGGTGAACCCGGCCTCCGGCCGTGTGAACTGGGCTTACAGGCCCAGGTGCAGGTCGTCCGCGACGTTGTGCACGGCGTCGGAAACCGGGTTGTGGTCCAGCAGGCCACCGATGCCGTTCTGGGCGCCGTCGGCGCCGGGCAGCTTCGGCAGGTCGACGTGCGGGAGGTCGGCCTTCGGCAGGTCGATCTTCGGCAGCTCCAGCTTGGGCAGTTCCAGCTTGGGCAGTTCCAGCTTGGGCAGCTGCGGGGCGTGCGGCACGGCCGGGACGTCGACCGCGGGCAGGTGACCACCGGTGGTGCTGGTGATCGTCTCGTGCACGCTGCTGACGGTCTCCTGCACGCTGCTGACCGTGTGGGTCACGGTCTCGGTCGGCAGGGCCGGGACGGCGGGCACGCCCGGGATGCCGCCGGGGAGGTCGAGCGGCAGGTCGTTGGTGACGTCAGGCAGCTTCACGTCGCTCAGCGGGATCTGCGGCAGGCCGGGAACGGCGGGCAGCGCGGGCGCGGCACCGACGATGGCGTGGCCGACCGAGGTCGGGTCGGAGACGACCTTGCCCGGCAGGTTGGCGATGTTGCCGGACAGGTTCGGCGCGAGGTCCTGGTTGAGGCCGATGCCCTTGAAGGTGGTCAGGCTGACCGTCTTGTCGAGCGGGCCGTCCAGGTCGATGCCGCCGTAGGCCTTGCCGCCGGTCTCGTGCTGCGGGCCGAGGTAGAAACCGCTCTCGAGTCCGCCGAACGGGGAGTGCAGGCCACCGTTGATGGCCAGGCCGTCCTCGTCGAGGCTGACCGCGCTGGCGGCGGCGAACTCGCCGACCGGGGTGTCGGCGCCACCACCGGCGCCGACGTGGATGCCGTCCTTGCCGACGTCGACGGAGCCCGTGCCCGCGACCGACCCGAACGGAGTGATGGCGCCGCCTTCGGCACCGGCGTGGATGCCGTGCTTGCTGACGTCGACGGCACTCGCGGCACCTGCGCTCACGCCCGACGCGACCGAGACGGAGCCCTCAGCGTCGGCTTTGACGCCGTGCTTGTCGACCTCGAGGCAGGCAGAACCGTCGGCCTCGCCGGCGACCGTGCTGACCCCGCCCTCGCCGCCGGCGTGCGCGCCGTGCTTGCCGGCCTCGACGTGACCGGAACCCCACGCTTCCACGCCGGAGGAGGACACCGACCCCTCGACGCCGCCCTTGAAACCGTCGTGGCCGTACTCGTAGTACCCGGCGCCCTGCACCTCGCCGAACGGCAGCTTGTAGGAACCGCCGAAGCTGTCGCCGCCCTCGGGGAGGTTGATGCCGGAGGCGTTGGTCGGGACCAGGTCGGTCACCAGCGGGAGGACGTCACGCACGTCCTCCGGGGTGATCCCGTTCAGGCCCGCCTTGGCCAGCAGACCGGTCGGGTCGGCCTCGAACGCCTTCATCGCCGCGGAGTTGGTCAGCAGGTCGAGGCAGAAGTCGTGCAGCGTGGGCTCCGCCGGGGCCGGCGCGGCGGCAGCGGCGGGCGCCGGGGCGGGCTGCGGCGCGGGGGCCGGTGCTGACTGGGGAGGGTCGTTCTTGATCAAGGGGAATCTCTCCTACGGGTACAGGGGTTGCGACCGGGCAGGCGCTCGGTGATCACACGACCCACCGGTGCGGCACCCGCGGTCGGCCAGTGCACGTCCACTGACGAACCATCGACACCGGTGGATCGGTGAGATCGGTGAGCTGCCAGGCAGGGGCTGCCCGGCGTGCGACCGAACGTTATGGGCCGGGCGATCACCCAGACATCGGGGATCACTCCGAGTTATCGAGCTCCCCGACTGGGGTTACGACCCCTAATCCATTAGGGGCATTAGGGTGTCCCCCTATGAGATCAGGACCACTTCGGCACGATGGTCCGGTGGTTGGTATGAAGATGTAACCCATCCGGGGGTAACTCGGAAGTGCACCCGTTCGATTGAGCACGGAAGGCACCCTGCATGCCATACGTCCTGGGGATCGACGCCGGGACCTGCCGCACCTCGGCAGCGCTCTGCCGTCAGACCGGCTCCACCTGGGGGGAACCCGAGGCGGTCCCCCTGGGCGATCGCGCCCCGACCGTGCCGACGGTCGTCTACTTCGCGCCCGACGGGACAGTGGTCGTCGGAGACGCCGCCGAACGGCACGCCGCCACTGATCCCACCAACGCTGCCAGGGATTTCGCCAGGCGGATCGGCGACGAGGTCCCCCTGATGATCGGCCGCGAGGTGTGCACCGCCGAGACGCTGACCGCCGTGCTGATCGCCTGGGTGGTCAAGGAGGTGTCGGCCGCCGAGGGCCAATCCCCGAAACACGTCGTGATCACCCATCCCGCCGGGTGGGGCAACCACCGCAAGCGCCTGCTGCACACGGCACTGCGGCAAACCAGCCTCGACGACCTCACCCTGCTGCCCGAACCGGTCGCCATCAGCGAGAACCACGCGGCGGCGCACGACGTGCCGCCGGGAACGGCGCTGGGTGTGTACGACCTCGGCGCGACCGGCCTGGCCACGTCCGTGGTCCGCCGGTCCCCGATCGGCACGTTCGAGGTGCTCAGCACGGCGGAGAGCGTCGACTCCAACGGCGGCAACAGCTTCGACGACGCGGTCTTCGACTACGTGCGCAGCGGCACGGGCACGATCGACATGGCCGACCCCGACGCGTGGCTGAAACTGGCCAGGCTGCGCGGGGAATGCGTCGCCGCCAAGGAGTTCCTGTCCGCTGGCAACGAGGTCACCGTGCACGACGTGACGCTCACCCGCGCCGCGTTCGACGACATGATCCGCACGTCGGTGCAGGCCGGTATCGAGGAGCTGCTGCGGATCATCCGCCCGGCCGCCGACCTGGACACCGTGGTCGTCGCGGGCGGCTGCGCCCGGATCCCGCTGGTCGGCGACCTGGTCAGGGCCGAGGTGCCCGGCCGCGCGTTCGTCGCGCCGGAGCCGGAGATCGCGTGCGCCCGCGGTGCCGCGATCGTGGCCAGCCGGGTCACCCCGATCCCGCAGGCCGCGCCGCTGCCGGTGATCTCCTCCGACGAGCCGCCGCAACGGCCGTCGACCGAGATCGAGCCGCTCGACCTGCCCGCGCCGCGCTCGCCGATGCGGATGCTCGCGGGCAAACCCAAACTGACCGGCGGGATCACCGCACTGGTACTGGCCGCGGGCGTCGGGCTGACGTTCTACCTGCGCGGCGAGGAACCGGCGAAACACGCGCCGGTGCCGGGCGTGGTCGCGCCCGCCGTGAACAACAGCAAAGCCACCCCGCAGGCACCGCCGAACCCCGAGTCGGCGAACGCGAAACCCGGGCCCGGCAACCCATCCAGCTTGAACAACGCTCCCAAGACAGGCGAGGACGGCCGTTGAGCCAACGAACAGCGACCCGCGTGCGAACCACGACCGTGATGGACGAGTCAGCGAGAAGAGTGCTGGACGCGGCCGAGGCCGATCCCTTCGCACCGCTGGCGCTCGCGGTCACCGCACCGGGCGGCTACGGCAAAACCGCTGTTCTGAAGGCGTTCCGCCGGGCGTACGAGAACGCGGGCGTGCGGGTGTGCGACCGGCCGGGCGACCCCGACACAGTCGTCATCGTCGACGATGCGCACAACCTGCCGGCGGCGCGTCTGCTGGAACTCACCGCGGCGGTGGCCGCGGGCGACGTGCCCCGGCTGGTGGTCGCGTCGCGGCCGTGGCCGCGTTCGGCCGAACTGGGCGAACTCACCCGGGCACTGGGACAGACAGTGATGCTGGCTCCGCTGGACCGCGTTCAGGTGCGGCACCATGCGGCTGGCGCATTCGGCGCCGCACCCGCCGCGGAACTCGTGGAGTTCCTGTTCAGGCAGACCGGCGGGGTCCCCGCGTACGTCGACCGGCTGGTGTCGGCGATGTCGTCACGCCCGGTGACCGAGGTGCCGGACGCCGCGCTGGCCGGGTTCCGCTACGACTTCGACCTGCTCGACCCGGACGTCCTGCAGTACGTGCTCGCCGCTCAGGCCGGCGCCGGGCTGCGCACGGATCTGCTGGCCAGTCTGCTCGGCCGGGACGCGGACGACGTGGTCACCGTGATGGAGGCGGCGCGGGCGACCGGGCTGCTCGGGCAGGACGGCACCCTGTTGCCGATCTGCGACCGCGCGGTCCGCGTGGTGATCCCGGCCGAACGCGCGCTGGCGGTACGGCAGCGGCTGGCCGAGTTGCTGCTGGAACGCGGCGAATCCGTGTTGCCGCTGGCCCGCTCCCTGCTCGGCAGCGCGGTCGGCGGCGCCGGTGTCGCCGCGGCCTTCCACGCCGCCGCGCACGAATCGCTGACCGAGGACCCCGCGCTGTCGGCGAAACTGTTCGCCGCGGCCGTGTCCGCCGGGCGTCCCCTGGCCCAGTGCGCGGCGGGCTGGGCGCACGCGTCGGCGCTGGCCGGGGACCTGGATTCGGCGATGCGGCTGGCGGACAAGGCGATCTCCAGCTCGGAGGACAAGGCCAGCGGCGCACGGGTCGCCGCGACCGCGCTGGCCCACCGCGGCCAGCTCGGCCGCAGCGCCGAGCTGTACCAGTGGTCCGGTGACGTGTCACTGGCCGCGATCGGCCGGATCGGCACGGGCACACTGGTCGACCTGACGGCCACCGACGACCTGCCGACGCTGTTGTCCGGTGCGGCTTCGCTGATGGCCCAAGGGGTTCGCGAGTCGGTCTGCGGTAGCCCGGTGGACGCGCTGTCCTCGCTGGTGCGCGCGGCCGGGCTGCTCGAACCGGCCGGTCGCGGCGTGTTGCTCCCGGACAGCCCGGCCGCGCTGGCCGCGCTCGTCGGTTTGCACTGCGGCGAACTCGGTGTCGCCGAGTCGGTGCTGGACCGCGCGGTGCAGTCGAACATGGGCGGGCCGTTGCTGGCCACACGGCACAAGCTGCTGCAGGCGTGGCTCTGCATGATGCGCGGTCAGCTGGCCGCCGCCGCCGAACACCTGGCCGAGGTACGGCCGCGTGAGCCACGGGACTGGCTTTTCGCCGTGGCGCTGGAGGCGGGACTGGCCCGGCGCAACAGTGACGTCCAGGCGCTGCGGCGGATCTGGGCGCAGGCGTGCGAGGCCGTCGTCCGCCACCCGGTCGACCTGTTCACGATCCTGCCGCTCGGCGAGTTCGCCGTGGCGGCGGCGAAGTTGAGCGACCAGGCCCGGCTCGGGCCGCACCTGCGTGAGGCCTACGCGCTGACCGCGCAGCTGGGCAACCCGGAACTGTGGGCCACCACGCTGCACTGGAGCGGCCTGCACGCGGCGATCGTCGCCGAGAACCCCGGCGAGGCCGCTGACCACGTCGCCGCGCTCGCCACCAACCAGAGCCGGTTCGGCCAGGCCCTCGGCGACGCCGCGCAGTGCTGGCTCGACGTCGTGGCGGGCAAAGTCGACCCGGTGCGCGCCGAGAAAGCCGCCCGTGGCCTGCACGACATGGGCATGGTGTGGGACGGCTCAAGGCTGGCCGGGCAGGCCGCGATCCGGACGGCCGACCGCAAGGCCATGGTCACGTTGCTGGACTGCGCACGTGAGCTGCAGGGCAAGCAGGCCGTGACCGACCCGATCCCCACCGAGGCCAGCCCGTTGAGCGAGCGCGAGCAGGAAGTCGCGGCGCTGGTGCTGCAGGGCATGACCTACAAGCAGGTCGGCGACCAGCTGTTCATCTCGGCCAAGACCGTGGAGCACCACATGGCCCGGATGCGTCAGCGGCTCGGCGCGAGCAGCCGCAGCGAACTGCTCACGCAGTTGCGGGCACTCACCTCCCGCAACTGAGGTTTTACCCGTTCGAGTGACTGCGGCAGCGGGCGCCGGGGTCGTACCCCGACGCCTGCCAGGCTCTGGCGCACTCCTGGCAGTTCTCCGACGACGACACCAGTGACCTGGGCGGGACGTGCCCGGTCCGGACTGCCAGCTGTACGAAGCGCAAGATCGCTTTCACTGAAAGCATCCAGCACCCTAGCAACACCTCCGGTCGGCCGTTGACATCCCGTGTCCGCGTCTGATGACGTCCATGGGCGTGAAGAAGGGACGTGACATGGGCATATCCGGAAAACTGGCCGCGTTGACGGCGGCAGGCCTGCTGCTGTCCGGCTTACCCGCACTCGCCGCCGCGGACGAAGTGCCCCGAACGGGGTTCGAGCAGTCGAACGGCGCGCGATGGACCACGACGGCCGAGGAGCACGCGCTGCTCGACCGGCTGAGCCGCAAGGTGGACGTCAGCCAGATCGGGACGACCGTGCAGGGCCGCCCGCTGAACCTCGTCCGGGTCGGGCGCGGCGGGCCGACGACAGTGCTGTTCCTGTGCTCGCAGCACGGCGACGAACCGGCCGGGCGGGAAGCGTGCCTGATCAAGATCCGGGATCTGGCCTACCGCAAGGACTCCGTGCCCGCGGGGACGAACCTGCTGTTCGTGCCGACGGCGAATCCCGACGGCCGTGAAGCGAACACGCGCGGCAACGCCAACGGCGTGGACATCAACCGCGACCACATCGCCCTGGAGACACCGGAAGGCCGCGCGGCCGCGGCGGTGATCCGCGACTACCAGCCGGATGTCGTGCACGACCTGCACGAGTTCGGGCCGCGTCCCCTGGTGTACGACAAGGACGTGCTGTGGCTGTGGCCACGCAACCTCAACGTGCACAAGCGTGTTCACGACGAGTCCGAGACGTTGTCGCGTTCGTACATCCGGACCGCCGTGGAGTCGCGCGGCCTGACCAGTGGCGTGTACGGCATCCTCGTCGACCCGGAAACCGGTGAGCCGACGCAGCAGATCGCGGGCGACGGGCAGGAACGCATCCTGCGCAACACCACGGGGTTGAAGCACAGTCTCGGTCTGCTCGTGGAAACCAACGACGCCCCCAACCCCGGCGAGGACCAGCCCGCAGCCGCCCGGCGCCGGGTCGCTTCCCACCTGTACGGGGTGAGCGGGACTTTGGGGCTGGTCAAGGAAAGGCGTGGACAGCTGGAGGCGGCGACCACGATCAGCCGGGTGACCGCGCCGTTCGACCGTGGCCCGATCTACTTCGGCGGCGCCGACAACGAGACCCCACCGGCGAGCAAGGTCGAGCCGAACCCGCCCTGTGGCTACAAGTTGACCGCCGAGCAGTACGCACAGGTCAAGGACAAGCTTGCACTGCACGGAGTGCAGTCACGCCGTGACGGTACGGGCAGGCTGGTTGCGTTGGCACAGCAAGCGAGGCCGTTGATCCCGTTGTTGCTGGACGCGCGAGCCGACTTCGAACTGGTACAGGGTATACCTAGTAAGCACTGCTAAGTATTTCACCCTGGGGGTCGTCGTGACGCGTGAGCGCGTGCCGAGCGAGGTGTGGGTCCTGGTCTCGGCCGGATTCCTCGTCGCCATCGGATTCGGGATGATGGCACCGGTCGTGCCCGCGTTCGCCACGACGTTCGGTGTCGGTGTCACGGCGGCCTCCTTCGTGGTCAGCGCGTTCGCGATCGTCCGGCTGGCCTTCGCGCCGGTCGGCGGGAAACTCGTCGCCAGGTACAACGAGCGGCCGGTTCTGATGAGCGGGCTGGTGATCAACGCGGCGGCCACCGCGGCGTGCGGGTGGGCGTCGTCGTACTGGCAGCTGGTCGGTTTCCGGGCGGTCGCGGGCATCGGCTCGGTGATGTTCACCGTGTCCGCCGTCGGCCTTGTGCTGCGGGTGAGCCCGATCGGCCTGCGCGGCAGGGTTTCCGGACTGTGGTCGACGAGTTTCCTGTTGGGCAACATGGCCGGGCCGTTGGTCGGCGGCGTGTTCGCGGGCGCGTCGATCCGATTACCGTTCCTCATCTACGGCTGCGGGACGATGCTCGCGGCCGTGCTGATCTGGGTGCTGCTCAAGCGATCAGGCAGCGGCGCCGATCCGTCCACTTTGGATCTTCCTGAGTTCACGGTGCGCCAGGCGATCCGTTACCGGGCGTATCGGGCGACACTGCTGTCGTCGTTCACCGTCGGCTGGATCTCGTTCGGTGTCCGGTACTCGCTGATCCCGCTGTACGTGGTCGCCACGCTGCACGAGTCCAGCACGACCGCGGGCATCGGACTGTCGATCTACGCCGTCGGCACGGCGTCCGTCCTGCTCATCGCGGGCCGGATCGCCGACCTGCGCGGCCGCAAACCCGTGGTGCTGACCGGGCTGGCGATCCTCACGGCCGGCGCGGTCGCGCTGGGCCTCGCGCCGTCGACGCCGTGGTTCTTCGTGGCGTCGCTCATCGCCGGGTTCGGCTCCGGCCTGGTCAGCCCGGCGCAGACGGCGACGGTGGCCGACGTGATCGGCACCGGTGTGCGCGGCGCGCCGGTGCTGGCGTTCTTCCAGATGGCCGCCGACTTCGGAGCCATCGTCGGCCCGCTCGCCGCGGGCGCGATCGCCGACTGGTGGTCCTACCGGGCCGCGTTCGTCACGTGCGGCGTGATCTCCCTGCTGGCCCTCGCGGTGTGGTCGGCGGCCCCGGAAACACTCGCGGGCGGCCAGCGGAGGCCGCCCGCGAAGGCTTCCGGCAAGGACGACGGTCAGGCCACGCCGGGGTCCGAGGTGTCCGGACCGGCGGCGGACACGTCGTCCAGCTGATACTTCCTGGTCGCCTCGACCACCTTGGCCTTGTCGACCTCGCCGCGGCGGGCCAGCGCGGCCAGCACACCCACGACGATCGACTCGGCGTCCACGAGGAAGTGGCGACGCGCGGCCGTGCGGGTGTCGGAGAAGCCGAACCCGTCCGTGCCCAGGGTCACCATGTCGCCGGGCACCCACGGCCGGATCATGTCCGGAACCGCGCGCATCCAGTCCGACACCGCCACGACCGGGCCCTCGGTCTCCGAGAGCACCGACGTCACGTACGGCACGCGAGGCTCGGCCTCCGGGTGCAGCAGGTTGTGCCGGTCGATCTCGACGGCCTCACGACGCAGCTCCGAGTACGACGTGGCGGACCACACATGGGCCTGCACGCCCCACTCGTCGTTGAGCAACTGCTGGGCCTTCAACGCCCACGGCAGACCCACACCGGAGCCGAGGATCTGCGCCTTCGGGCCGTTGCCCGCCGGAGCGCCCGCGTAGTGATACAGCCCACGCAGCAGGCCCTCGACGTCCAGATCCTCCGGCTCGGCGGGCTGCTGGTACGGCTCGTTGTAGATGGTCAGGTAGTAGTAGATGTCCTCGGCCTGGTCGCCGTACATCCGGCGCAGACCGTCCTTGACGATGTGCGCGACCTCGAACGACCACGCGGGGTCGTACGCGACAACCGCCGGGTTGGTCGACGCCAGCAGCAACGAGTGCCCGTCGGCGTGCTGCAGGCCCTCACCGGTCAGCGTCGTACGACCCGCCGTGGCGCCGAGCACGAAACCGCGCGCCATCTGGTCCGCGGCGGCCCACAGGCCGTCGCCGGTGCGCTGGAAACCGAACATCGAGTAGAAGATGTAGATCGGGATCATCGGCTCGCCGTGCGTGGCGTACGACGTGCCCACCGCGGTGAACGACGCCGTCGACCCGGCCTCGTTGATGCCCTCGTGCAGGATCTGGCCCTTGTCGCTCTCCTTGTAGGCGAGCATGAGCTTCGCGTCGACCGACGTGTACAGCTGGCCGTTGCGGTTGTAGATCTTCTGCGTCGGGAACATCGAGTCCATGCCGAACGTGCGCGCCTCGTCCGGGATGATCGGCACGATCCTCGGCCCGATCTCCTGGTCCTTGGCCAGGTCGCGGACCAGCCGGACGAACGCCATCGTGGTGGCGACCTCCTGCTTGCCCGACCCGCGCCGGATCACGTCGTAGACCTTGTCGCCCGGCAGCACCAGCGCCTTGGCCTTGGACCGCCGCTCCGGCACGAACCCGCCCAGCTGGCGGCGCCGCTCGGACAGGTACTGGATCTCCGGCGACTCCGGGCCCGGGTGGAAGTACGGCGGCAGGTACGGGTCCTTCTCCAGCTCGGCGTCGCTGATCGGGATCCGCAGCGTGTCGCGGAAGCCCTTCAGGTCGTCGAGGGTCATCTTCTTCATCTGGTGCGTGGCGTTGCGGCCGGCGAAGTGCGGACCCAGGTTGTATCCCTTGATCGTCTTCGCCAGGATCACCGTCGGCTGGCCGTTGGTCTCCGTGGCCGCCTTGTACGCCGCGTAGACCTTGCGGTAGTCGTGGCCACCGCGCTTGAGGTTCCAGATCGCCGTGTCGTCCAGGTTGACCACGAGTTCCTTGGTCCGCGGGTCGCGGCCGAAGAAGTGCTCACGGACGTAGGCGCCGTCGTTGGCCTTGTAGGTCTGGTAGTCGCCGTCCGGCGTGGTGTTCATCAGGTTGACCAGCGCGCCGTCGCGGTCGCCGTGCAGCAGGGTGTCCCACTCGCGGCCCCAGATGACCTTGATGACGTTCCAGCCCGCGCCGCGGAAGAACGCCTCCAGCTCCTGGATGATCTTGCCGTTGCCGCGGACCGGGCCGTCGAGGCGCTGCAGGTTGCAGTTGATCACGAAGGTCAGGTTGTCCAGTCCCTCGTTGGCCGCGACGTGGATCAGGCCGCGCGACTCCGGCTCGTCCATCTCACCGTCGCCGAGGAACGCCCATACTCGCTGGTCGGACGTGTCCTTGATGCCCCGGTCGTGCAGGTAGTGGTTGAACCGGGCCTGGTAGATGGCGTTCATCGGGCCGAGGCCCATCGACACCGTCGGGTACTCCCAGAAGTCCGGCATCAACCGCGGGTGCGGGTACGACGGCAGCCCGGCGCCCGGCCCGGCGTGCGAGTACTCCTGGCGGAACCCGTCGAGCTGGTTCTCCGAGAGCCTGCCCTCCAGGTACGCGCGCGCGTACATGCCGGGCGACGCGTGGCCCTGGAAGAAGACCTGGTCTCCCCCGCCGGGGTGGTCTTTGCCACGGAAGAACCAGTTGAAGCCGACCTCGTAGAGCGTCGCGGACGAGGCGTAGGTCGAAATGTGTCCACCGACACCCACGCCGGGCCGCTGCGCCCGGTGCACGGTCATCGCCGCGTTCCACCGGATCCACGCACGGTAACGACGCTCGACCTCTTCGTCACCGGGGAACCACGGCTCCTGCTCGGTGGGGATGGTGTTGACGTAGTCGGTGCTCGTCAGCGACGGGATGCCGACCCGGCCCTCACGCGCGCGCTCGAGCAGCCGGAGCATCAGGTAGCGAGCGCGCTGCTGCCCACCGTCCTTCAGGACGGCGTCGAACGACTCGAGCCACTCTGACGTCTCCTCGGGGTCGATATCGGGCAGGTGAGCGGCGAGGCCGTCGCGGATAACGTGCACCCTGTTGTTTGAGTTGGATTGCGGGGCCAAGGGGTCTCCTCGCCTGGTTCTCTCGTTGTTTCCCACGCCAATTCAACCCGGTTGGCGTGCGTCATACCCCATCGTCGTCCCGATCGGGTCAAACGTCATCACTACTGGTGAGTAACCCGATGGCGGTGTCCCCCACACTCGCAGGAGTGGTATTGCCTCTACATGGCACGGGACGATCCGATGCATACCGTCACCGTAGTGCGAGCGCGGTTGGACTCCCGAGCGGACACAGTTGGGGCTTAACCCGGTGTGGACGGTTGCGCAGTCGGGTACTGGGAGTGTTCGCTATCGCCTAACACGCGGTGCCTCCGGCGCCGCATTGGTTCACATGGAGGAGTGGAAGCCGTGGTGGCCGCGGGAGACGCCGGTAAAGCAGGCGTCGCCGAGAAGCTTGGGATCGAACCAGGCATTGTCGTCCAGGAGATCGGCTGGGACGAGGACGTCGATGACGACGTGCGTGCCGCCATCGAGGAACGCAGCGGAAGCGACCTGCTGGACGAGGACGCCGACGAGGTGGTCGACGTCATTCTGCTGTGGTGGCGAGAAGACGACGGCGACCTCGCCGACACGCTCCTCGATGTGCGCAGTCCGCTCGCCGACACCGGGACGATCTGGGTGATGACACCGAAGACCGGGCGAGACGGGCACGTCGAACCCAGTGAGATCGCCGAGGCGGTGTCGACGGCGGGCATGGCCCAGACGTCGAACATCAGCGTCGGTGACGACTGGACAGGCACGAGGCTGGTCTCGCCGAAGTCCGCGAACACCCGCCGCTGAATCCCGAGGAGCCGAACCGTCTGGGGCCTCACCCAGACGGGGCACTAGGCTGGGCACAAGCAGGCAGGACGTTCGCGAAGTGGGAGGACACGCAGAATGGCGGTCGAGGTCGGTTCGAAGGCCCCGGACTTCACACTCAACGACTACAACAAGCAGCAGGTGGCACTCTCGTCCTTCCAGGGCGAGAAGAACGTGCTGCTGGTGTTCTACCCCTTCGCGTTCAGCGGCATCTGCCAGGGCGAGCTCTGCCAGGTGCGCGACGAACTGGCGACCTACGAGAACGCGGACGTGCAGGTCCTCGGCGTGTCCGTGGACAGCCCCTTCGCCCTCAAAGCATGGGCCGACCAGCAGGGATACACCTTCCCCCTGCTGTCGGACTTCTGGCCGCACGGCGAAGTGGCGCAGGCCTACGGCGTGTTCAACGACAAGGCCGGCCTGGCCCTGCGCGGAACCTTCCTGATCGACAAAGAGGGAACGGTCCGCTACACGGAGGTCAACCAGCCAGGAGAGCCCCGTGACCAGGAGGCATGGAAGAAAGCACTGGCCAACCTGGCATGATTTGAAACGGCGGTGCCCAGCGGGGCACCGCACCAGGGCGCATAGCTCAGCGGAAGAGCACCTCCCTTACAAGGAGGGGGTCGCAGGTTCGAACCCTGCTGCGCCCACGACCAGCACAAACAGTGCAGTAAGCGTCAGGCAGTCGTTAGCGGGCCGCTCGGTGACACCCTCATTGTGGAGTCCTGAGTATGGAGACAGACCATCGCTGGTACCCGCTCCTGCGCGAGTGGCGACGCGGGCTTAAAGCCGACAACAAGAGCTCGCGGACGATCGGCAACTACGACGAGTCCGCCCGGCTGTTCGCGGCATGGCTCGACGAACTACCCGAGCCACCCGACGAGCCAGCACACATCACCACCACCATGATCCGCGAGTGGATCGGACATCTGCTCGACACGCGGGCGCCCAGCACAGCCAACACCCGGTACCGCCACCTTCAGCAGTGGTTCAAGTGGCTGGTCATCGAACAAGAGATCGACAACCACCCCATGGCCACGATGAAGCCACCCGAGATCCCGCCGACGCCCGTGCCAGTCGTCAAGGACGACGTTTGGGAGCGGCTGCTCGACAGCTGCAAGGGGCGCGACTTCATCTCACGTCGAGACCACGCGATCATCCGGCTACTCGCCGACAGCGGACCACGCCTGTCAGAGGTGGCGTTCCTCAACGTCGACGACCTCGACTTCGATCTCGACGTTGCACAGGTGATCGGCAAGGGCAACAAGCCCCGCGCCGTTCCGTTCGGCGCGAAAACCGGTCAGGCCCTATCCAGGTACCTACGCGTCCGTGCGAACGACAGATGGGCTGACCACCAACGGCTATGGCTGTCCGAGAAGGGCAAAGGGCCACTGACACCCAACGGGATCAAGCTCATGCTGCGTCGACGTGGCAAGGCGCTCGGCATCGACGTGGAGATCGGCCGCAATGTGCACGCGCACCTGGGCCGTCACGCCGCTGCCCACGCGTACAAGAAGGCCGGAGCCAGCAAGGAGGACATGAAGAGGATCTTCGGCTGGACCACCGACGCGATGGTCGAGCACTACGCTGAGTCCGAAGCGGACGAACGCGCCATCGAAACCGCCCGGCGCCTGAGGGTCGGCGACCGACTCAGGTAACAAGCGGGCCGCACGCTCCGGGGCATGACCGACGTCTACACCTCCATGACCCCGGAGCAGCGCTCCCTGCGGGCACGCATCGCAGCGCACGCCTCATGGGCAACCACAAGCGACCGCGGCGAGAAGGCCCGCAAAGGCGCCGCCGCACTTCTGGAACGGTTCGAGAGGCAGGTCGACCCGGACGGCGTCCTTCCGGCGGAGGAGCGACGGCAGCGGGCACTGTCCGCCCGCAAGGCGCACATGCTGAGCCTGGCCGCCAAGAGCGCCACGGCGAGACGTCGCGGTGCCTGATCAGGACCGGGTCACCATCGAAACGAGCTCTGCCGCGGCATAGACGAGCTCCCACGTGCCGGCCGCCAGACCCAACAGCGAGATCGAGCACCCGCTGTTCTGCTTCACGTTGTAGGCCTTCATGTGGACTTTGCCGGCGAACGTGAAGCCGCGCCCGTCGCACTCGGGGCAGGGGTCGCCTGACCGGGTCCAGTCGTAGATCTTGCCGTTACCGTCGCAGGTCCCGCAGGGCTGGGTGCTCATGATCTTCCTGGTTGATGGGGTCGCAGCCGGTCTGTTCGACGCCAGTCCATGGCGTCCACATCGAGCAGCGGGACGCTGTATTCGTGCTCCAGCGCCATGGCGTACATGGTGGCCAGCGGCGGGCCGTCCTCCCAGACGACGACGTATCGCCGGGTGGTCCGGTCGTACTGCACAGCCACGTGTACGCCGGAGTCCCCGGTTAGGAGGCTGGCCAGTCGGCGCGCAGCTCGCGCTCGCTCACTCACGGTTCGTGCTCCCACACCGGAGAGCCCTCGGCGACCATGTCCCACACCTCAGGAGGCCAAGCCGCGCTGACGGCCTCACACCACAGGTCCGCGTTGTGGCCAGTGCCCTCGATGATCCACGCGATAGCGCAATCGGGACCGGTGAGGTCTGGGTGCCGACGTCCGCAGCCGCAGTGACAGGAGTGCGACCAGTCGTCAACGCTGGCGGCTACCGCAGCCCAGTCGATCATGACTCGTGTGCCCACACCGCGCCCCCTTCGGACATCATCACGCCGATTGCGTCGGCGACCTCGAGCTCGTCGTGCACCTCGCGCAGAGATTCGGTCATCGCAGCGACAGCGGCCTCCTTGCCGGCCGCCGCCCGCCGCTGGGCAGCAGCCGACGCAGCGTTCAGCGCGTCTACGAGCTCGTACAGACACGCAGCGCAGATCGCCGACGGAGTCAGGACGAACAGCACTCCAGGTCGGTCGAGCAGCTCGGCGCCGAAACTGGGATGCGGGCACACCACCCGCCTATTGACGACCCGATGCCACAGCTCGCACCCACAAGAGCACTCATGCCACAGGCCGGTCATGATGGCCACCCTGCGCCGCTGTCCCCGTAGCCGTGGCTCGCCGCCCAGATCCGGCAGTCCGGACACCGGGACGTCTGGTCTGGGATCTCAGGTTGGTCGATGTCCGCTGTCTTGTCATCGACGGCGAACGCCCAGCGGCGACCGCCAGCCAGACGCGGCCGGCCGGTGAGGTTGACGAGATGCGCGAGGTTGGGCCGGAAGAAGTCGCATCGCCACCCGTAGCGCTGGACGGCGGGCGGTACCGAGTCGGGGTCATCGGCACCACCCGCCTGACTTGAGGGTGCGAACCGACACGAACGGCCATCTCGTGGCTGGTTCGCCATGTGGATCTCCCGGACCTCGATCTTGAGGCCCACCCCAGGGACGGGGGAAGGGAACTGTGAGTGCCCTGGGGCGGCCCCACCGGCGGAGCCGGTAACACTCACGGTAAACCTGCACGTGCAGATTGCAAATGCACCAATCGAGCGAAAGCTGTACGACTCTCCGTAGTGCAGACTTACCCCGAAGCCGACTCGCGGAGGACAGGGAATGGCGAAGCCGATCAACCCGACGATGCCGAAACGCCAGCTCGGCCTGGCACTCGCCAAGTTGCGCGACCAGGCTGGAGCATCCCGCGAAGATGCGGCGGAAGTGATCGAGTGCTCACCGTCCAAGATCAGCCGCATTGAACACGGCCAAGTCGGAGTCCGAGCAGCCGAGTTGACGCTCCTTCTCGACCTCTACAGCGTGGCAGGTGCCGAACGCGAAGCGCTCGAAGCCCTTGGCCGAGAGACTCGGCAGCGTCGCCCGCGGACCACCTTCGGCAAGGCTATGCCGGAGTGGTTTCGGCGATACGTCGGGCTGGAAGAGGCCGCCTCCGAGATCCGGACCTACGACAGCGAACTCGTCACCGGACTTGCGCAGACGCCGAACTACGCGCGTGCTCTGATCGTTGCCAGTCCGCTGCACAACCCACCGGACGTCGATCGCCTGGTCGAAGCACGAATCGCGCGGCAACAAGCGACCATCACTGCGGAGAAGCCTTGTCAGCTGTGGGCTGTGATGACCGAGGGCGTCATCCGGACCGCGGTCGGCGGGCCTGACGTGATGCGCGCACAGCTCCAACACATCCTGGAGCTGGGAGAACTCCCGCACGTCACGATCCAGATCATGCCTTTCTCAGCCGGTGCCCACGCCGCCAGCGGCTTCCCGTTCTCCTTACTGCGGTTCCCGGATGAGGGTGAACGCGACGCCGAGCCGACCGACGTCGTCTACCTGGAAGAACTCAGCTCCGCTGCGCTGCTCGATCGACCAGACGACGAGCAGCGCCAGCAGTACGTGACCGTGTGGAATCACCTGGTCGAACGCGCTCTGTCTCCGACGGACTCACACCGCCTGGTCGATACTGTGAGGCGGGAACTGTGAGATAGAAAGGGGTGCGGGATGGCCCCGGACCTGGGAAACGCGCGTTGGCGCAAGTCCAGCAGAAGCGGAGGCAACGGAGGTCAGTGCGTTGAAGTCGCTCTCGTTGACGGCGCTATCGCCGTCCGCGACTCCAAAGACCCGACCGGGCCAGCATTGATCTTCCGTGGAGATCATCAGGTATCCAAGCTGTTCGGGCACAAGACAAACAGCTGACGGGTTAACGTCGGCCCCCGTCGTGTACATGGCGGGGGCCGCGGTCACCACACCGGTGTGAGTTGTGCGCTGAACCAGTTGTCGGTGGTACCCCAAACGAAGCTACTGGTCGTGGAGGGCTTCACCCGAAACCACCACGTGTGCGCGGCTCCGGCGGCGATGGTAACCGGTTTCGTCGTCGGCAGGCTCAGCGGCGTGTCCAGGTTGGACGCGTCGCAAACCTCAGAACCGCTTGCCAGGATCGTGCCGGCCGTTTCCCCGTCCTGCCGGATGAAACCCTGAACGTAGCCGCCAGCCACCAGCCCCGCCATGTGCAGGTGTGCCGCGAATGAGATCTTGTACGGGTAGCCCAGATTGGGCACCGTGATCGAGGCGTAAGTCGCTTCATTGCCACCGGTCACCGACTCGGTGCCGGACTCGCCGGCCGGGATGACGCCTGCGTACTGGTCGCTGCGAACGCCCTTCAACGCCGAGCCGTCCCAGACCATCAGCCGCGTGTCCGGCGTGTACAGCAGATCACCTGCGCGGAACTGATGCCACGCCCCCGGATCCGGCGCGCCACCGACCACCACAGCGCTACCGACGAACATGCGCTCGTCGACGAGCGAGTGGTAGTTCTGGGCGGATCCGCTCCCCGGACACGTCGCGCGAGCGAGCGGCACCTCCACCACGCCAGCGGCGGGATCGACGGTCAGCGAGGGCGGCGTCGGTGACGCCGCGGGGGTGCCCTGCTTGATCGTCGCCACGATGCTGTTCGGCGTGCCCGCGTCGAGTTTGAGGATGAACCGGTCGATCCGTGGGTTCGTGTTCCCGTTGGCGCTAGCCGTCTTCGGCAGCGGCCCCGCGGTTGCTTCGTAGCCGATGCCGTCGATGAGTGCCTGGCCGTCGGCCATGTTCATCGTAAGCCCGGATCCGAGCGTGACTTTCAGGCTCGTGTCCGCACTGTCCCGAGTGGACGCCCCGATGACGCCGGTTGCCACGGCGTTACGCATGATCTTGCGCCAACGCGCCTCATCAACCAGCGTGCCCGCGCCCGATTCGAACGGGTAACTTGCCTCCGCCACAACCTAAGGCTGAGCGCAGGGTGTCACCGCCGCTCCAAGTTCGACATCCGCAGCGTGGCATTCTTGATCACCCGTCCTGCGCTCGACTTGTCTCGGCCGGTACCGATGTCGCCCACCCGCGTCACCACGGTCCGGGTCGGCTTGCTGTCGGCCCGCTCGACGGTCGTCTCCACCTCGCGGATGATCGAGTCGAGGGTCACTCCGGCGTAGACGTCGACCGTCACCCGGTCACCGAGCCCGTAGTCCCGCCCGTACTGCATCCGGCTGGAGTCGACCGGCGCCAGCTCGACCTGACGGGTTGCCCCGGTTTCGGCCAGCCGCTTGGACGCGCCGGACGTCAACTCAGCGTTGCCGTCCGCGTCGGACGCACTGCGGTAGTCGTAAAACCCCTCACGGCGACCCCACGCAGTCTCTTCGCCCGCGTTGGTCACCGCGATAAAGTCGCGGGCTTCCTCTTCCCCGCGGCCACCGCCGATGATGGTCGTAGCCTGCGGCGCCGTCGTCGACCACCGCACCCGCCGAAGGTTCCTCAGCATCAGCCCGAAACGCGCGGGACCGCGCAAATCACGCGGCGTGTACACCTGTAGGCGCTTCTCCGCTCCCATCCCAGACAGCACACGGACACCGACACCCCCAGCAACGCTGATGTCCTGCACGAGCTCCAACAACGGCTGGAATCGGGCACGGCCGTACACGTCTTCGCCGACTGGCACGGCGAGCGGATCGAGGATCAACCCAGGCACCCGCCGTTCGACCTGCGCCGACACGCCTGCGTTGGCGATGACGTAGTCGCCGATGACCGTCGACGCCACACCGGTCCGGACGTCATACCCGACCGTCTGCGCAGTGACCGCGTTGGCCGGTACTGGCCACGCCTGCCGGGCAGCGAGCCACACCATGTCGTCCACGCCGGAGTACCGCAGCTTGGCAACCTTACGACCGCTCGTCTCATCGCGGCCGAGTTCGATCTCCGCGTGCTCGACCGGCCCGGCCATCAGCGTCCTGGTGCCGTCCATGATGGCGACGCGCCACCCGCCAACCGAGGTAGCCGCGGCGGCCGTTCGAGTCGTCAGCGGGCAGTCCACCAGCCATGTACCAACGTCGACGTACCGCTCGACGGCTGACAGCCGGGTGTATGGCAGCGTGCCCGCGATCGTGCCGTTAGGCCGAATCAGCCACACCGTAGGTACCGTCATGAGTCACCAGGCCGATTCGTAGCGAGGCCGGAACGAAAGCGCCACTTCCGACCCTGCCGCGGCGCCGCTGAGCAAGACCGACACATTGCTCGTTCCAGGTCGAATCGGCCAGAACACGGGCGTGCCGGTCAAGTGGTCCCACCAGTCGGTACCGTCCGACAAGATGATGTTCTGCCGGTCGCCGGGCTCCGTGATGATCTGCAACGATCGGCCGGCCGGGATGGCCCCAGACAGAGCGAGGGAGCTCCCGGTGTCGCGATCGAGCAGGGTCAAGTCGCTGTTAGGCGGCGTGATTGTCCACTCCGGCCAGCTCGGCACGTCACCAGCGTTGTTGACCGTGGCCGGGCCGAGTACCTGCGACGAGCCGATCCTCAGCGGAAAGAACGGATCCCCGAGGAACGTGCCCGCGGACGAGTACGACCACCGCGGTGTGACCGGGGTCGGATCGAACCAGTACGGATCCGGACAACGCAGGCTGAGCGCGAACCGGCACCACGTCGTGTCTCCGCCCAGATCTCTCGACTCGTCGCCCTCCAGGCCGCCCGCGTAGTGCGCACGGATCCGGCGACGCCGACCGTCCGCCTGTGCGAGCTCAAGCTCGCCCGGAGTCTTGAGCGACAGCGCGAGAGCTCGCAGGCGCGACAGAAACACGGCGTTGTTCGGCCCCCACACGGTCATGGGCAGCAGGATGGTTCGCGGGTCGTCCCACTCGTCGGTGATGTCCTCGCCGTCGATCAGCGGCGAGGTCTCCGACACGATCGACCTCGGAGGCTTGCCGAGCCCAGTCACGCCCTTGTGGACACGGTAGCCCTGCGCGCGGTCGTTGATGATCTGCGACCAGCCATCGCCACCGAACCACGTCAGCTCACGCGCCATAGAGCAACTCCTCCCGCCTGCGCTCCTCGTCGAGCCGCCGCACGATGTCGTTGCTGCTGTGCCCGTTAATCGTGATCGTGGTGGTACGCGAGGACGACCCCGCCCGGTTGCCGTCGAGCGTGCCGATACCCCACGCGCCACCTGACCACGGCGCGTCGACCATCGGCCGCTGGAACAGCTCCGGACGCATCCGTCGGAGAGTCTCGTCCAAGATAAGCTGTGCACGCGCATTGTTGCGCTGCAACGGGATGAAGCTCTCATCGGCGACCGCGTTGTCACCGATGATCCGCTTGACGCCGGTACGCCGGTACGAGCCGACAATGTCCGCGTGACTTGCCGACATCGACCGCATCCCGCCTGCGGCGTAATACTCCATTACACCGCCGGAAGCGCGCTCGACCGCGTCCTTGGCCAGCTTCGCCGCGTTCGGGATACCGCTCGTCCGGTAATCGATCAGGATCGACATCCGGCGTGTCTCCGTCAGCTGGTTAATTTCTGCGTTGACCGACGAAGCATTCGACGTGATCACCACGTGACCGGACGGCAAGGTCTGCACCTTGAAACCCATGTTCTCCAACAGCGCGATTTGCTGCGGAGTCGTCGAACTCACGATGATGGTCTTACTGTCCGGAACCGCAATTACCTTGTCACGCAAGATGCCGGCCGAACTGATCGAGGCTTCCATACCCGGCTGCAGGATCGCCGTTGAGGCAGCCGTCGGCAACAGGTCGTAACGGGCCGCAAGTTCCTCGGCTTTCTCCCTGGTACCAACGAACTGCTGTGCGGTTTTGATCAAGGCTTCACGGGTGCCGGCCGAAGCCGCGGCAGCAGCCGCTGCCGCTTCTGGCAAGCTCTTACCCTGCGCTTGCGCGGCTTCAAACACCGCGCTGTACTGCTGGCGGTACGCATCGGACAGCTGCATCACCTTGTCCTGCAACGCGGACCCTGCCGCCGTCACCGTGTTGATAGCGCCGGTCGAGTCGAGTAGTCCGGTCTTGTGTGTCTTTGCCTCGTCGGCCGCGGCTTTGAACGCGTCTTTCATGTCGCGCAGGGTGTCGTTGACGCCCTGGTTCGCTTCCTCGACGGTGTGTCGCCGTCCGGCGAGTTCGTCGAGCGCGGACTTGAGCGCGCTGATCTTGTCCTCGGCGGAGGCGCTCTCATCGCTGAGCTTCTTCAGGGCTTCGGCCATCGGGCCGGTAGCGGCTGGTGCCTGCGACAATGCGGACGAGGCTTCACCGGTTGCCTCGGCCATCCGTCGAGCTTCCGACGTCCCTGCCGCCCACTCGCCGTTCAGCACGTTGATGATGTCCAGCAGAGCTTTCGCCCTCTCACCGGTCGGGTCCAGCTGCTCCTTGTACTTGGTGATGCCGGACTTGGCACCCTCGGTGATCGCAACTTGCTCGGTATGCGCCTTGATGGTGTCCTGCAGTCGCGCACGCAGGCTGTCCAACGCGGCGCCTTCTCCAAGCACGGCACTGGTCACCTCGGAGAGCGACAGACCCAGTTCCTCGGCTGTCTTCAGTGCGCCGCGCTTCTCGGCGTTGTCGGCTGCCTGCTGGCGGATCGATGCCGTGATGACGCCGTTGGACTCACGCAGCGCACGGGCGTACGCGCTGGCCGCCTGCGCCGACTCCCGTTGCCGTGCGGCGGCCTCCTGTTGTTTGGACGCCCACAAACCGAGCAGTGCCGCCCCCGCGGCGAGCGCCACACCCCACGGCCCACCGAGGACACCAACCAAACCGGCCGCCGCAGACCTCAACCCCGACCCGAGCGCGGCAGCGGTACCCACTGCAGCGCCACCGAGACGAGTAACCGCCCCTGCCGCGTGATCGACTGCACCCACCGACTCCGCGACACCGCGATGCGACTGCACGTACTCCACCACCGACTGAGAGGCATTGCGGTACGCCTCAGCCATGCGGTGAATGAAAGGCACCCGCGACTCAACCACAGCCATGCTCGCCGCGAGGGAACCAAGATTCGTATGGCCACTGGCAGCCGCCAAAGCCGTCTGCAGCTTAACCTCGTCGCCGAACTGCCGCCAAGGCTGAGCAAGACGCTCACCTAGACTGGCGTGTTCACCGATGAGGCTGGACTGCATGGCACGCCACGCGATAACCCCAAGGAGCGCGGCCTGCATCGGTGCGGGCAGATCACCGAATCCTTCAGCAACCGCAGCAACAACACCAAGCAGCGCGCCCAATCCATCGAGCGCCACGTCGACCGCGGACCCGAGCAGGGGCAGCGTTCCCCCCGCAACGTCCATGATCGCGTCCTCAGCATCGCCGAAGATGCCCTTGACGTCGTCGAACGCAGGCCCGAACTCGTCGGCCACCAGGGACGTTAGCCGCCCGATGAACCGCAGCGCATCCTGAACCACGCCGCCGAGATCATCGAGCGCAGCACCGGCGGTATCGGAGGAATCAGCCCATTCGAGCATCATCTCGGACACGCCACGGCCGGACTGCGCAAGGAACGAACGCAGTCCGTCGAAGGCCGGTTGTCCCTTCTGGACCGCAGCGGTTGCCCCTGGCATCGCGTTCTCGGCGAAGTCCAGCAACCCGTCAGCGAACGTGCCCACCAGAGGACCGGCATCACGGAATGCGGATTCCATCTGTGGACGCAGTTTGTTGAACCGCTGCTCGATTCGGTTCGCGATCCCGACCAGGTACGGCACCATCGGCTCGGCCGCGGACCGGACGCTCGTCGAGACATGTTCGGCCATGCCTGAGAACGCGGTGCGTACCTGCTCGTTGCTGGCCAGCGCAGCAGCGCCAATACCCGCGATCACCAAAGCCGGTGCGGCCAGACCAGCAGCCATACCAGCGCCCGCGACAGCCGCGGCTGCAGGCAGCCCGCCAAGGACCGTGAGGAGCGGCTTCGCGTTGCCGGACAGCGTGATGGGCTTGGACAGCTCGTCTCGGGTGTCCTTGGCCTCGCGCTTGGCCGCTGTGGTGGCGCGCTTGAAACTGGTGTAGTCACCCGTGATCAGTGCACGGATCTCACCAGTCTTGAGGGCCACGCTGCACACGCTCGCGCGCGGGTGTCACTCCCTGGTGATACCGAGTTCCCGATCGAGATCCTCAATGCTCGTCTCTGGTTCGGACTTCCCACGGTCACCCGTGAGCTTTCGCCACGTCCGCGAGTCCGCCGACAGGCCGAACAGCCGGACCTCGAACCACCGCCAGGTGTACCGCTTTCCGGCGCTCGGGTCCGACAGGTCAACGCCGTACTCGCGGTGCACGTCGGCCTCGATCAGGTCCCACGCGTCGAGGATGTCGTGCCATTCGAGCGACGAGCGTTGGTAGCGCTGCGCTTCTTCTTCGTCGATGTACTCTGGGATGTCGTCCGCCGAGGAGACCTTGAGGTGGTCTTCGGCGGATCGGCCGGGGGGCTTGCATCACCCTCGATCGAATCGCCGTCGGCCAGTTGCCACACGAGCAGCGCGGCCTCCAGACCGACCTGATGGAAAGCGAACAGGGTCTCTCCGATGTGGAGTACTTCAGGCCACGTCACGCCGTCGGCCTTGAGCCGCTCCATCATCGGCTCACCGATCAGCTGAAGATAGACCTCGTGCAGCTCGGTTTCGGTGATCCACTCGCGATCGGTGTCCTTGACCGTGTACTCGCTGTCCGTCTTCTTCGCGCGCTCGAACCGGCGAATTTCGGACTGCAACACGCGCATCTTGCGGCCGAGCTCGAACGAGAGCGCCACGGGGAAGCTGTACACCGTACCGCGCAACGGAAGATCGAGCGTAGTGCCTGCAACCTCAGCTTCGAACCGTGCGATTTGGGGAAAGGTGGTCACGGTCAGTCTCCGTCAGGGGGTGTGCGTGTACGGGGTGAGCGGGCCGTCGCCGGTCAGCGGGCAGGCGAACGGCGTGAGCGCCTTGACGTCCTCGTCTGCGCCGCTCCAGTTCGCGTTGGCCCGGCCGGTGTAGCCCTTGTTGGTGTCCGTGCGGTACATCCGCACCTGAACCTGTGCCTCCGGACCGGTCAGGATTCCCTTGGCCTTGAGGAACGCCTGCCCCGGATCGTCCACCTGGGCGTTGTCCGCCCCGGTGTAGCCCTCGAATCCTTCGACAGCGACGGACCACTTGCGATGCGTCGTCGACGAACCGTCCCAGCCCTCACTGTCGAAGTCGGACGAGTCGACCTCGTTCGGCTCGACCGACAGGCCGATCTTGTTCAGACCGCGAACGAGCGTCCAGTTCGGAGATTCATCTGTACCGGTGTTGACTTCGAGGCGCTTGAACCTCGCGATCCTCTTCTTGATGGGGGTAGGCACGGTTAGACCTCCATGGTGATCAGTGCCTCGGTTTGGATGGACACCGACCACATAGGCCGGTTCTGTTCGTCACGGCCGAGCCACACCGGCTCTGCATCGCTCGCGTTGCACCAGGCGATCGGCACCTCATGCTCGGTTCCCGCTGCCCACACCGTCTCCCCGGTGCCGTGCAGCGCGTCACGAATCCGCTTCGCCTGGTCGTAGCCAGCCCGGTAGCCCGCATCCGCACGTGCGCGAACGACGATGTGCTGCTCGGCCAGCTCGTACCCGGACATGTCCCCGGACGGGAACCCCGGGCGCGGGCGGATGAGTACACAGGCGTCCGGTGTGGACGGCATTTCCACGATGAACCCCGGCGGCACAGCAACGTCTCCGCCTGCGTCCGGCGGATAACGGACCAGGCCGAGCGCGTGCAGGTGCAGCGCGAGAGCCATCGACAACACGCGCTCAGACTCGGGCCGGGGTGTTACCCGCCTTGCAGTTCCTTCGCCACCTCAGCCTGAATGTGCGCCATGTAGCGGTCCGAGTTCGCTCGCAGCGGCCCGCCGAGATAGTGCGACGTCCGGCCGTCCTGATGTCTGTAATCCTCGGCCTCGTGCTGGATCACGGCGTACGGCGTGTCGTATGTGACCGCGCCCTCGACCTCGGACCCGGCCGTGTTCATGCTGACCGCGCCGGACCGGGACAGGTCGCCCTGGTCGTAGGGCACGAGGTCGCG
Organism: Kibdelosporangium phytohabitans; assembly: GCF_001302585.1. Classification (GTDB taxonomy): domain Bacteria; phylum Actinomycetota; class Actinomycetes; order Mycobacteriales; family Pseudonocardiaceae; genus Kibdelosporangium; species Kibdelosporangium phytohabitans. Next base: position 2,806,844 of record NZ_CP012752.1, on the reverse strand, counting down.
CGAGTCGGACAGCAGGGACCGGCATGCGCCGCGCACGCCGCCGATCACGCCGCGCCGTACGGCTTTCTCGGCGTCGCCGAGCACCGCCTCGAAGTCGTCCACTCAGGTCACCCCGCACTCGTGGTGCATCGGCCTGCCGTCGAGCCATACCGGGCTGTCGACGAGCTCGACCTTGTGCGGCGTACCGGAGCCAGCGAGCCCCGGCGCGGTGTAGGTCAGCCGGTCTTGCGGCGCCACCTCGACCGTGCCCGGCAGGAACACGAGCGCGGCCAGCGCGACGACTCGGCCGGTGTCGAGTTGGACGCGCCGCGAGATCACCTCGACGCGGCCGTCGAGCTCGACCGCGGCGGCGTGCTTCGGCCTGCCCTCGCCGTCGTCTCCGAGATACCGCTCAAGCACGACCCGGTGCGGCGTGCCGGTGACTCCCAGCAGGCTCACCACGTCGACACGCTCCCGCCGATCATGTCCGCGGCGAGCAACGCGTCGATGGTCTCCTGCGGCAACCGGTCGGCGGTGTACCGCCCGACGCGGGCGCCGCGTCCGCCGGAAACCGACAGCTTCCCCGCGGTGATGCTCCCGCCAGCCGCGAGCACCTCGGCCGTCCCCGCGCCGCCGAGCTCCTCGGCCGCCGCGTCCTGGCCGCGCCGGAACGCGATCAGTTCGGCCACCGCCGCGATGACGTAGTCGCGGACCTGCGTGTCGGCGGGCCGGTCGGTGTCGTCGTCGACGGTCGGCCACCGCAGGACGCGCGGCACCATCGACCGCACAGCCTTATCGATGTCCCGGGAAAGTGCTTCCTCCGGGTAATCGGCCGGCAGTTCCTCGCGGAGGTACTCGCGCACCTCGGCGGGTGTTGCCCAGATCACTAGGCCACGCTCCCAAAGTTTCTGGCACGCCAATAGAACGGGTAGTTTGTCGAGGCGTTCAGGGTTCCGGTCCCGTTGGACTTCACCGCCAGGCAGAACCTGACGGCGCCGTTGTCGAGATCGCCGGACGTGACAGTGAAGCCCCGGGGGGCGGACTTGGACGCGTAACCAGAACCTCGTGTCCAGCCTGGATCGCCTTCGAATCCGGGCGTGGCGCTACCGCTGGACAAGTACCGCACCACGGACGTCCCGACCACTACCCCCTGGTCCATCCATGAGTTGCCAGTGGAGTCCAGCCGGAGAGCGTTCACGGCGAGCTCGACGTAGTCACCGGCCTGCGCGGGGATCGAGAGCTCGAACCCTGTGAGGATCTGCCAGGTGCCCGACGTGTTCGGTAGAGGGCTGACGTCTCCTGACGTGATCCATGCCTGCCGGACAACCAGCTTGGTGGCCTTGGCGTTGAGGGAGGTTTGCAGCCCGGTGACGTCCGCAACGGCGTGGTTGTGGCTGGTTGCCGCCTTCCCGTCGAGCGCGGCCTGTGTCGCGGTGCTGATGGGCTTGGCGGTGTCTGCCGTGTTGTCCACGTTGGCCAGGCCGACATCGGCCCGGGAAAGCACCACCACGCCGGACTGGCCCGCCACTGACTGGACTTGCCCGGCAGCGAGCACCTCCTTCCAGTTCGCCAGCGTTGCCGGGTTGTCCGCCGCGAGGACGTAGGTCCGGCCGGTGTCGGTCCGGATGGCCATGTCACCACGTTGCGCGGGTAGCGCGAGCATGGCGGCTTGAGACGCGACAACCGACGTCTCGTTGACGGCCAACGGCGGTAGCGCAGCGGTCGGCACGGTGCCGGTCAGGTCGGCGTAGCTGCCCGAGATGGCGACCGCGGCAAGGACGGCGGTGTCGGCCTTCGCGCCGAGCGCGGACGCCAGGCCCACCACGTCGGCGATGCTGTGCGTGTGCGCGAGCGCGGCCCGGGTGGCAAGAGCTGTTGCGAGCTCGGTTGGATCGACGTAGAGGTCACCGAGCGACACCGCGCCAGTCCGGCCGTCGACGGACTCGACCGTGCCCCCGCCGCTGAGTTCCGGAATCTCAACGTCGCCAGTCTCGTTCGGCTGGATACCACCGACCGATCTCACGACCCGCTCGACCGCGCCGACCGGCGACACCGGCGCGATGTCGGCCAGGCGCAGCGGCACGTCACCCGCCGGTACCGTGATCGCGTACGGCGTGCGTGCGATCCCGTTGACCTTCTCGCGGACCGTCCACGTGCCACCGGCCGGCCGCACGCTCGGGTCATCCGTCGTCGGGATTTCGACCGAGATCTCGCCGTCGACGAGCTCGGCCGTGATGGTCTCCGGCGGCACTGTCTTACCGGCCACCGACCACCACGGGCCACCGGTCGGCACGAAGTCGACCCGACCCGTGGACACGCCAGCACCGAACCGCGGCCAGGATCCGACCACGGTTCGCGTCGACCACTCCACGGGTGGCGGCACGAGGGTGCTCCTAGCTCGTTGCTCGGCGTGCCCGCGCCCAGTGCAGGACGCCGGTCAGGACAGTTGCGGCTGCGGTCTTGCCGACGCTGATCAGCAGCGGCCACCACTCGACGTCCGTCGCCTGGATTGCGGGTAGCACGACGAGCAGCACGGCCAAGAGGGCGTCCAACGCGGCGTTCTGCGCGAGCGTGCGCAGCGTCGGCGACTTTGCCCCGCTCGGGGTCGGATGAGTTGCCACGGTTGCGGTTCTCCTCACGCGGTCGGCTTCAGACGGGCGGCCAGGGCGGACACAATGGCCTCGGCCTGCTCGGCGTTGTCCTCCCCGAGCACCTCGGCCACGACTGCGCGCAGGGCAGGCAGCACGGAGCCGGTGACGGCCTGGGCGGTGCTTTCCCGAACCGCCGTGTCGACACGCTGCAAGACCGCGTCCGGTGAGAGGTCGCCGTCGGCCATGGCAGCAGCGAGAGCGTTGACGCTCGCGTGCAAGCCGGGGATGAGCCCGGCGTAGTAGTTGGTCCACACCAGACGCTCGGCGGCGGTGAAGTTGGTGACGTTGCCGTCGGGCGCGGTGAACGGGATCCTGTCAGTCCAGGACACTGTGTCTTCCTCCTGAATGTCGGCGAACAGCTCGTTTACGTCAACGTTGCCGGGAATGCCCGGTACGCGACCGGTCGAGCTGTACTGGTGCATCCACACGGGATGCGGATACCGGCGGCGCAGCCGGTCACGGTCTTCCTGGTCGTAGTCGCCGTCGTTGCTGCCGTAGTCGGCCGCCCAGACCAGCAAGCCCGGCACGGGCAGGGTCCACGCCTGGATCCCGTTGAGCATGCTCGTGTTGGCGTACAACACCGGCTGCTGGTAGCCGTGCTCTCGCAGACGCAACAGGAATCGGCGAGCGAACTCGCGGGCCGCTGGTCCAGGTGTGAACGGGTCTTCGAGGTCGAGTGCCGGGGGCAACCCGTCGGCGCCCAGACGCCGCACTTCCCGCACGAGCACGTCGGCCTGTGCTTCCGGGCTCGGTGACTTCTGTGCGTAGTGGTACAGGCCGACCGGCTTGCCGATCGACTTCGCCCCAGCGACGAACCCGTCCGCCCGGACAGGGGCCAGACCACCGCCGTCAGTGCCTTTGACGTACACGACCGCAACGCCGCTACGGCCAAGCGCTCCCCAGTCGCTCACGTCCTGGTACCGGTCGTAGATGTCGATTCCCAAGGCCATGGGAATGACGGTGCGCCTGGGGTGTCACCCCTGCTGTTGGGCGATGTGCTCCCGCAACTCGACCTGGATCGAGTCCACAGTGTCCCGCAGTGAGGCACCTGAATTCGGGTGCACCTCGTGGTCGATCGCGGCCACCTTGGGCTTGAGCTCGGCAACGTCGGTTTCGATCGTGTGCAGCCGCGTCATCACGCCGGGGCGTTCCGGCACGCCGGGCCGGGCGGGCTCGCCGCGCCAGTCCTCCAGGAACTCCCTGACCCCGCGCCAGACTGGGCGAATCGTCTTCCACAGCTTGACGAACAGGCCGAGCACGAGCAGGACCCCAAGGGAGAAAGCCAAGATCTGCCCGACGGTCAGGTTCGTGAACCAGCTAGGCACTGCGGCCCCGCTTCGGCTTGCCCGCGGTTGCCGCGACCGGTTGCTCGTCGACGGGCTCCGGCTGGGGTGGGCCGACAGGGTCGGCCGACGGATCCGCGTCCGGCACTTCCGTGCCCGGCGCTGGTACCTCGATGTAGCCGAGCCGCTCGTAGACAGCGGCCAGCTGGCTACCGGCGTCGGCGTGATGCCGGTACGCGTCCGGCAGGTCTTCGCGCTCTGCATACCACGGCATGCGTTCCTCCAACCCCCGGTCAGTGTAGAGGTAGCCCCGGCCCGGTTGTGGCCCACCTTCCCCAGGTCGACCGCCACAAGGGCCGGGGCTACCAGTCTGGTTACTCGCCGAGCTTCTCGTCGATCGCGGCCAGCAGCGCGGCCGGTGACAGCTCGTCGGTGTCGATGTTGAGCTCCCCGGCCTGCTTGCGCAGCTCGGCCACCTTCGCGTTGATCCGCTCGGTGAGCTCGGCAACGGTGCCGCCGGTGTCCAGGCCGAGCGCGGTCGCGTCGGCCTGTAGCCGTTCCTTGTTGGTGAGCGGCTTCTCGGCTGGCTCGTCAACGAACGGCGAGCCGTCCTCGGCGACCCGGACGAGTTGACCCTTGACCAACCGGTCCTCGATCGCCTCGTGCAGCGGGAGGTCGTGCGGCCACACCGTCCCACCCTCGCCCTTGAGGTAGATCGTGTCGGCCACCGGTCACACCGCCTTCGGCAGCACGAACGCCGTGATCGTGCCCGCGTGAGCGGTCTCGATGTCGACGTGGATGCGCCCGTCGGCCTGGATGAATCGGCCGCTTTCCAGCGGGCCGATCCACTGCACGCCGGTGGTCGCAGCGACCGACACAGAGAGGTCGCCCTGCCCTGCGGCGATTGCGGGCGGGTAGGCACCCGCCTTGACCACGACCGGGTGCGCGGAGCCGTGCGTGTTGGTCACGCGCAGCACCATGCGATCCGACGGGGCCGCCGCGATGTAGTGCCCGTTCCCGGCACCGGGATTCACCGCAGTGCCAGCAGGATCGGCAAGGTTGCCGTTGCCGATGAACTTGGACTGTGGAACTTCGGTACGTGCCACTGGGGTGATCCTCCGATCAGGTCTGCGAGACGGTCGCGACCGCCAGGCACTCGGGGCGGATGACCTTGGCGCCGTACACCGCCAGGCCCTTCACGGCGTCCGAGAAGGTGTCGTGTGGCCTGTAGCCCTCGGTCTTGTTGATCTGCTCGGCGAACGTGATGGCCGCGCCGACCCCGGCCTGAACGACGTAGTCGTCACCGGTCGGGTTGGGGCAGTTGTTCGACTTCAGGATGTCGAATCCGGCTGCGCGACCGACGATGCCGTTGCGCAGGCCCTGCTCAGTGCCTGACTCGTTCACCTTGATGAACCGCGGGTCGAGCAGGCCACGGCCGTGCAGCCATGGCGGAGCGACGCAGTATCGGCCTTCGGACGGGACGTTGGCCTCGTCGAGCTTCACCGACAGCGGCACGAGCACCTTGTCGTAGAAGTCTGTCGGCGTGGCGACCGGAACCGAGATGGTCCCCAGGTTGTTCGCCGCGATCGTCTGCGTGTACAGCGACGCAACGAACTGGTCAACCACGTCCGCCAGCGCGTACGCGGCCTCGCTCATCGTCTCGGAGACGATGTTTCCCTGCGCCTGCCGGATGTTGATGTCGTCGACGTCGAACGCGAAGTACTTCTGCTGATCGACGACGAGGACCCGCTGCGCGTCGGTCAGCTGCTCGCGCACGATCGGCGTGCCCGCGCTGTAGGTCTTGACGGTGGGGCGACCCACGCTGTTGATGCGAACGGTGTCGCCCGCCTGGCCGATCTCACCGTCGTAGTTGCGGTTGATCACACCGGCCTGGCCGTACACCAGGGTCTTGCGCAGTGCCCGGAGCAGAGCAGCGCTCCAGATTTCCGGGATCATGCGGTCGTATGCCACGGTGGTTACTCCTCTCCGCGTGGCTTTCTTTCCTGCCCGCGGAGTTCGGGCGGATACCTCCGTGTCCTCGATGGAGTGATCGAGGGGGTTTGCCTCCGTGCACGACGGTGGCCGGGCGGTGTAACCGCCCGGCCGTCCGTGTTTAGGTGAGGCGCCCCTCTGCCATTGCGAGGGGAAGATCGTCGGCGACCGCGGCGAGTTCGTCTGGGCTCATCTTCGAGAGCTGGTCCCGTGTGTAGCGCCGTTTGCCGTCGCCGGTGTTGCTCTGCCGGTCACCGCCAGATGCTGCGGGAAGCGGCGCTCCCGCCTTCCACTCGGGAAACTCGGCCACCTTGGCGTTGACCGCGGCCTGGATCGCGGCGTCCACCGCCGACGGATTCGCCGCGTCGACGTCCTTCAGCACAGCCGGGATGTCGAGCATGCCCGCGAGGGTGTCGACGCGCTCCGGCTTGATCTGCGCCGCCGAGATGAACGAGCGCGCGGTCGCGGTGTTCGCGCGGGTCTGCGCCTGCTCGGTGATCTGCTTGGCTTGTTCGAGTACCTGCTCGGCGGTGACCTTCCCGTCGCCCTCGGGTTTGGTGCCGAACATCCCGGCGAGCTTCTCGCCGAACGACTTTTCGATGGCGGACTTCTGCTTTTCGAGCCGATCGTTGATGATCCGATCGAGGTCGGTCTGCGTGAACGTCTTCGCGGCGTCGTTGGCGGGCGGCGTGCCCGGCTGGCCGGTCGCAGACTGGCCACTGGCCGGAGGCGTGGGCGGCGCAGGTACCGCCGCAGGCGGCTGGCCACCCTGCGGGTCGGTGCTCGGCGCGGGCGGTGTGGGGGAAGGTGCTCCGTCAGACATGAGGCCGAGACTGCGATCGGGGTGTTACTCAGATGGCGAGAACGCCCACGGTCATGGACGTGGCGCTGTCGAAGTTGAGGTAGACGCTGCCGTCCGCCTGGCGGTACTCGGGCCCATACGGTCCCGCGATGACGGTGGCGCCTGCGGCGACGGTGACGGTCTTGTCGGTGACTGCCTGGCCGTCCACAGTGACCGGGATGTCGACGGTCATGGTGTGGCTGGACGCGTCGGCGTTCTTGACGACGACCAGCTCGGTGCCGTCGCTCTTGTAGAACATGCCGTTGGGCGACGCGCTCGCGTCGACTGCGGCGAGCGCGAGCGCCGCGCCGCTCCGGACGGGGGTCTGCCTGGTGATCTCGGTACGTGCCATGACCGGGACAGTGCGGCCCGGCTGTCACCGAGCCGCACGACGAGTCAGTCCAGGACGGCGCGGACGAAGCAGTCCTTGGCCTCCAACAACTTCCGCAGACCGGCGGTCAGCTCCGGCCCGCTCGGAAGCTCGTCCGCCATCGCATGCGCGAGGTCGTGACACGCCTTGGATGTGGCCTGCAGGTGCTCGGGCAGGTGGTCGTAGTCGAAGAACTTGAGCAGGCTCGCAATGCCCTGGTGACGCGGCGGCTGGCCGTCAGTGAGTGCACTCATGGTTTCACTGTGGACGCTGTGTGTCACAGCCATGGTGTGAGGATGTGGACGACGAACCACAGCCAGAATGCGCCGAACACCGAACCGAGCCACCAGCGGCGCGGCTTGGCCGGTTCGATGCCAAGCCACCGACGGAGCGCGGCCGACAGTGTGCCGTAGTTCTTGCCTCGCGGATCCGCCTTCAGCCCGCGGATCTCCAGTACGGCGAACACACCAACGGTCACGGTGACGAACGCGGTCCACACCAGGTCCCAGTTCATGCGCGGACGATGGGGGCGCGCTGTCACTCTGGGATTGGGTTGCCTGCCGCGTAGCCCTGCCGCCACATCGTGGCGAGTACCCGCTCGCGCGCAGTGTCCCCCGGTGCGTATGGGTTGTCTGGTGGTTGCCGGTTCTCGGCTGCGGCTCGGCCAGCGTGCAGCGCCGCGCGCATCTCCGCTGCCGGTGTCATCGCAGCCAATCCTCTCCGCCCGTGCGGAACCTCGCACGCAGCGATCCCGTTGTGTCGCCGAGCAAGTCGGCGCGATACTGATCGTACGTGATCCGGCCGTTCGTGTCCCACCACTCTTTCAGCTCGTCCGATGCGTGCTTGCGTGCCCGGTCGGCAGGGCCGACGAACAGACTGTGCGGGTCGACTCCGGCGGCGCGGGCTGCTGGAGTGAGCAGCTGCCCGCGGGTCGCGTCTTCGGCGGCGATGTATCGGCGGTACACCTCGTCCCGGAACGCGTGGCGCGCCAACTCGTCGAGCCCGGCCCCGGTGTAGCCCTGTGACCGCAGGTCGGCAATCGCACGGTCGCGTCGTTGCCGCTCGACGGACCGGCCGAACACCTCGGCGATGGCTTCCTCTTCGGACGCTCCGCCGTTGATCAGCACGTCCAGCTGCGCCCAACGCTGCTCGTCGCGCTCGGCCTTGCGTGCGGCGGCGGCTTCGCGCCGTTCCATCTCGGCGACGATCGCGTCGAGGCGGTCGTAATCCTCGTGCTCGGTGGCCCTGGTGAGCCTGGCGTCGAGTTCCTCGGCGGTGGCCTTGCGCAGCGGCGGGAGACTGTTCTCGGCGTGCTCGCGCGCGAGCTGCTGCTCCGCGCCCGCGGGCAGGCCGACGGTCGGCGCCGGCCGGGCCGGTGCAGGCGGTGCCGCCGTGCGTCGTGGTGTCGGTGTGGTCGTCGCGCGTCGCGGTGCCGTGCCGTCAACGGGCCGCTCGCGGTCACCGCGGCGCAGTTGCCCGGTCGCTGCGGTGTGCTGGTTGATGGCGGCCGAGTTCGCCTTGAGCCGTGCCCGGAGCTTGCGCGCCGTGTCCGTGTCGCCGAACTGCTGCGCGGCGGCTAGGCGCCGCTTGAGCTCTCGCGACCGCCGTTCGAGCGCCCGCAACTGCTGCTGGTCCTCGTACCCCTCCGGGTTCTGCTCGGCCGGCCGGTGCACGTCGGTCAGCCCGATCACCACCGGGTCGGCACGGTGAGTGCAGTTCGGATGCCACAACCCGGCGGCACGCGCGTCCGCGATGGTGGCGGTGACCCGGCGGCCGTCCACGTCGGTGCCGACAGATCGGCCCGTGATGGAAAGCACCTCCCGCTCCCACGGGCGGCAGAGCGAGCACTCACGCGGCGAGTCCGAGATCAGCACCACGTCGACGCCCTCGACGGTCAGCTCGGCGAGCCCACCCTCGACGGCGGCCTGCTGTGCCGCGGTCCGGCCTGCCATGCGCGCGTACGTGTCGAGGTGCCAGCGGCGCCCGGCACGGTCTTCGAACCGGTCGTGTCCGGCCGCTAGCAACCGGTCGACGGTCTGCGCAATCGCCTCGCGGCGGGTGATCGTGCCCGTGGCCATCAGCGCTTCTGTCTGCGCCACGGCGAGCTGGTACAGGTCCACCTGGCGGCGCAGGACCGGGAGGTGTGTACCGCCGAGCTGAGAGACAAGCCATTCGAGCAGCTGCTGTACCAGGCCGGGCCGGGTGCCGAGCGCGACCGGGAGGTCCCGCGACGCGACTACTTGCCGGCCGAGCGTGTACGCCTCGTCCAGCGCGCGCGCGGCCAACTCCGGCACGGTGACGTCGAGCCGGGCCAGGATCGCGCGCAGTTCATCCCGCACTGACAGGACTTGCCGCGCCTTGACTTCCGCCCAGCCGTCTTGCTCGATCCCCTGCGCCAAGCGGCGAGCTACCGTGGCGAGCATCCGCTCTGCGGCGGCGTCCCAGGTGTCGAGTAGTTGCTTGAGGACGTCGGCTGCGGCGGTCGGGTCGACACCACGTGCCATCAGTCGTCGAACGTCTCGGGCGCCGCATCGGCGCCCGGTTCCGGTGTGCCGGGCTCGACGTCCCGCACGAACGTGCCGAGATCTGAGAGCACCCGCCACGCGACCGCGCGCGCTTGCGCTTCGTTCAGCGTCTGCTTACCGAGCACCGCGTTGGTCTCCTGCTCGACCGCTTTCGCGGTGACGTTCTGCACGCCTTCCACCCACTGCAGCGTGGGGACAAGGTCACCGAGGATCTTGCCCAGTTCGGCGAGCGTCGGCGTTTTCGGTGCGGTCATTGGTCGTCGTCCTCCGGCTCAGGCTCAGGCTCAGGCTGGGGTGGCTGGTTCTGGATCGGCTTGGCCCACACCGGGGGTTCGTGCCCGGTCGGCGGCGGCGCGGTCAGCGCGGCGTCCTCCTTGGCCAGCCGCTTAACCTCGTCACCGACCTGGGTCTTGTCCCACTCGGGGTGCGCCATCTGGACCGCGATTTCCGTCGACAGTGCACGAGCCTGTCGGAGGGTGTTGATCACGTTCGCGGTTTCCATCGGGTCGGCTTGGTCGGTCTCGCGCCACGTCAACGTGGGGCGGGCCTTCGGTTTGGGGCCGCCGAACACGGCCGCGCCGATCAGCATCAGCGTTTCCGGCACGCGCTCCGCTGCTGGCCGGACGTAGCGGCGCTTGCGGTCGCGCGTCCGGTAAGACCGGTGATCACGCCTGCGCATCGCGGTGCCGGACAGCTGTCCGTCCACGTGCATGCCCATGGTTTGCGGCGAGTACCCGGCGCGGCTGGTGATCTGCTCGGCCAGCGCCATGCACGTCTCGTAGTGCTCCTTGACACGGATGAGGAACTGCACCAACGTGATCGGCGCGGGCTTGCCGGCGTCCTCGGCCGGGATGTCGAGTGGTACGAACACCTTGGCGTCGGTGTCGAATGCCTTCGCCGGGGTTGTGTTCTGGCGACGCCCGAAGCCCCATTTGCCTCCGCTGCTGCTGGCCTGTGAGACGGGGTCGAGCATCTCCTTGGACAGCAGAACCCTGGCCTTGCCGAGCTCGATGTCCCGCATCCACGAATCCCACGCCTCATCCAGCGCGTCAAGCATCGTTTCGAGGCCCTGGAGGTCAGAGCGGCCGAGCGGCAGACGGTCGAGCGGTTGCGGCAGGTCATTCGGGACGTAGTCGACGAGCAGCCCGCCGTCCGGCCGAACGCTGGTCGTGTCGATGACCGGTTCGAGGTGCTCTGTGGCCGGGTGCTCGGTCAGCGGCAGAAGCTGCCCGGTGTTGCTGGTCGTGCCGAGCCACAGTTCGTGTCGGATCTGCCCCCGCTCGTGGTGTTCCAAATGCCGCCAGGCTTCCGCGTCCTTGCGGCGCTTCCAATGATCCGGCGCGGGCAGCTCGTCCACAAAGGTCACGGAGTGCAACACGCCGTATCGGAACTCCGGCAACGCCTCGTCGGCCCGCACGGTAGTCAGCAAAGGATGTCCAGCAGTGTTCTTGTCCCACACAGGCCGGAGGTAGACCCCGCCCAGCGCCGCCGATATCTCGCCAGCTTCGAGCAGTGTGTTGGCCCACCCGATGGTTTGGGCGAGGTCGTCCCACGCCTTCTGCGTCGCGGTGTCGTCCTCGAACTCGATCACTGGCGTGTCGCCACACACGAGCTCGGCGCTCGTGCGCGCGATGTCCGCTGCGAGCGGGAGATGCATCTCGCGGTCGCCAGGTTTCGCGGCGCGGCGCGCCCAGTACCCGCCGGGCGCCGTGCATGGGGTGCGGGTGCGGAGCTCGTCGAGGTCGCCGGACCACCAGGCGGCCCACGACTGCCAGCGGTGGCGCATGCGGTCGTGACCAAGCGGCGGCCAGAAGGAGTTCTCGGCGATCAGCACACGCGCGACAGTCCACCCCTGGTGTCACGCGTAACGCGTTGGTGATCCACACAGATACCCCGATGCTGGGCACCAACTACCTTCCCCGGGGGTTTACCCATGTCGCCTCGTGCGTTCGTCGCCGCTGCTGGCGGTGCACTTGTCGTTGTCGGTCTGCTGCTGCTCGCCGTGTTCGGCGTGTCGGCAACCGCCGAGGTCGAGAACCCCTACTCCGGTGTCGAGCGGGCGCAAACGTGGGAGTGCGGAACGGTACTTGCTCCGGATCGGCCGGCCGATCCGATGAAGTGGAGTCCGGAGCAGGAAACCGCTTGCGTGGACGCGTTCAGCACACGGCAGGCGTGGGGCTGGTTGCTGGGTGGCATGGGCCTGCTTGCTCTGGTGGGATCCGTGGCGATCCGGACGCAGTCACGCCGCGTCGGCAAGCCCGCCGTCGGCGGCGGCGAGCTCGGGTAGCCACGCGCGCCACACCCCGCGGGCGGCCTGCACGCCGTAGCGCAGCATGTCGCACCCGTGGTCATTCTCCTTCTTCGGCTTCTCCTCGCCCTTCGCGAGTGCTTCGTCGTCCCACACGTAGCCGCAGAGCTGTTCCCAGAGGACCGGGCATTGCTCGGCATCGACGTACAGGCGGCGCCCACCGAACAGTGACGCGGTGTTGCGGATGCCCGTCTCGACCCGGTTGTCTGCCGAGCGCAGGCCCGGCCAGCCGTCGGCGCGCATCTGGGTTCGAAGTGACGCGGCCGACGGGTCGAGCGCCACGACCGGTTCGAGACCGACGTCGGCCAGCTCTTGCTGTGCCCACTCGGCTAGGCGCTTGCTGATCGCGGCGTCCGTGAGCTGGCCTTTCGCCCGGCCGTCGTGCTCCCATTCGGACACCACGTACAGGCCCGGCGTGCCGGCGTCGTCGGTCGCGAGCACGATCAGCCCGGCGTGCGTGGGGTTGCTCGTGCCGTAGTCCAGCGCGATCCACACGGCCAGCCACCGGTCTTTGCTCGGTGCTGGTCGGCAGTGGACGGTGTCGTCGAGCAGGTCGTAAATCGCGCCCTCGGCCGCCACCCACTGGCCCAAAATGAAGCGCTTGAACCAGAGCCCGACGTATTGGGCCTTGTACTGGCGCTTCTTCTCCTCCGGGATGCCGGGGTTGTCGTCGAGCACGAAGTGCCACGACTTGAGACCGAGATCCGGCTCGGTGTGCTCCTTGGCGAGAAAGTTCTTCTTGAACCAGTGCGCCGGGCTGTCCGGGTTCGTCGTACCGAACAGCTTGGCGCCCGGCACGGACAAGCGGGCAAGGAGCTGGTTCCAGAACGCTTCCGGCAACAGCGTGATCTCGTCGACGTAGGCGCCCGCGAGCGTGAGACCACGGATCTTGCCTTCGGACTTGGCGTCGTTCGCGCCGACGACGTGCACGAGGCGGCCCAGGATCCGGCACGTTGGCGCGCCGCGGTTGAAGGCGATGGCGCCGGGTGCCAGGTCGGCGATGACGTCCAGCACGTTGCGGGCGACGGTGTCGCGGGTCTTGCCGATGATCGCGAGCGGCCCGGCCGGGGCGGTGCGCACATACATCAGCCAGCGCACGATGGACGCCACGGTCTTGCCGGACCGGATGCTGCCTTCCCAGACGTTGATGGAGGCTTCGGCGTCGAGGATGCTGTTTTGCTGCTTGACTGACAGCGCGCCGTCGCTGGTCACGGGGCCTCGTCGATGGCCTGCTCCCGGGCGACGCGTGCAGAGCGGAGCGACCGCTCGAACTGCTCCAGCAGCCCGGACGCCTGGCCCGCGCCGGCCTGTTCGGCTTCGAGCCGGGCGAGCTCGACCGACTTGGACGAGGCGACGCCAATCGCGCTCATGATGTCGCGCCACTCGCGCGGCCCGGTCGGGACGACGGTGTGCTCGACCGACTCGCCCGCGAACTCCCCGGCGACCTTCACGACGTGCAGGTGCCGGACGTTGCCGAACATGCGCTCGCGCAACTCCTGCGCGTCGCCGAGCAGGTCGACCTGCAGCTGTGCGCGCCGAGCGGCGGCGTTCGCGGTCTTGACCTCGGTGGCGGCCCGGGTCTGCTCGTGACCGTCCTTCCACGCGTCCGCCAGGCCGTTCTCCTTAGCAACGGTCTGCACGGTCGCGACACCGACGCTGTGCCTCGCGGCGATCTTGCGGTATGACCCGTCGGGCGTGCCCGCGGTGCGCCGGATGTCCTCGGCGATCTCCGCGCGCTTCTCGTCGGGCAGCCTGGACGACCTCACGCGGGTGATGGTCAGGTAGGACTGTCACCGGCTACGGTGTCGAACGTGCGTTCGAAGCATCAGGCGGATGGTCCCCTGCGGTACCGGTTCGGACCGGGCACGCGGGTCACCGAGGTCTACCCCGAGACGTGCAAGAACGGGCACCCGCACGAACCTGGCAAGGTCACCAAAGGCTGGTCGACGCCGTTCGTCTGGATCTGCTGCGACCGGTGCCGCGCCGAAGGGCTCCCCAACGACACGACCTACCTACTGCCGCCACCACACGAGGAGGTCATGCGGCAGTGGCGAGAGTGGAACACCCAGCAGCAAAGAGGACACGGGAAACACCTGTAATTACGAGGCCGTACGACCCGATAATTCATGCGTGCCAACAGATTCCATACCCCACTGTCCGTTCTGCTCGATCGCGCAAGGACACGCTCCCGCTGTGATCATGCGGGAGTGGCCGGACGCCCTGGCTATCCGGCCACGGCGCGGTGGCGTGCACGCGGCTCACGCTCTGGTGATCCCGCGCGTGCATGTGGCGGACGCGGCCGAGGACCCGATCGTGACCGGTGCCGTGATGGCCCGTGCCGCGGAGCTGCTGGCCGAGCACACCGACGGCAACCTGATCACCAGCCGCGGTGTCCACAGCAGCCAGACGGTCTACCACCTGCATGTGCACGTCGTGCCGAGATCCGAGAGTGACGGCTTGCCGCTGCCGTGGACACGTCAGCAACAGGACCGGGCTGCACGGGCGGTGGCGTGTGGCTGAGTATGAGCTCGTGATGGCACGGGAACCCATCCCCGGCATGCGGTCGGTGTTCCTGGCCGGTCCGTCGTCGGGCGCGGTCAGGTGGCGAGACGACGCGTTAGCCGAGATCGATCGGCAGTTGACCGGGATGGAGTTCTACTACGGCGAGCTGGCGGTGTTGTCCCCGGAGTCGCGCGGCGGCCGTCGCGCGCGGCACTATCGCGATCAGTTCGAGTGGGAGACGCGCGCCAGGTACCGGGCGACCGTGGTCATGTTCTGGATTCCGCGCGACCTGTCGAGCGCGCCCGGGTTCACGACAAACGTCGAGTTCGGTGTGGACGTGAGCACGCGCCCTGACACGGTCGTGGCGGGCCTGCCGCTGGACTGTCCGAATCCCGAGCGCAACCGGTACCTCGAACACCTGGCGAACATCCGGGGCGCGGCGGTCAAGCGGACGTTGTCGGAGACCGTGGCCGCTGCGCTGCAAATCGCCGCCCGCGTCCCGTAGCAGCGGTCACCCTTCCTGCTGTGCGCGACGCGTCCCATGCTTGCCCTCGCGGCGTTCTCGGCGGCGGATGCGGCGCTTGACCTTGCTGGCCGCGCCCGCCCGCCGGAACGACGTGAGGTACCGGCGCCACCGGCTGTGCACGTCCTGCTCGTCGGCGTTGATCGATCGGCGCTTCACGTGTCCTCCAGGTCATGCCGCGAGCGGCTGGTCGACCGGCGCGGCGCGGCGGTGCTCGGGCAGGTCCGGCAGGGGTAGCAGGTACTGCCCGGGTGCGAGGAGATGCCGGCCGATCCGGACCGGGGCGGCGAGGATGTGCGCGGGCGGCCAGCCGAGCCCGCGGGCGCGTGCTTTCGCGCGTGCCTTGGCGCGGCGTTCGGCTTCGTACAGCGCGTGCGCGTGCTTGCAGTCCGGGCACGTGCACCCGTGCTTGACCCGCCGGGCGTTGGTGCCGTGCTCGGGCAGCATCGCGGGCACGGGGTAGCCGTACTCGGCCGCGACCGTCTTGCGGTCGGCCCGGTCGAGTCCTCCCCAGATTCCCCAGGGTTCGCCGCGTTCGAGCGATCCGAGCGCGCACGCGAGCCGGACCGGGCACGCCGAGCAGATCGCGCGGCACGCGACCGCCTGCTCGCCCTGGGCCTCGATCCAGTCCAGTTCGGGGAACAGCTGGCACAGGCCGTCGGTGTGCCAGTCGGGGATGTTGCGCGGGATCCGGGGTGGCTCGGTGGTCGTCATCGGGTGACCTCCACGGTGAGCCACAGTCGACGGTCGCCCGGTCCGGGGTGGATGACGGGCGCGAGTTTGGTCATGTGCTCGGGGGTGTCGTCGGGGACGAGTTCGAGCCCGACCCAGTCCCGGCGGGGGCCGCGGGCGAGTGCGTCGCACGCGGCCTTGAACGTCGGGTAGAGGTTGTCGGCGTCGCGGCGCCGGTTGTCGCCGGGCCGGTAGTGCAGTTGCACGGTCAGGTGCTGGCACTGCGGGATGCCCGCGTCGTTGGCCGTGTTGGCGACCAGTTCGCGGACGTTGCGGATCCGGTGCGCTTCGGCCCGCCAGTGCAGGCGCATGTTTGCGGTGAGCGGCGGCACCATCGCGCCCCGACGGGTCGGGATCATCGGGACGTCGATCTCGTACACGGTCGGGGCCGCGGTGGTGTCAGGCATGCGGGTCCTCGATTCCGTGTTCGGCTAGCAGCGCGCGCAGGCGGTCGGCTTCCCGTTCGGCTCGCTGGCGTGCGGCGTGCGGGGTGAGGCCGTCCGGCTTGACGACGATCAGCGCGTACGTCTGGCCGGTGTCCTGGTCGGTCGCGGGGAATTCCAGGTAGTTCACGGCGTCGGTGTCGCGCAACGCGGGGATGAACGCGGCCAGCATCATGCGTGCCATCTCCTGGGCGGCGTCGAGCGATCCGCCGAGTCCGAACTCGAGTCCGCCGTCCGGGTGCTCGCTGATGCGGTTGAGCGTTGACGGGTCGTCGGTGGGCTCGTCCTCGGGTGCGGGCTTGAGCGGTCGGCGCGCGATGCGGCGCCGGGCGGCGTTGAGCAGGCGGACGGCGTCGGCCTGGTCCTGGTCGTCGCGGAGCACCACGGACCCGGCACCGTCCGAACCGTGCTGGCCGGACATGAGCAGCGCGCCGCCGAGCGCGGCGTCGAGCAGGCCACCGACGGCGCCGAGGAGGTCGAGGCTGATGCCACGGGGGATGTGCGCTACGACGGTGCGCTTGGTGTCGGTCATCAGGCGACCTGCTTCCTCTGGGCCTGGTGAGTGTGGTGCCCGCCTGCCTTGTGCGCGGGCATCGGCGGGAGCGGTCGCGTGTGGCCGCTCCCGCCGATGCCGTTCTCGTACACGCGCAGGACTTCGCACCCACCACAGCCGGGACATGGTGTGGTCCACCGGTTCGGCGTGACGGTGTTGAGGAGTTCACCGAGGTACGGCACGGTGGCGGTCATGGCGTGGCCTCGGTCGCGCACGTGTCGTACGGCTGGCGTGGCCATGTCACGGTGAGCTGGTAGCCGACGCTCGCGTTCTGCTGCGCGGTCGAGGTGCCGGTGTGGTCGTCGCGGTGCCGTTCGGGCTCGTCGCACTTGATGCCGGTCGCGCCTTCCACGGCGCCGCAGAGCGTCGGCTCCGGCTTGAGGCTGTCCAGGATGGCCGTCAGGTCGGCGCCCAGCTTGGCGAGTGTCTGCTGGATCTCGGCGTGCTGTTGCGGGGTGAACTGATCCAAGGGGCCCCACGTCTTGTGTACGGGGATGGCGCAACAGCACGCGCCACACACGAGCGGCTGCGTGGCTGGTGCGTCGTCGCGCCACCATCGGTCGACGGTGCGGGGCGGTGGCGGATCGTCCGAGCCGTCAGGCTGCCACTGCTCGACGGCGTCCGCCCAGAGTTCTTTCTGGACGGTCTCCAGTTGCTTCGTCACGTAACGCCAGTTGACGTAGAGCCAGATGCAGCCGAGCAGTTCGCGGTACGCGGCAATCTGCTGGTCCCGTTGCTCGACCTGCTCGACGAGTGCGGCGTTGTCCCGCTCTGCTTCACGCCAGCGGCGCCGGACCCGGGTGAGGTGGTCCTCGCCGGGTGACGAGAGGTCAGGTTCGATGTGCAGGACGACGGTGTTCGGCCCGTCGGTGTGCTCGTCGAGGTACTCGCGGGCGTACTGCTCGACGGTGCACGGTGCGATGCCGTCGACCGGGCAGCCCTGCGCGGCATGGGTCTTCAGGACGTCGGCGAAGCGAGCCGCGGTCCTTGTGTGGCCGAGCAGGCGCGCCACGCTGGCGGCCTGCTGCAACACGGTCTGGTCAGGCACGGGTGTTCTCCTCGTCGGCGAGGGCGAGCAGCTGGCGGGCGAAGTCGACGAGCTGCTCGCGGTCGAACCGGCGGTTCGTGATGCCGTTGCGCTGGTCGGCGCCGAACGTGTTGACGGTGACCGTGTAGTCGCCGTCGGTGGCGCGGGTGAAGTTCGCGCGGCAACCCCACGAAAGGTCCCAGCCGACCGTGGTGGACTCGGGTGGCCACTCCTGGTCCCAGTCGTCCTCTTGGTATTCGTGGGTGGTCTCGGGGTCGCCGTGAACGTCGCGGACTTCGGGTTCCTCGGTGATCGTCACAGGACCGGTTCCCCTGCGCTCGTACGCGCCGTGACCGCGAGCTCGGTTTCTCGTGGCGACCACGGGCCGTCGTAGACGTCGTCGTCTTCGCCATGTTCGAGGGTGCAGTTGGCCGCACAGTCGTGATCGGCCTGCTGTGTGCCCAACACGTCCAGCTGGCCGCGGAGGCGTTCCACTTCGGACAGCAGCCACTCGACGTCCGCCCGGCTGTGCGCGATGAACTCGGCGTCGGGGTTGCGAATGCCGGTCAGGTCGGCGCGGTACACGCGCTGGTCCTTGCGGCTGGTCGCGGTCGGACACACCTCGTACCGGGCGAGGTGCTCGGCATCGGCCAGCGTGCCGGGCTCACCGTTGGTGAACGGTCCCCAGTCGCCTTTGCGGTCCTCGATCGGGCCGGGCTTGCGTCCCTGCGCGAACATGGGTTGCGCGCCTTGCATGCCCCAGCGGCGAAAACCCATCACGACCCAGCGGCCCCAGTACTTCGTGGCCAGGCTGATGTGCCGGGTGTCGGTGTTGCCTTCCCACATCCACGGGCCGGGGGTGGCCGCTGCGGCGCGGGCTTTGATCTCGTCGAGCTGGTCGGTCACGGGTGGTGTCTCCCTGGTGGGGTGGTGGTCCCGCCGGGGGAAGCTCGGCGGGACCACCTGCTCGGGTGGTTGTCAGGCGGCGGGTTCCTGCTCGGCGTCGCAGCACGGGCAGGAGTCGGTGAGGCGGTAACCGTGGCGGCAGTCGGTCTGCTCGGCGAGCTTCCGGCCGGGGCCGTCGAGGAAGTAGCGCGGCCACTTCCGGATGTCGGCCGCGGTGATGGGTCGTGCGAGCACGGACACGGGCGGGATGCCGCCGTCGAGCGCGGCGCGGTCGGTTGCGGCGGGCCCGTGAACCGGGCAGGGATCGACGGTCACGGGTGCGCCGCACTGCGAGCAGACGATGCATTCGACGTGCGGGTCCCAGATCTCGACGTACCCGGCGGGTGCGTCGACGAGGGCGAGGGACCGCGCGAGGCGGGCACGCGCCGCGGCGAGTTCCTCCTCGCGGAGGATGGTGTCGAGGGTTCGGCCGGCCGCTCGCCACCGCCAGACGGCGAGGGCGGCCAGGCCGACGGCGGCGAGTCCGCCGAAGGTCCAGGCGGGCGCTTTGCCTGCGGCTTCACCAATCGCGAGCCCGAACAGGGTCGCGATGCCGCCGACGAACAAGGTCAGGGCGAGCATGGCGAGGTAGCCCTGCACCTGCTCCCAGAGGTCGCCGAGTTCGGTCCACATGAGGTGCCGGTCGCGGCGGGTGTGCCGAGCGCTCATCGGGCCACCTGCCAGTGTCCGTCTCGCTTCCCGTAGTGGACACCGTCGATCGTGAACCCGGTCAGGTCCTCGACCTCTGGGTCGCTGAGGGTGTGCGCACACTCATGGCACAGCGTCGTGTCCACCACGGTGTTGACGAACACCTGCTCGGCGATCTCGTCGGCCGAGAGGCCGGTCGTGTCGAGGATGATCTCGCCGTACCCGCCCGCCGCGATCGAGAATGCGGCGGTGATCTTCTGCGTGCTCATCGGGCACCGCCGGGGATCTCGTCGCTGTAGACGCCGGGCACGTCGCCTTTGTCGTAGCGGTGGAACTTGCGCGCCGCGACGTAGCGGGCTTCCCGCTCGCTCCAGTGCTCGGCGAAGTCGTCGCCGCAGTACGAGCACGTGCCGTCGTCGTCGCGGACGGGCGGGTCGCCGAGCAAGAGCGGGTCTTCGATCTCGGCCAGGGCGGTGAACATGGCGCGGTACGCGTCGCGTGCGTCGTCGTCGAGGCGTCCGTTGTCCTGCAACCGGTCGCGACCGGCGGTCAAGTGCTTGTGGACGGTGTCGGCGTCGCCGCCCGCCAGGCCGAGCATGCGCTCGACCTGAGGGCGGACACGGGCGACGGCCGCGGCGAAGTTGTTCAGGGTCGCGGTCATCGGACGCCTGCGATCTGCATCGCGCGAAGCGTGTGCACGGTCGGCTGGTTCTTCAGGGCGGCGGAGGCGGCGGCGGGGGCGAAGCCGGTGAAGACCGCGACGGGCACGCCGTCCACGTTGCCGGTCACCTCGACGTGGACGCTTCCCTTGTAGACGGTGCGGGTCACGTTGGCGTTGTCGAGCCGGTAGAACCACGCGAGCAACGTGGCGGCGGCGTGCCGCTGGTTGCGGCTGCCGAGCTGCATCTTGACGAGCGGGGCGCCCATGGCCTGCGAGTCGAGCGAGCAAACCTCGCCGAGGTCGTGGTGTGTGTCGATGAAGTCGGCGACGGCGCGGGCGTTGTCGGTAATCGTGGCGTTGCGCCGCGGCTTCGGCTGCTCGCGCAGTGCCCGCGTGTGCAGGGCGTTGAGGATCTCGCGCCGCTGCCACGTCGGCCGGTCGGTCTGCGCACCCAGCTCGCGGCTCAGCGTGATGTCGTCCTGCCGGGCCAGGACGTTGCGGACGGTCTGGCGCCGCCTCTCCTCGGCCAGGGCGCGACCGTGCAGCTCGTCCATCACCGCCACGAGGCGCTCCCGGAGCCTCTCCTCGTGGATTCCGGAGTAGTCCGCCAAGCGCTCCACCAGGTCGGTGTACGTGCGGTTCAGCTCCTGGATCGTGAGCACCGGCAGGTCGCGGTTCCGTGCAGGCAGGGCACGCACTCGCTCTGCCCGCTGCTCGTTGAGGGCCAGGGCGCGACCGTGCAGCACGTTCATCACGTAGGCGACGTCCTGCCGGTTGCGCTCGGTGTCGTGCTCGGCCGGGTTGCTGCGTATGTCCGACGTGATCGCGTCGAGCCAGTTACCGATGGTCCGGGACTCGCTGGCCTGCACGTACTTCGCGAAGTGCTCGCTCGTCGCGGCTGGCGTCTCGACCGGCTGCTCGTCGGTGGGCATGTCGGCCTCGACGCCGAACAGCGCGCCCGCGTCGTGGTCGACCTGATCGGTGACGCGCAGGCCGAACAGCGGCTCGTCCGCGCCCTGATGCGGCGTCTCCGGCTGCTTGGTGACCTCTGCCAGCAGGTTCGCGAACACGGCGTTGCCGAGCTCGGTCAAGTTGGCGACGGATCCGTCGATGCACGAGAAAACGCCGGTGCACAGCCCTTTGCGCTCCAGCGCACGCAACGTGTTGCCGTGAGCGGTGAGCATGAACTCCGGGTGGCTCTGGGCGGTCAAGATCGCGGCGCGGTGTTGGGGTGAGAGCTCAGCGGCGATGTCCGCCGGGGCGCTGTTGCCGCTGGCCGGGCGGCTGGTGGTGGTCTGCATGTCGTCTCCCTTGGTGTCACCGTCAAAGTGAGCGTACTGCAAAGCGTAGTGCAAAGCAGTGCAAAGCGCGATACCTAGTTCGGAGAAGATCCCGATGCGGCGAGCGCGGCCTGCTCCCGTACGTCATGCACCCGACCACCCGACAACGGCAACCCTCGCGGGCCCGTGCACGGCTTGCCCTCGCCCGCCCGGCACGGCGGCCACTCGCAGCGCACGGCGTGCATGAGCCGTCGACGGGCTGTCTCGCCGTCGGCGATGTCCTGCGCGAGGTCCGGATCCTCGCCCGCACCGATCGCCTTCCGCGCCGCCAACGCCGCGAACACCCGGTCCACGCCAGCGTGGATCCGCTCAGGGTTGAACTCCGGCCGCTGCCGCGTGGCCGGTGGGTACCGGCGCTGATCCCGGTACCACTGGACGATGTCGGCGGGCATGATCGAGTCCCGCGACTCCCGGTACCGGGCCGACCGGTAGTACTCACCGAGCGCCGTCTCAGCCGCGGACATCGGCACGTCCTCCAGCGCCCGCGACCACAGCCGCAAAACGAACCCGTCGTCATCCGGCTCGACGAACCGCGAGTCCAGCACCTTCGCCATGACCAGCAGCTGCGCCGCTTCCTCGATCGTCACGCCGAAACACCACCCTCCAGCAACTTCCGCGACTGCTCGGCCGCCAACTCGGCCTTGACCCGCTCGACCTGGGCCATGAACCCGAGCGCCTTGTCGACCCGCTTCGAGCCCGTCGAGCCCTCGTGACGCGCGCCCGGGACACCGGAACGTACGCGTTCGGAACGCTCGTTCGTGCTGTTCGTGGTCTTGATGAGGTCGGCGACGAGGCTGGGGAGGACGCGGGGGCCGATGCCGGTTTTGGTTCGCCAGGTTTCCAGGGCGGTGGCGATTAGTGCGGGTTCGTACTGGCCGAGCAGGGTTGCGGCTTCGCGGGCGAGGGCGGTTCGGGTGTCGGCGGGGAACTCCGGGCCGATGACTTTGCCGACGAGCCGGTGCGCCTGGCCGGATCGTGGGCCTGTGGTGCCGGGGCCGGTGGGGATGTTGTCGTTGTGCTCGTGCGCGCGTTCTTGCTGAGCTGGAACGTAAGTAGGTAGATCTAGGTGGGTAGTACTATCTTTTAGCGCCTGGAAAACCGTCGTCGGGTTTCCAGTCTTCGGCTCGACCTGCGGTGTTACAGCGTTTTGGTGCGGGTACCCCTCGGGGGTATGCCCCGACGCCTGGTTTTCCGTCGTCGGGTTTCCAGTCTTCGGCTGGACCTGGGGAAACTCTGCGATGCAGGTTTCCGACGCCTGGAAAGCCGTCGCCGGGTGGACCAGCTGTTTTCTGGTGGCCCATCGGCCGGTCTGCGGGTCCTGGGCGCGGCGGGTGGTGATGTACCCGGTGATCTCCAGGGCCCGCAGGGATGCCCGTACGGCGTCGCGGCCTTCGCGGTGTGCTGGCCCGGCGAGGGCGTCTGCGGTGATCGGTGTGCCCTCGGGGAGGGTGCGGAGGTAGACGAGTAGCCCGAGGTCTCGATAGGACAGGCGTATGTCGTCGGTCGGCTGCTGGGTGGTGCTGGTCATGCTGCTGTCCTGTGTGTCTGGTGGCCTGCCCACTGGTCGACGTGGTGCGGCTCGCTGTTGAGGTGGTGGGCGATCTGCTCGCGGGTCAAGCCGCGGGCGCGGAGGCTTTCGATGACGTCGACGCGCTCGCGCGGGTTGAGGGCGCTCGCGGGCAGAGCGCCGCGAATGGCCATCTCGACGGCGAGCAGGTTGCTGCGGTAGTGGCTGGGTTTGCCGGGCACGAGTCCGAGCGGGTCGCCGTCGAGGCGTCGCACGGTGGTGAGGATGCCGCTACGGGTCTGGTCGGGGCTCGCGATGGCGGCGAGAATGACGATGATCGCGTCTTCGGTGTGGATGTCTCGGGGTGCGGTGAGGGAGCGGGCGGCGCCGATGGCGGCCTGTACGGCGGCGGGTCCTCCGAAGTGGACGGCGCCGACGATCTGCATGGCGAGTGAGGCGAGGTTGCTCGCGTAGGTGTTGCGGTCCATGGGGTGTGCTCCCGAAGTAGCGGGCCGCGCCCGGTGGAGCCTGGGCGCGGCCTGGTGGATCACTGGTGTGGGGCACGGGGTGATGGTGGGTCCGCGGTGCCACCTCGGACGCCGGACCACCACCTGTTACGCGAGGCTCGGCGGGACCGTTGCCGGGACGCGGTGGCGCGCAGGGGCTCCTCGACGATCCGGCCGGCGTGTGCCCACACGCCCATGACCGATGAGACGAGGTTGTGGTCGTACGGTGCGCTGAGTTCGCGGGCGACGAGCCGGTGCACGTCGTCGGCGGTGAACGGGCGGCCGTTGCGGGCGCAGACGGTGACGGCGAGCTCGACCACGTCCCGGTGGTCGCGGTGCCCGGTCGTCGACGCGGCGAGGTTGGCCTGCTGTCCGGCGTGCCGGTCGGTGAGGGCCAACGTGAGCTGGTCAGCCATAGAACACCACTCCTTCGAACACACCTCGGCCGCGCTCGTCGACGGGGTGCATGACCCAGCTGTATTCGTCGTCGCCGGGTGGGGCCGGGACGATCCGGTACAAGCCGGGTTTCGCGCCACTGAGGTACGTGTGCATGAGGTCTCCGAGGTCTCGAACCTCGTCGACAGTTGGCTGCTCGGTTTCGTATTCCGGCCGCGCTGCCATCTCGCATGCGTAGCCGAACTGGTACGGGTCGCCGTCGTCGAGGGCCAGGGCGAGGGCCTTGTGCGGGTCCAGCGTGCCGCGTACGAGGAACCCGTCCTCGATAAAGAAGTGCACGGCCGTCCGCTGTTTGGTGGTCATGTCCTGTCTCCCAGCAGGTTTCGCAGAGTGCGGAGGGCCTTTTCAGCCTTCAGCGCGCGGGTTCTCCACTCGTCCAGTGCCGCGGTGACCTTGTCCAGCTCGGCCAGGCGGGCGACCAGTTCGGCGAGGGTCAGGTCGCCGGTCGGTGCGGTGGTCGTCTTCTTGCCGCGTCGCGAGTTGTGCGCCTGTAGGTGCGGACGGATGGCGTTGACGTTCGGGCTGGTGTAGTCGCAGTGCTGGCAGCCGTAGACCGTGCTGCCGTCTCCGAGCAGCAGCGTGCGGGTCTGCGTCCACAGGACGGCGGCGCCGTCACGGGACTTGATCGGGGATGGGGTGGGCTCGTCGGCGATGACTTCGAGCCCACCCACCTGCGTTGCGGTCACGATGCGATCCTTTGCGGCCGTAGGGGTTGTGATGTCAGGTGCCACTGCGCGCAGTCAGGGCACTGGTAGTAGCGGGTTTCGAGGCGGCGCCCGCCGGGCCACGGACGGGACCAGATTGAGGTCAGCGCGGCATCGGCGGCTTCCTCGGTCCGGAACTGGCGTTTGCCCGACGGGCACCGCGCGCTCATGACTCGGTGCCCGGGAGGGGCACGAACACCAACTTGGTGCTCGTGCTCGGCTTGCGCGGCGGTTTCGCGTCGGCCTTGGCGTAGTCCTTCTCGACGAGCTCGTGGTCGAGAAGGTACGAGGTGCTGACCTGCCACACGAGTCCGTGGCCGTCGAGGCCCACGTCGAGAATGGACGACGTACCGGCCTCGTTGGGGCGGAGCGCGTCGAGCGCTCCCTTGGCTTCACCCTCTCGTTCCTTGGCCGCGGCTTTCTCGTCGCGCGCATCCCACAGCTTTTGCGCCCATGCGCGGGCGTCCGGGTCTTCGACGTACAGCACCGATCGCGGGTTGCGGTCCGGCGTGGCGCCGTCCCAACAGATCTTCTGGAATGGACAGTGCCCGCAGAACGCTGAGTCGGGCGCGTAGTCGCGGTTCAGCATCTCCGGTTCGACGCCGCGTACGGATTCGAGCCATGCCAACGCGTCCCGCACGTGCCGTATCTCGAATCGACCGGTCCACCGGTACAGCTCTCCGGTGTCGCGGGCGATGTAGTCGATGACGATCCGCCGGACCTTGACGCCCTGCTGTAGCAGCGCCGCGCAGTACCCGGCCGTCTGCCACAGGTGCGGCTTATCCGGCCCGTGCAGCTTGATGTGCTTGAGCCATAGGGACGTTGTGGTCTTGACGTCGATCAGGTCTCCGGTGTCGGCCTCGTACCGATCGAGGTGGCCCGGGATCCCGGCGAACACCACCGGGTGCTCAACGAGGTCATCCGGCCCGGCGGTCTCGGCGAGCCGCTGTTGCACGGCATCGTGTATCGCGGTGCCCATGACGGCCTGGAGGCTGCCGCCGGGATTGGACGGTTCGGTCCCGGCGAGCCGGTACCCTGCTCGCCGTTTGCACCCGCCGACCTCGGACCACCCGAGTTCCCGTTGCCGGGAGCGGGGCCGCGAACGGTCCCACTCCAGCAACAGGTCCGCGGTCGTCCGCTCGACTTCGGGCGTGGTCATCAGAACGGCGCCCGTTCACGGCTATCACGCAGCATCGCCTGTGCGCGAGACGCGGCCATTTGTGCGAGCTCGGCGGACTCGCCAACGTCTTTCCATGCGCGTTCGAGAGGAACGCTCACGGTCACGGTTACCCGCACGCCGTTCGGGTCGGTGATCGTGGACTCGAACGTCCACCCGTCCGCGCTCACAGTCGTTCCCGCTGCTGCTCGGCGGCGGGCGGCTGGCCGAACAGCGCGTCCGGCTCGTCGACGAGGTCCGCGTCGACCGGCTCGCCGTCGTTCGACCCCGTGTGCTGCCGGTCCATCTGGTCGAGCTCGGCGAGCATCGCGGCCTCGTCCTGCGCGAGCGCCTGGTGGTCCTCGCGCACCTGCTCGACGAGCGCCTCGTCCCGTTCGGACCGTTGCCGGTCGGTGCGCTCGGCAACCGCGGTTGCCAGCGTCGGCCCTTCCGGGTCGAGCTCGCCGGGTTCGGCGTCGGTGAAGCCGAGAGCAATCTCCGGACACAGGAACGTGCACGCGCGACCGGTGGCGCGCCACATGAGCATGCGCTCGGGGTGGTTCTGCCAGATGTCCTTTTTCGTCAAACCGGCGCGCTTGGCCTGGTCGATCGTGTACGTCTCGGTGTGCTCCTCACCTGTGTCGCCGCGCGTGACCTTGACCGTGGCGTGCTGGGCGTCGTTCTCCAGCACGGTGATGCGGTGCCCGGCCTTGCGTGCCAACGCCAACCAGGTCTGCCCGGCGAGGGACGGGCGGCCGTTGACGACGTACACGCCCTGCATGGCCTGCATCGGGGCGAGGCCGAGTTCCTGCCCGTACATCAGGATCACGAGCACGTCGGACGGCTTCCCGCGCAGGTCTTTCGGGATGAGGCTCGACACAGCGAGGTTCTTCGCCAGCCGGTAGGCGGTGTCGAAGTCGTTCTGTCGGCCGCCGAGCGCAATCGGCGCCTTGCGCGGCGCCTGCGCTGTCGTCGCGAGCTCGGTGCTGGGCGTGCTCATTTCTTTCCGTCCTTCGGGTTCTGGGGGTTGTTGGGCGCGTTGTCCTTGAGCAGCTGCTCGGCGCCCGTGGTGAGCTCGTGGTTGATGCGCTCCTGCTTGCCGAACACGGCGTCACTCGCCTTGTCGGAAAGCCACTTCGAAACGCGGCCCATCAGTCGGTCACCTCGACCAGCGGCAGACGCCCGGAACGCGGGTCGTGCTCCTCGATCACGCGGTCGATCACGTCCGGCGCGCACAAGCCACAGACGAGCTGGTCGTCGATCGGCTGGAACACATCCCGCCGCGGGCACACCGCCATGACCCGCACCGTGGTGATCGCGCCGACCTCGGCGCAGTACTCGCACTGCAATCCCGGCACCGGCCAGATCGAAACCTCGATCGACGGCGACATGAGCGCCTGAACCAGTTCGGGGACAGGGATGTCGTAGGCTGTGGTCATCGACTGCACCTCTTGGTGGGGGTGTGGTTGTGTCTCCCGAGAGCCCCGCTGCCCGGCCAGGTGTGCGGGGCTCTCGCTCGTGGTGGTCACTGCTCGTCCGTGGTCGTGTCGGACGTGGGCAGGTCGGCCGCCGTCACTCCGAGCGCCTGGGCGAGTGCCCGGCGGATCGGCATTCGCGGGTTCGTGCGCTTCCCGCTTTCCAGCTGCGACAGGTACGGCAGCGACACACCCGATCGAGCGGCGAGCTCGGAGGCGGTGAGCTCGGCGCGTTCGCGCATCTCCGTGAGCCGCTGCGCGAAGGTGGAGAAGGTCATGTCGCAAAGCGTAGTGCAAAGCAGTGCAAAGCGGTAGATCGAATTGCTCGGCGCTATCTCGTTACTGGAGACCCGGCTTTGCATCCAATTGGATGCAAAGCGTCACAAAGCGGGCCGCACCTGTAGACTTTGCAGTGCTTTGCGGGTCATCATGTGGGTATGAGTGACCACATGGAGTGGCCGCTGGGGGACGCGCTACGAGCCGAACGGCTCAAGCGGGGCATGGCAACCAGGGAAGCGGCCCGCCGCGCAGGCATGAGCGACACAATGTGGAGAAACCTCGAACGAGGTTACGAGCTCCGCAAGGGCATCCGCTTCGACATCGCCCCTCGGCCTGAAACCGTCGCCAACGCGGCGCGCGCGGTCGGCATCACAGTGGACATGGCGTTCCAGATGGCCGACATCGAAATCGAACTGGCACAAGATTTCGCGTACGAGAATGTTGACCTGACCGGCGTCCCCCACGAGCGGCTCCTCGAAGAGCTCCGCCGCAGACTGGCGGCCGGCGCCCCACCCACCGCTGAAGAGATCGAGGCGCACCCCGAGCGGTACACCGTCATCGGCAGGCGCGAGCCGAAACCTGACCGCAAGACCGGCCCTTAGCGGCAAAAAGGTGGGGGCGAGATCCTTCACCTCAGTAGATCATCGTGCAACCTGGTTCGCGGAAGTTGATCCAAACGAGTGTTCGAATGCACGATTGATAACGTCCTACCTAACTCAGAGCGATGTCCGCCACATGACGGATCTTCTGGGGCTGCTCACCCATCTGCATGCCGCCGTAACCGGTGTCGGCGCCGTCCACATCGTGCCCACTACTCCTGGCATGCCGGGAGCGGTGATCGTCGACCAGGACACCGCGACCATCCACATCGACGTCACGCTTCCTATTGACCAGTGGTTCGCCGGTCTTGCCGATGGGCTTCGGGAGTTGTCAAGCAGAGGTGACCCAGGCTTCGGGATGGAGGCCTTCGGCGACGGCGAGTCGGTGACGGCCGACGGAGCGCGCATCTATCCGATGTGGCCGCGGCTACGTCTAGTGGGCGATACATGATCGTTTGGCGACACCCTCATTTCACATGTTGCGCTGCCCGGTATCCTGGGAAACGACAAGATAGCGGGCCGCTCACGGCCTGCCTCCCTTACAAGGAGGGGGTCGCAGGTTCGAACCCTGCTGCGCCCACGACCAGCACAAACAGTGCAGTAAGCGTCAGGCAGTCGTTAGCGGGCCGCTCGGTGACACCCTCATTGTGGAGTCCTGAGTATGGAGACAGACCATCGCTGGTACCCGCTCCTGCGCGAGTGGCGACGCGGGCTTAAAGCCGACAACAAGAGCTCGCGGACGATCGGCAACTACGACGAGTCCGCCCGGCTGTTCGCGGCATGGCTCGACGAACTACCCGAGCCACCCGACGAGCCAGCACACATCACCACCACCATGATCCGCGAGTGGATCGGACATCTGCTCGACACGCGGGCGCCCAGCACAGCCAACACCCGGTACCGCCACCTTCAGCAGTGGTTCAAGTGGCTGGTCATCGAACAAGAGATCGACAACCACCCCATGGCCACGATGAAGCCACCCGAGATCCCGCCGACGCCCGTGCCAGTCGTCAAGGACGACGTTTGGGAGCGGCTGCTCGACAGCTGCAAGGGGCGCGACTTCATCTCACGTCGAGACCACGCGATCATCCGGCTACTCGCCGACAGCGGACCACGCCTGTCAGAGGTGGCGTTCCTCAACGTCGACGACCTCGACTTCGATCTCGACGTTGCACAGGTGATCGGCAAGGGCAACAAGCCCCGCGCCGTTCCGTTCGGCGCGAAAACCGGTCAGGCCCTATCCAGGTACCTACGCGTCCGTGCGAACGACAGATGGGCTGACCACCAACGGCTATGGCTGTCCGAGAAGGGCAAAGGGCCACTGACACCCAACGGGATCAAGCTCATGCTGCGTCGACGTGGCAAGGCGCTCGGCATCGACGTGGAGATCGGCCGCAATGTGCACGCGCACCTGGGCCGTCACGCCGCTGCCCACGCGTACAAGAAGGCCGGAGCCAGCAAGGAGGACATGAAGAGGATCTTCGGCTGGACCACCGACGCGATGGTCGAGCACTACGCTGAGTCCGAAGCGGACGAACGCGCCATCGAAACCGCCCGGCGCCTGAGGGTCGGCGACCGACTCAGGTAACAAGCGGGCCGCACGCTCCGGGGCATGACCGACGTCTACACCTCCATGACCCCGGAGCAGCGCTCCCTGCGGGCACGCATCGCAGCGCACGCCTCATGGGCAACCACAAGCGACCGCGGCGAGAAGGCCCGCAAAGGCGCCGCCGCACTTCTGGAACGGTTCGAGAGGCAGGTCGACCCGGACGGCGTCCTTCCGGCGGAGGAGCGACGGCAGCGGGCACTGTCCGCCCGCAAGGCGCACATGCTGAGCCTGGCCGCCAAGAGCGCCACGGCGAGACGTCGCGGTGCCTGATCAGGACCGGGTCACCATCGAAACGAGCTCTGCCGCGGCATAGACGAGCTCCCACGTGCCGGCCGCCAGACCCAACAGCGAGATCGAGCACCCGCTGTTCTGCTTCACGTTGTAGGCCTTCATGTGGACTTTGCCGGCGAACGTGAAGCCGCGCCCGTCGCACTCGGGGCAGGGGTCGCCTGACCGGGTCCAGTCGTAGATCTTGCCGTTACCGTCGCAGGTCCCGCAGGGCTGGGTGCTCATGATCTTCCTGGTTGATGGGGTCGCAGCCGGTCTGTTCGACGCCAGTCCATGGCGTCCACATCGAGCAGCGGGACGCTGTATTCGTGCTCCAGCGCCATGGCGTACATGGTGGCCAGCGGCGGGCCGTCCTCCCAGACGACGACGTATCGCCGGGTGGTCCGGTCGTACTGCACAGCCACGTGTACGCCGGAGTCCCCGGTTAGGAGGCTGGCCAGTCGGCGCGCAGCTCGCGCTCGCTCACTCACGGTTCGTGCTCCCACACCGGAGAGCCCTCGGCGACCATGTCCCACACCTCAGGAGGCCAAGCCGCGCTGACGGCCTCACACCACAGGTCCGCGTTGTGGCCAGTGCCCTCGATGATCCACGCGATAGCGCAATCGGGACCGGTGAGGTCTGGGTGCCGACGTCCGCAGCCGCAGTGACAGGAGTGCGACCAGTCGTCAACGCTGGCGGCTACCGCAGCCCAGTCGATCATGACTCGTGTGCCCACACCGCGCCCCCTTCGGACATCATCACGCCGATTGCGTCGGCGACCTCGAGCTCGTCGTGCACCTCGCGCAGAGATTCGGTCATCGCAGCGACAGCGGCCTCCTTGCCGGCCGCCGCCCGCCGCTGGGCAGCAGCCGACGCAGCGTTCAGCGCGTCTACGAGCTCGTACAGACACGCAGCGCAGATCGCCGACGGAGTCAGGACGAACAGCACTCCAGGTCGGTCGAGCAGCTCGGCGCCGAAACTGGGATGCGGGCACACCACCCGCCTATTGACGACCCGATGCCACAGCTCGCACCCACAAGAGCACTCATGCCACAGGCCGGTCATGATGGCCACCCTGCGCCGCTGTCCCCGTAGCCGTGGCTCGCCGCCCAGATCC
Source organism: Kibdelosporangium phytohabitans (assembly GCF_001302585.1). Classification (GTDB taxonomy): domain Bacteria; phylum Actinomycetota; class Actinomycetes; order Mycobacteriales; family Pseudonocardiaceae; genus Kibdelosporangium; species Kibdelosporangium phytohabitans. The sequence continues at coordinate 2,775,846 of NZ_CP012752.1, read as the reverse complement.
GGCAGTCCGGACACCGGGACGTCTGGTCTGGGATCTCAGGTTGGTCGATGTCCGCTGTCTTGTCATCGACGGCGAACGCCCAGCGGCGACCGCCAGCCAGACGCGGCCGGCCGGTGAGGTTGACGAGATGCGCGAGGTTGGGCCGGAAGAAGTCGCATCGCCACCCGTAGCGCTGGACGGCGGGCGGTACCGAGTCGGGGTCATCGGCACCACCCGCCTGACTTGAGGGTGCGAACCGACACGAACGGCCATCTCGTGGCTGGTTCGCCATGTGGATCTCCCGGACCTCGATCTTGAGGCCCACCCCAGGGACGGGGGAAGGGAACTGTGAGTGCCCTGGGGCGGCCCCACCGGCGGAGCCGGTAACACTCACGGTAAACCTGCACGTGCAGATTGCAAATGCACCAATCGAGCGAAAGCTGTACGACTCTCCGTAGTGCAGACTTACCCCGAAGCCGACTCGCGGAGGACAGGGAATGGCGAAGCCGATCAACCCGACGATGCCGAAACGCCAGCTCGGCCTGGCACTCGCCAAGTTGCGCGACCAGGCTGGAGCATCCCGCGAAGATGCGGCGGAAGTGATCGAGTGCTCACCGTCCAAGATCAGCCGCATTGAACACGGCCAAGTCGGAGTCCGAGCAGCCGAGTTGACGCTCCTTCTCGACCTCTACAGCGTGGCAGGTGCCGAACGCGAAGCGCTCGAAGCCCTTGGCCGAGAGACTCGGCAGCGTCGCCCGCGGACCACCTTCGGCAAGGCTATGCCGGAGTGGTTTCGGCGATACGTCGGGCTGGAAGAGGCCGCCTCCGAGATCCGGACCTACGACAGCGAACTCGTCACCGGACTTGCGCAGACGCCGAACTACGCGCGTGCTCTGATCGTTGCCAGTCCGCTGCACAACCCACCGGACGTCGATCGCCTGGTCGAAGCACGAATCGCGCGGCAACAAGCGACCATCACTGCGGAGAAGCCTTGTCAGCTGTGGGCTGTGATGACCGAGGGCGTCATCCGGACCGCGGTCGGCGGGCCTGACGTGATGCGCGCACAGCTCCAACACATCCTGGAGCTGGGAGAACTCCCGCACGTCACGATCCAGATCATGCCTTTCTCAGCCGGTGCCCACGCCGCCAGCGGCTTCCCGTTCTCCTTACTGCGGTTCCCGGATGAGGGTGAACGCGACGCCGAGCCGACCGACGTCGTCTACCTGGAAGAACTCAGCTCCGCTGCGCTGCTCGATCGACCAGACGACGAGCAGCGCCAGCAGTACGTGACCGTGTGGAATCACCTGGTCGAACGCGCTCTGTCTCCGACGGACTCACACCGCCTGGTCGATACTGTGAGGCGGGAACTGTGAGATAGAAAGGGGTGCGGGATGGCCCCGGACCTGGGAAACGCGCGTTGGCGCAAGTCCAGCAGAAGCGGAGGCAACGGAGGTCAGTGCGTTGAAGTCGCTCTCGTTGACGGCGCTATCGCCGTCCGCGACTCCAAAGACCCGACCGGGCCAGCATTGATCTTCCGTGGAGATCATCAGGTATCCAAGCTGTTCGGGCACAAGACAAACAGCTGACGGGTTAACGTCGGCCCCCGTCGTGTACATGGCGGGGGCCGCGGTCACCACACCGGTGTGAGTTGTGCGCTGAACCAGTTGTCGGTGGTACCCCAAACGAAGCTACTGGTCGTGGAGGGCTTCACCCGAAACCACCACGTGTGCGCGGCTCCGGCGGCGATGGTAACCGGTTTCGTCGTCGGCAGGCTCAGCGGCGTGTCCAGGTTGGACGCGTCGCAAACCTCAGAACCGCTTGCCAGGATCGTGCCGGCCGTTTCCCCGTCCTGCCGGATGAAACCCTGAACGTAGCCGCCAGCCACCAGCCCCGCCATGTGCAGGTGTGCCGCGAATGAGATCTTGTACGGGTAGCCCAGATTGGGCACCGTGATCGAGGCGTAAGTCGCTTCATTGCCACCGGTCACCGACTCGGTGCCGGACTCGCCGGCCGGGATGACGCCTGCGTACTGGTCGCTGCGAACGCCCTTCAACGCCGAGCCGTCCCAGACCATCAGCCGCGTGTCCGGCGTGTACAGCAGATCACCTGCGCGGAACTGATGCCACGCCCCCGGATCCGGCGCGCCACCGACCACCACAGCGCTACCGACGAACATGCGCTCGTCGACGAGCGAGTGGTAGTTCTGGGCGGATCCGCTCCCCGGACACGTCGCGCGAGCGAGCGGCACCTCCACCACGCCAGCGGCGGGATCGACGGTCAGCGAGGGCGGCGTCGGTGACGCCGCGGGGGTGCCCTGCTTGATCGTCGCCACGATGCTGTTCGGCGTGCCCGCGTCGAGTTTGAGGATGAACCGGTCGATCCGTGGGTTCGTGTTCCCGTTGGCGCTAGCCGTCTTCGGCAGCGGCCCCGCGGTTGCTTCGTAGCCGATGCCGTCGATGAGTGCCTGGCCGTCGGCCATGTTCATCGTAAGCCCGGATCCGAGCGTGACTTTCAGGCTCGTGTCCGCACTGTCCCGAGTGGACGCCCCGATGACGCCGGTTGCCACGGCGTTACGCATGATCTTGCGCCAACGCGCCTCATCAACCAGCGTGCCCGCGCCCGATTCGAACGGGTAACTTGCCTCCGCCACAACCTAAGGCTGAGCGCAGGGTGTCACCGCCGCTCCAAGTTCGACATCCGCAGCGTGGCATTCTTGATCACCCGTCCTGCGCTCGACTTGTCTCGGCCGGTACCGATGTCGCCCACCCGCGTCACCACGGTCCGGGTCGGCTTGCTGTCGGCCCGCTCGACGGTCGTCTCCACCTCGCGGATGATCGAGTCGAGGGTCACTCCGGCGTAGACGTCGACCGTCACCCGGTCACCGAGCCCGTAGTCCCGCCCGTACTGCATCCGGCTGGAGTCGACCGGCGCCAGCTCGACCTGACGGGTTGCCCCGGTTTCGGCCAGCCGCTTGGACGCGCCGGACGTCAACTCAGCGTTGCCGTCCGCGTCGGACGCACTGCGGTAGTCGTAAAACCCCTCACGGCGACCCCACGCAGTCTCTTCGCCCGCGTTGGTCACCGCGATAAAGTCGCGGGCTTCCTCTTCCCCGCGGCCACCGCCGATGATGGTCGTAGCCTGCGGCGCCGTCGTCGACCACCGCACCCGCCGAAGGTTCCTCAGCATCAGCCCGAAACGCGCGGGACCGCGCAAATCACGCGGCGTGTACACCTGTAGGCGCTTCTCCGCTCCCATCCCAGACAGCACACGGACACCGACACCCCCAGCAACGCTGATGTCCTGCACGAGCTCCAACAACGGCTGGAATCGGGCACGGCCGTACACGTCTTCGCCGACTGGCACGGCGAGCGGATCGAGGATCAACCCAGGCACCCGCCGTTCGACCTGCGCCGACACGCCTGCGTTGGCGATGACGTAGTCGCCGATGACCGTCGACGCCACACCGGTCCGGACGTCATACCCGACCGTCTGCGCAGTGACCGCGTTGGCCGGTACTGGCCACGCCTGCCGGGCAGCGAGCCACACCATGTCGTCCACGCCGGAGTACCGCAGCTTGGCAACCTTACGACCGCTCGTCTCATCGCGGCCGAGTTCGATCTCCGCGTGCTCGACCGGCCCGGCCATCAGCGTCCTGGTGCCGTCCATGATGGCGACGCGCCACCCGCCAACCGAGGTAGCCGCGGCGGCCGTTCGAGTCGTCAGCGGGCAGTCCACCAGCCATGTACCAACGTCGACGTACCGCTCGACGGCTGACAGCCGGGTGTATGGCAGCGTGCCCGCGATCGTGCCGTTAGGCCGAATCAGCCACACCGTAGGTACCGTCATGAGTCACCAGGCCGATTCGTAGCGAGGCCGGAACGAAAGCGCCACTTCCGACCCTGCCGCGGCGCCGCTGAGCAAGACCGACACATTGCTCGTTCCAGGTCGAATCGGCCAGAACACGGGCGTGCCGGTCAAGTGGTCCCACCAGTCGGTACCGTCCGACAAGATGATGTTCTGCCGGTCGCCGGGCTCCGTGATGATCTGCAACGATCGGCCGGCCGGGATGGCCCCAGACAGAGCGAGGGAGCTCCCGGTGTCGCGATCGAGCAGGGTCAAGTCGCTGTTAGGCGGCGTGATTGTCCACTCCGGCCAGCTCGGCACGTCACCAGCGTTGTTGACCGTGGCCGGGCCGAGTACCTGCGACGAGCCGATCCTCAGCGGAAAGAACGGATCCCCGAGGAACGTGCCCGCGGACGAGTACGACCACCGCGGTGTGACCGGGGTCGGATCGAACCAGTACGGATCCGGACAACGCAGGCTGAGCGCGAACCGGCACCACGTCGTGTCTCCGCCCAGATCTCTCGACTCGTCGCCCTCCAGGCCGCCCGCGTAGTGCGCACGGATCCGGCGACGCCGACCGTCCGCCTGTGCGAGCTCAAGCTCGCCCGGAGTCTTGAGCGACAGCGCGAGAGCTCGCAGGCGCGACAGAAACACGGCGTTGTTCGGCCCCCACACGGTCATGGGCAGCAGGATGGTTCGCGGGTCGTCCCACTCGTCGGTGATGTCCTCGCCGTCGATCAGCGGCGAGGTCTCCGACACGATCGACCTCGGAGGCTTGCCGAGCCCAGTCACGCCCTTGTGGACACGGTAGCCCTGCGCGCGGTCGTTGATGATCTGCGACCAGCCATCGCCACCGAACCACGTCAGCTCACGCGCCATAGAGCAACTCCTCCCGCCTGCGCTCCTCGTCGAGCCGCCGCACGATGTCGTTGCTGCTGTGCCCGTTAATCGTGATCGTGGTGGTACGCGAGGACGACCCCGCCCGGTTGCCGTCGAGCGTGCCGATACCCCACGCGCCACCTGACCACGGCGCGTCGACCATCGGCCGCTGGAACAGCTCCGGACGCATCCGTCGGAGAGTCTCGTCCAAGATAAGCTGTGCACGCGCATTGTTGCGCTGCAACGGGATGAAGCTCTCATCGGCGACCGCGTTGTCACCGATGATCCGCTTGACGCCGGTACGCCGGTACGAGCCGACAATGTCCGCGTGACTTGCCGACATCGACCGCATCCCGCCTGCGGCGTAATACTCCATTACACCGCCGGAAGCGCGCTCGACCGCGTCCTTGGCCAGCTTCGCCGCGTTCGGGATACCGCTCGTCCGGTAATCGATCAGGATCGACATCCGGCGTGTCTCCGTCAGCTGGTTAATTTCTGCGTTGACCGACGAAGCATTCGACGTGATCACCACGTGACCGGACGGCAAGGTCTGCACCTTGAAACCCATGTTCTCCAACAGCGCGATTTGCTGCGGAGTCGTCGAACTCACGATGATGGTCTTACTGTCCGGAACCGCAATTACCTTGTCACGCAAGATGCCGGCCGAACTGATCGAGGCTTCCATACCCGGCTGCAGGATCGCCGTTGAGGCAGCCGTCGGCAACAGGTCGTAACGGGCCGCAAGTTCCTCGGCTTTCTCCCTGGTACCAACGAACTGCTGTGCGGTTTTGATCAAGGCTTCACGGGTGCCGGCCGAAGCCGCGGCAGCAGCCGCTGCCGCTTCTGGCAAGCTCTTACCCTGCGCTTGCGCGGCTTCAAACACCGCGCTGTACTGCTGGCGGTACGCATCGGACAGCTGCATCACCTTGTCCTGCAACGCGGACCCTGCCGCCGTCACCGTGTTGATAGCGCCGGTCGAGTCGAGTAGTCCGGTCTTGTGTGTCTTTGCCTCGTCGGCCGCGGCTTTGAACGCGTCTTTCATGTCGCGCAGGGTGTCGTTGACGCCCTGGTTCGCTTCCTCGACGGTGTGTCGCCGTCCGGCGAGTTCGTCGAGCGCGGACTTGAGCGCGCTGATCTTGTCCTCGGCGGAGGCGCTCTCATCGCTGAGCTTCTTCAGGGCTTCGGCCATCGGGCCGGTAGCGGCTGGTGCCTGCGACAATGCGGACGAGGCTTCACCGGTTGCCTCGGCCATCCGTCGAGCTTCCGACGTCCCTGCCGCCCACTCGCCGTTCAGCACGTTGATGATGTCCAGCAGAGCTTTCGCCCTCTCACCGGTCGGGTCCAGCTGCTCCTTGTACTTGGTGATGCCGGACTTGGCACCCTCGGTGATCGCAACTTGCTCGGTATGCGCCTTGATGGTGTCCTGCAGTCGCGCACGCAGGCTGTCCAACGCGGCGCCTTCTCCAAGCACGGCACTGGTCACCTCGGAGAGCGACAGACCCAGTTCCTCGGCTGTCTTCAGTGCGCCGCGCTTCTCGGCGTTGTCGGCTGCCTGCTGGCGGATCGATGCCGTGATGACGCCGTTGGACTCACGCAGCGCACGGGCGTACGCGCTGGCCGCCTGCGCCGACTCCCGTTGCCGTGCGGCGGCCTCCTGTTGTTTGGACGCCCACAAACCGAGCAGTGCCGCCCCCGCGGCGAGCGCCACACCCCACGGCCCACCGAGGACACCAACCAAACCGGCCGCCGCAGACCTCAACCCCGACCCGAGCGCGGCAGCGGTACCCACTGCAGCGCCACCGAGACGAGTAACCGCCCCTGCCGCGTGATCGACTGCACCCACCGACTCCGCGACACCGCGATGCGACTGCACGTACTCCACCACCGACTGAGAGGCATTGCGGTACGCCTCAGCCATGCGGTGAATGAAAGGCACCCGCGACTCAACCACAGCCATGCTCGCCGCGAGGGAACCAAGATTCGTATGGCCACTGGCAGCCGCCAAAGCCGTCTGCAGCTTAACCTCGTCGCCGAACTGCCGCCAAGGCTGAGCAAGACGCTCACCTAGACTGGCGTGTTCACCGATGAGGCTGGACTGCATGGCACGCCACGCGATAACCCCAAGGAGCGCGGCCTGCATCGGTGCGGGCAGATCACCGAATCCTTCAGCAACCGCAGCAACAACACCAAGCAGCGCGCCCAATCCATCGAGCGCCACGTCGACCGCGGACCCGAGCAGGGGCAGCGTTCCCCCCGCAACGTCCATGATCGCGTCCTCAGCATCGCCGAAGATGCCCTTGACGTCGTCGAACGCAGGCCCGAACTCGTCGGCCACCAGGGACGTTAGCCGCCCGATGAACCGCAGCGCATCCTGAACCACGCCGCCGAGATCATCGAGCGCAGCACCGGCGGTATCGGAGGAATCAGCCCATTCGAGCATCATCTCGGACACGCCACGGCCGGACTGCGCAAGGAACGAACGCAGTCCGTCGAAGGCCGGTTGTCCCTTCTGGACCGCAGCGGTTGCCCCTGGCATCGCGTTCTCGGCGAAGTCCAGCAACCCGTCAGCGAACGTGCCCACCAGAGGACCGGCATCACGGAATGCGGATTCCATCTGTGGACGCAGTTTGTTGAACCGCTGCTCGATTCGGTTCGCGATCCCGACCAGGTACGGCACCATCGGCTCGGCCGCGGACCGGACGCTCGTCGAGACATGTTCGGCCATGCCTGAGAACGCGGTGCGTACCTGCTCGTTGCTGGCCAGCGCAGCAGCGCCAATACCCGCGATCACCAAAGCCGGTGCGGCCAGACCAGCAGCCATACCAGCGCCCGCGACAGCCGCGGCTGCAGGCAGCCCGCCAAGGACCGTGAGGAGCGGCTTCGCGTTGCCGGACAGCGTGATGGGCTTGGACAGCTCGTCTCGGGTGTCCTTGGCCTCGCGCTTGGCCGCTGTGGTGGCGCGCTTGAAACTGGTGTAGTCACCCGTGATCAGTGCACGGATCTCACCAGTCTTGAGGGCCACGCTGCACACGCTCGCGCGCGGGTGTCACTCCCTGGTGATACCGAGTTCCCGATCGAGATCCTCAATGCTCGTCTCTGGTTCGGACTTCCCACGGTCACCCGTGAGCTTTCGCCACGTCCGCGAGTCCGCCGACAGGCCGAACAGCCGGACCTCGAACCACCGCCAGGTGTACCGCTTTCCGGCGCTCGGGTCCGACAGGTCAACGCCGTACTCGCGGTGCACGTCGGCCTCGATCAGGTCCCACGCGTCGAGGATGTCGTGCCATTCGAGCGACGAGCGTTGGTAGCGCTGCGCTTCTTCTTCGTCGATGTACTCTGGGATGTCGTCCGCCGAGGAGACCTTGAGGTGGTCTTCGGCGGATCGGCCGGGGGGCTTGCATCACCCTCGATCGAATCGCCGTCGGCCAGTTGCCACACGAGCAGCGCGGCCTCCAGACCGACCTGATGGAAAGCGAACAGGGTCTCTCCGATGTGGAGTACTTCAGGCCACGTCACGCCGTCGGCCTTGAGCCGCTCCATCATCGGCTCACCGATCAGCTGAAGATAGACCTCGTGCAGCTCGGTTTCGGTGATCCACTCGCGATCGGTGTCCTTGACCGTGTACTCGCTGTCCGTCTTCTTCGCGCGCTCGAACCGGCGAATTTCGGACTGCAACACGCGCATCTTGCGGCCGAGCTCGAACGAGAGCGCCACGGGGAAGCTGTACACCGTACCGCGCAACGGAAGATCGAGCGTAGTGCCTGCAACCTCAGCTTCGAACCGTGCGATTTGGGGAAAGGTGGTCACGGTCAGTCTCCGTCAGGGGGTGTGCGTGTACGGGGTGAGCGGGCCGTCGCCGGTCAGCGGGCAGGCGAACGGCGTGAGCGCCTTGACGTCCTCGTCTGCGCCGCTCCAGTTCGCGTTGGCCCGGCCGGTGTAGCCCTTGTTGGTGTCCGTGCGGTACATCCGCACCTGAACCTGTGCCTCCGGACCGGTCAGGATTCCCTTGGCCTTGAGGAACGCCTGCCCCGGATCGTCCACCTGGGCGTTGTCCGCCCCGGTGTAGCCCTCGAATCCTTCGACAGCGACGGACCACTTGCGATGCGTCGTCGACGAACCGTCCCAGCCCTCACTGTCGAAGTCGGACGAGTCGACCTCGTTCGGCTCGACCGACAGGCCGATCTTGTTCAGACCGCGAACGAGCGTCCAGTTCGGAGATTCATCTGTACCGGTGTTGACTTCGAGGCGCTTGAACCTCGCGATCCTCTTCTTGATGGGGGTAGGCACGGTTAGACCTCCATGGTGATCAGTGCCTCGGTTTGGATGGACACCGACCACATAGGCCGGTTCTGTTCGTCACGGCCGAGCCACACCGGCTCTGCATCGCTCGCGTTGCACCAGGCGATCGGCACCTCATGCTCGGTTCCCGCTGCCCACACCGTCTCCCCGGTGCCGTGCAGCGCGTCACGAATCCGCTTCGCCTGGTCGTAGCCAGCCCGGTAGCCCGCATCCGCACGTGCGCGAACGACGATGTGCTGCTCGGCCAGCTCGTACCCGGACATGTCCCCGGACGGGAACCCCGGGCGCGGGCGGATGAGTACACAGGCGTCCGGTGTGGACGGCATTTCCACGATGAACCCCGGCGGCACAGCAACGTCTCCGCCTGCGTCCGGCGGATAACGGACCAGGCCGAGCGCGTGCAGGTGCAGCGCGAGAGCCATCGACAACACGCGCTCAGACTCGGGCCGGGGTGTTACCCGCCTTGCAGTTCCTTCGCCACCTCAGCCTGAATGTGCGCCATGTAGCGGTCCGAGTTCGCTCGCAGCGGCCCGCCGAGATAGTGCGACGTCCGGCCGTCCTGATGTCTGTAATCCTCGGCCTCGTGCTGGATCACGGCGTACGGCGTGTCGTATGTGACCGCGCCCTCGACCTCGGACCCGGCCGTGTTCATGCTGACCGCGCCGGACCGGGACAGGTCGCCCTGGTCGTAGGGCACGAGGTCGCGCGAGTCGGACAGCAGGGACCGGCATGCGCCGCGCACGCCGCCGATCACGCCGCGCCGTACGGCTTTCTCGGCGTCGCCGAGCACCGCCTCGAAGTCGTCCACTCAGGTCACCCCGCACTCGTGGTGCATCGGCCTGCCGTCGAGCCATACCGGGCTGTCGACGAGCTCGACCTTGTGCGGCGTACCGGAGCCAGCGAGCCCCGGCGCGGTGTAGGTCAGCCGGTCTTGCGGCGCCACCTCGACCGTGCCCGGCAGGAACACGAGCGCGGCCAGCGCGACGACTCGGCCGGTGTCGAGTTGGACGCGCCGCGAGATCACCTCGACGCGGCCGTCGAGCTCGACCGCGGCGGCGTGCTTCGGCCTGCCCTCGCCGTCGTCTCCGAGATACCGCTCAAGCACGACCCGGTGCGGCGTGCCGGTGACTCCCAGCAGGCTCACCACGTCGACACGCTCCCGCCGATCATGTCCGCGGCGAGCAACGCGTCGATGGTCTCCTGCGGCAACCGGTCGGCGGTGTACCGCCCGACGCGGGCGCCGCGTCCGCCGGAAACCGACAGCTTCCCCGCGGTGATGCTCCCGCCAGCCGCGAGCACCTCGGCCGTCCCCGCGCCGCCGAGCTCCTCGGCCGCCGCGTCCTGGCCGCGCCGGAACGCGATCAGTTCGGCCACCGCCGCGATGACGTAGTCGCGGACCTGCGTGTCGGCGGGCCGGTCGGTGTCGTCGTCGACGGTCGGCCACCGCAGGACGCGCGGCACCATCGACCGCACAGCCTTATCGATGTCCCGGGAAAGTGCTTCCTCCGGGTAATCGGCCGGCAGTTCCTCGCGGAGGTACTCGCGCACCTCGGCGGGTGTTGCCCAGATCACTAGGCCACGCTCCCAAAGTTTCTGGCACGCCAATAGAACGGGTAGTTTGTCGAGGCGTTCAGGGTTCCGGTCCCGTTGGACTTCACCGCCAGGCAGAACCTGACGGCGCCGTTGTCGAGATCGCCGGACGTGACAGTGAAGCCCCGGGGGGCGGACTTGGACGCGTAACCAGAACCTCGTGTCCAGCCTGGATCGCCTTCGAATCCGGGCGTGGCGCTACCGCTGGACAAGTACCGCACCACGGACGTCCCGACCACTACCCCCTGGTCCATCCATGAGTTGCCAGTGGAGTCCAGCCGGAGAGCGTTCACGGCGAGCTCGACGTAGTCACCGGCCTGCGCGGGGATCGAGAGCTCGAACCCTGTGAGGATCTGCCAGGTGCCCGACGTGTTCGGTAGAGGGCTGACGTCTCCTGACGTGATCCATGCCTGCCGGACAACCAGCTTGGTGGCCTTGGCGTTGAGGGAGGTTTGCAGCCCGGTGACGTCCGCAACGGCGTGGTTGTGGCTGGTTGCCGCCTTCCCGTCGAGCGCGGCCTGTGTCGCGGTGCTGATGGGCTTGGCGGTGTCTGCCGTGTTGTCCACGTTGGCCAGGCCGACATCGGCCCGGGAAAGCACCACCACGCCGGACTGGCCCGCCACTGACTGGACTTGCCCGGCAGCGAGCACCTCCTTCCAGTTCGCCAGCGTTGCCGGGTTGTCCGCCGCGAGGACGTAGGTCCGGCCGGTGTCGGTCCGGATGGCCATGTCACCACGTTGCGCGGGTAGCGCGAGCATGGCGGCTTGAGACGCGACAACCGACGTCTCGTTGACGGCCAACGGCGGTAGCGCAGCGGTCGGCACGGTGCCGGTCAGGTCGGCGTAGCTGCCCGAGATGGCGACCGCGGCAAGGACGGCGGTGTCGGCCTTCGCGCCGAGCGCGGACGCCAGGCCCACCACGTCGGCGATGCTGTGCGTGTGCGCGAGCGCGGCCCGGGTGGCAAGAGCTGTTGCGAGCTCGGTTGGATCGACGTAGAGGTCACCGAGCGACACCGCGCCAGTCCGGCCGTCGACGGACTCGACCGTGCCCCCGCCGCTGAGTTCCGGAATCTCAACGTCGCCAGTCTCGTTCGGCTGGATACCACCGACCGATCTCACGACCCGCTCGACCGCGCCGACCGGCGACACCGGCGCGATGTCGGCCAGGCGCAGCGGCACGTCACCCGCCGGTACCGTGATCGCGTACGGCGTGCGTGCGATCCCGTTGACCTTCTCGCGGACCGTCCACGTGCCACCGGCCGGCCGCACGCTCGGGTCATCCGTCGTCGGGATTTCGACCGAGATCTCGCCGTCGACGAGCTCGGCCGTGATGGTCTCCGGCGGCACTGTCTTACCGGCCACCGACCACCACGGGCCACCGGTCGGCACGAAGTCGACCCGACCCGTGGACACGCCAGCACCGAACCGCGGCCAGGATCCGACCACGGTTCGCGTCGACCACTCCACGGGTGGCGGCACGAGGGTGCTCCTAGCTCGTTGCTCGGCGTGCCCGCGCCCAGTGCAGGACGCCGGTCAGGACAGTTGCGGCTGCGGTCTTGCCGACGCTGATCAGCAGCGGCCACCACTCGACGTCCGTCGCCTGGATTGCGGGTAGCACGACGAGCAGCACGGCCAAGAGGGCGTCCAACGCGGCGTTCTGCGCGAGCGTGCGCAGCGTCGGCGACTTTGCCCCGCTCGGGGTCGGATGAGTTGCCACGGTTGCGGTTCTCCTCACGCGGTCGGCTTCAGACGGGCGGCCAGGGCGGACACAATGGCCTCGGCCTGCTCGGCGTTGTCCTCCCCGAGCACCTCGGCCACGACTGCGCGCAGGGCAGGCAGCACGGAGCCGGTGACGGCCTGGGCGGTGCTTTCCCGAACCGCCGTGTCGACACGCTGCAAGACCGCGTCCGGTGAGAGGTCGCCGTCGGCCATGGCAGCAGCGAGAGCGTTGACGCTCGCGTGCAAGCCGGGGATGAGCCCGGCGTAGTAGTTGGTCCACACCAGACGCTCGGCGGCGGTGAAGTTGGTGACGTTGCCGTCGGGCGCGGTGAACGGGATCCTGTCAGTCCAGGACACTGTGTCTTCCTCCTGAATGTCGGCGAACAGCTCGTTTACGTCAACGTTGCCGGGAATGCCCGGTACGCGACCGGTCGAGCTGTACTGGTGCATCCACACGGGATGCGGATACCGGCGGCGCAGCCGGTCACGGTCTTCCTGGTCGTAGTCGCCGTCGTTGCTGCCGTAGTCGGCCGCCCAGACCAGCAAGCCCGGCACGGGCAGGGTCCACGCCTGGATCCCGTTGAGCATGCTCGTGTTGGCGTACAACACCGGCTGCTGGTAGCCGTGCTCTCGCAGACGCAACAGGAATCGGCGAGCGAACTCGCGGGCCGCTGGTCCAGGTGTGAACGGGTCTTCGAGGTCGAGTGCCGGGGGCAACCCGTCGGCGCCCAGACGCCGCACTTCCCGCACGAGCACGTCGGCCTGTGCTTCCGGGCTCGGTGACTTCTGTGCGTAGTGGTACAGGCCGACCGGCTTGCCGATCGACTTCGCCCCAGCGACGAACCCGTCCGCCCGGACAGGGGCCAGACCACCGCCGTCAGTGCCTTTGACGTACACGACCGCAACGCCGCTACGGCCAAGCGCTCCCCAGTCGCTCACGTCCTGGTACCGGTCGTAGATGTCGATTCCCAAGGCCATGGGAATGACGGTGCGCCTGGGGTGTCACCCCTGCTGTTGGGCGATGTGCTCCCGCAACTCGACCTGGATCGAGTCCACAGTGTCCCGCAGTGAGGCACCTGAATTCGGGTGCACCTCGTGGTCGATCGCGGCCACCTTGGGCTTGAGCTCGGCAACGTCGGTTTCGATCGTGTGCAGCCGCGTCATCACGCCGGGGCGTTCCGGCACGCCGGGCCGGGCGGGCTCGCCGCGCCAGTCCTCCAGGAACTCCCTGACCCCGCGCCAGACTGGGCGAATCGTCTTCCACAGCTTGACGAACAGGCCGAGCACGAGCAGGACCCCAAGGGAGAAAGCCAAGATCTGCCCGACGGTCAGGTTCGTGAACCAGCTAGGCACTGCGGCCCCGCTTCGGCTTGCCCGCGGTTGCCGCGACCGGTTGCTCGTCGACGGGCTCCGGCTGGGGTGGGCCGACAGGGTCGGCCGACGGATCCGCGTCCGGCACTTCCGTGCCCGGCGCTGGTACCTCGATGTAGCCGAGCCGCTCGTAGACAGCGGCCAGCTGGCTACCGGCGTCGGCGTGATGCCGGTACGCGTCCGGCAGGTCTTCGCGCTCTGCATACCACGGCATGCGTTCCTCCAACCCCCGGTCAGTGTAGAGGTAGCCCCGGCCCGGTTGTGGCCCACCTTCCCCAGGTCGACCGCCACAAGGGCCGGGGCTACCAGTCTGGTTACTCGCCGAGCTTCTCGTCGATCGCGGCCAGCAGCGCGGCCGGTGACAGCTCGTCGGTGTCGATGTTGAGCTCCCCGGCCTGCTTGCGCAGCTCGGCCACCTTCGCGTTGATCCGCTCGGTGAGCTCGGCAACGGTGCCGCCGGTGTCCAGGCCGAGCGCGGTCGCGTCGGCCTGTAGCCGTTCCTTGTTGGTGAGCGGCTTCTCGGCTGGCTCGTCAACGAACGGCGAGCCGTCCTCGGCGACCCGGACGAGTTGACCCTTGACCAACCGGTCCTCGATCGCCTCGTGCAGCGGGAGGTCGTGCGGCCACACCGTCCCACCCTCGCCCTTGAGGTAGATCGTGTCGGCCACCGGTCACACCGCCTTCGGCAGCACGAACGCCGTGATCGTGCCCGCGTGAGCGGTCTCGATGTCGACGTGGATGCGCCCGTCGGCCTGGATGAATCGGCCGCTTTCCAGCGGGCCGATCCACTGCACGCCGGTGGTCGCAGCGACCGACACAGAGAGGTCGCCCTGCCCTGCGGCGATTGCGGGCGGGTAGGCACCCGCCTTGACCACGACCGGGTGCGCGGAGCCGTGCGTGTTGGTCACGCGCAGCACCATGCGATCCGACGGGGCCGCCGCGATGTAGTGCCCGTTCCCGGCACCGGGATTCACCGCAGTGCCAGCAGGATCGGCAAGGTTGCCGTTGCCGATGAACTTGGACTGTGGAACTTCGGTACGTGCCACTGGGGTGATCCTCCGATCAGGTCTGCGAGACGGTCGCGACCGCCAGGCACTCGGGGCGGATGACCTTGGCGCCGTACACCGCCAGGCCCTTCACGGCGTCCGAGAAGGTGTCGTGTGGCCTGTAGCCCTCGGTCTTGTTGATCTGCTCGGCGAACGTGATGGCCGCGCCGACCCCGGCCTGAACGACGTAGTCGTCACCGGTCGGGTTGGGGCAGTTGTTCGACTTCAGGATGTCGAATCCGGCTGCGCGACCGACGATGCCGTTGCGCAGGCCCTGCTCAGTGCCTGACTCGTTCACCTTGATGAACCGCGGGTCGAGCAGGCCACGGCCGTGCAGCCATGGCGGAGCGACGCAGTATCGGCCTTCGGACGGGACGTTGGCCTCGTCGAGCTTCACCGACAGCGGCACGAGCACCTTGTCGTAGAAGTCTGTCGGCGTGGCGACCGGAACCGAGATGGTCCCCAGGTTGTTCGCCGCGATCGTCTGCGTGTACAGCGACGCAACGAACTGGTCAACCACGTCCGCCAGCGCGTACGCGGCCTCGCTCATCGTCTCGGAGACGATGTTTCCCTGCGCCTGCCGGATGTTGATGTCGTCGACGTCGAACGCGAAGTACTTCTGCTGATCGACGACGAGGACCCGCTGCGCGTCGGTCAGCTGCTCGCGCACGATCGGCGTGCCCGCGCTGTAGGTCTTGACGGTGGGGCGACCCACGCTGTTGATGCGAACGGTGTCGCCCGCCTGGCCGATCTCACCGTCGTAGTTGCGGTTGATCACACCGGCCTGGCCGTACACCAGGGTCTTGCGCAGTGCCCGGAGCAGAGCAGCGCTCCAGATTTCCGGGATCATGCGGTCGTATGCCACGGTGGTTACTCCTCTCCGCGTGGCTTTCTTTCCTGCCCGCGGAGTTCGGGCGGATACCTCCGTGTCCTCGATGGAGTGATCGAGGGGGTTTGCCTCCGTGCACGACGGTGGCCGGGCGGTGTAACCGCCCGGCCGTCCGTGTTTAGGTGAGGCGCCCCTCTGCCATTGCGAGGGGAAGATCGTCGGCGACCGCGGCGAGTTCGTCTGGGCTCATCTTCGAGAGCTGGTCCCGTGTGTAGCGCCGTTTGCCGTCGCCGGTGTTGCTCTGCCGGTCACCGCCAGATGCTGCGGGAAGCGGCGCTCCCGCCTTCCACTCGGGAAACTCGGCCACCTTGGCGTTGACCGCGGCCTGGATCGCGGCGTCCACCGCCGACGGATTCGCCGCGTCGACGTCCTTCAGCACAGCCGGGATGTCGAGCATGCCCGCGAGGGTGTCGACGCGCTCCGGCTTGATCTGCGCCGCCGAGATGAACGAGCGCGCGGTCGCGGTGTTCGCGCGGGTCTGCGCCTGCTCGGTGATCTGCTTGGCTTGTTCGAGTACCTGCTCGGCGGTGACCTTCCCGTCGCCCTCGGGTTTGGTGCCGAACATCCCGGCGAGCTTCTCGCCGAACGACTTTTCGATGGCGGACTTCTGCTTTTCGAGCCGATCGTTGATGATCCGATCGAGGTCGGTCTGCGTGAACGTCTTCGCGGCGTCGTTGGCGGGCGGCGTGCCCGGCTGGCCGGTCGCAGACTGGCCACTGGCCGGAGGCGTGGGCGGCGCAGGTACCGCCGCAGGCGGCTGGCCACCCTGCGGGTCGGTGCTCGGCGCGGGCGGTGTGGGGGAAGGTGCTCCGTCAGACATGAGGCCGAGACTGCGATCGGGGTGTTACTCAGATGGCGAGAACGCCCACGGTCATGGACGTGGCGCTGTCGAAGTTGAGGTAGACGCTGCCGTCCGCCTGGCGGTACTCGGGCCCATACGGTCCCGCGATGACGGTGGCGCCTGCGGCGACGGTGACGGTCTTGTCGGTGACTGCCTGGCCGTCCACAGTGACCGGGATGTCGACGGTCATGGTGTGGCTGGACGCGTCGGCGTTCTTGACGACGACCAGCTCGGTGCCGTCGCTCTTGTAGAACATGCCGTTGGGCGACGCGCTCGCGTCGACTGCGGCGAGCGCGAGCGCCGCGCCGCTCCGGACGGGGGTCTGCCTGGTGATCTCGGTACGTGCCATGACCGGGACAGTGCGGCCCGGCTGTCACCGAGCCGCACGACGAGTCAGTCCAGGACGGCGCGGACGAAGCAGTCCTTGGCCTCCAACAACTTCCGCAGACCGGCGGTCAGCTCCGGCCCGCTCGGAAGCTCGTCCGCCATCGCATGCGCGAGGTCGTGACACGCCTTGGATGTGGCCTGCAGGTGCTCGGGCAGGTGGTCGTAGTCGAAGAACTTGAGCAGGCTCGCAATGCCCTGGTGACGCGGCGGCTGGCCGTCAGTGAGTGCACTCATGGTTTCACTGTGGACGCTGTGTGTCACAGCCATGGTGTGAGGATGTGGACGACGAACCACAGCCAGAATGCGCCGAACACCGAACCGAGCCACCAGCGGCGCGGCTTGGCCGGTTCGATGCCAAGCCACCGACGGAGCGCGGCCGACAGTGTGCCGTAGTTCTTGCCTCGCGGATCCGCCTTCAGCCCGCGGATCTCCAGTACGGCGAACACACCAACGGTCACGGTGACGAACGCGGTCCACACCAGGTCCCAGTTCATGCGCGGACGATGGGGGCGCGCTGTCACTCTGGGATTGGGTTGCCTGCCGCGTAGCCCTGCCGCCACATCGTGGCGAGTACCCGCTCGCGCGCAGTGTCCCCCGGTGCGTATGGGTTGTCTGGTGGTTGCCGGTTCTCGGCTGCGGCTCGGCCAGCGTGCAGCGCCGCGCGCATCTCCGCTGCCGGTGTCATCGCAGCCAATCCTCTCC
Organism: Kibdelosporangium phytohabitans; assembly: GCF_001302585.1. Lineage (GTDB taxonomy): Bacteria > Actinomycetota > Actinomycetes > Mycobacteriales > Pseudonocardiaceae > Kibdelosporangium > Kibdelosporangium phytohabitans. Next base: position 2,758,302 of record NZ_CP012752.1, on the reverse strand, counting down.
GCCCGTGCGGAACCTCGCACGCAGCGATCCCGTTGTGTCGCCGAGCAAGTCGGCGCGATACTGATCGTACGTGATCCGGCCGTTCGTGTCCCACCACTCTTTCAGCTCGTCCGATGCGTGCTTGCGTGCCCGGTCGGCAGGGCCGACGAACAGACTGTGCGGGTCGACTCCGGCGGCGCGGGCTGCTGGAGTGAGCAGCTGCCCGCGGGTCGCGTCTTCGGCGGCGATGTATCGGCGGTACACCTCGTCCCGGAACGCGTGGCGCGCCAACTCGTCGAGCCCGGCCCCGGTGTAGCCCTGTGACCGCAGGTCGGCAATCGCACGGTCGCGTCGTTGCCGCTCGACGGACCGGCCGAACACCTCGGCGATGGCTTCCTCTTCGGACGCTCCGCCGTTGATCAGCACGTCCAGCTGCGCCCAACGCTGCTCGTCGCGCTCGGCCTTGCGTGCGGCGGCGGCTTCGCGCCGTTCCATCTCGGCGACGATCGCGTCGAGGCGGTCGTAATCCTCGTGCTCGGTGGCCCTGGTGAGCCTGGCGTCGAGTTCCTCGGCGGTGGCCTTGCGCAGCGGCGGGAGACTGTTCTCGGCGTGCTCGCGCGCGAGCTGCTGCTCCGCGCCCGCGGGCAGGCCGACGGTCGGCGCCGGCCGGGCCGGTGCAGGCGGTGCCGCCGTGCGTCGTGGTGTCGGTGTGGTCGTCGCGCGTCGCGGTGCCGTGCCGTCAACGGGCCGCTCGCGGTCACCGCGGCGCAGTTGCCCGGTCGCTGCGGTGTGCTGGTTGATGGCGGCCGAGTTCGCCTTGAGCCGTGCCCGGAGCTTGCGCGCCGTGTCCGTGTCGCCGAACTGCTGCGCGGCGGCTAGGCGCCGCTTGAGCTCTCGCGACCGCCGTTCGAGCGCCCGCAACTGCTGCTGGTCCTCGTACCCCTCCGGGTTCTGCTCGGCCGGCCGGTGCACGTCGGTCAGCCCGATCACCACCGGGTCGGCACGGTGAGTGCAGTTCGGATGCCACAACCCGGCGGCACGCGCGTCCGCGATGGTGGCGGTGACCCGGCGGCCGTCCACGTCGGTGCCGACAGATCGGCCCGTGATGGAAAGCACCTCCCGCTCCCACGGGCGGCAGAGCGAGCACTCACGCGGCGAGTCCGAGATCAGCACCACGTCGACGCCCTCGACGGTCAGCTCGGCGAGCCCACCCTCGACGGCGGCCTGCTGTGCCGCGGTCCGGCCTGCCATGCGCGCGTACGTGTCGAGGTGCCAGCGGCGCCCGGCACGGTCTTCGAACCGGTCGTGTCCGGCCGCTAGCAACCGGTCGACGGTCTGCGCAATCGCCTCGCGGCGGGTGATCGTGCCCGTGGCCATCAGCGCTTCTGTCTGCGCCACGGCGAGCTGGTACAGGTCCACCTGGCGGCGCAGGACCGGGAGGTGTGTACCGCCGAGCTGAGAGACAAGCCATTCGAGCAGCTGCTGTACCAGGCCGGGCCGGGTGCCGAGCGCGACCGGGAGGTCCCGCGACGCGACTACTTGCCGGCCGAGCGTGTACGCCTCGTCCAGCGCGCGCGCGGCCAACTCCGGCACGGTGACGTCGAGCCGGGCCAGGATCGCGCGCAGTTCATCCCGCACTGACAGGACTTGCCGCGCCTTGACTTCCGCCCAGCCGTCTTGCTCGATCCCCTGCGCCAAGCGGCGAGCTACCGTGGCGAGCATCCGCTCTGCGGCGGCGTCCCAGGTGTCGAGTAGTTGCTTGAGGACGTCGGCTGCGGCGGTCGGGTCGACACCACGTGCCATCAGTCGTCGAACGTCTCGGGCGCCGCATCGGCGCCCGGTTCCGGTGTGCCGGGCTCGACGTCCCGCACGAACGTGCCGAGATCTGAGAGCACCCGCCACGCGACCGCGCGCGCTTGCGCTTCGTTCAGCGTCTGCTTACCGAGCACCGCGTTGGTCTCCTGCTCGACCGCTTTCGCGGTGACGTTCTGCACGCCTTCCACCCACTGCAGCGTGGGGACAAGGTCACCGAGGATCTTGCCCAGTTCGGCGAGCGTCGGCGTTTTCGGTGCGGTCATTGGTCGTCGTCCTCCGGCTCAGGCTCAGGCTCAGGCTGGGGTGGCTGGTTCTGGATCGGCTTGGCCCACACCGGGGGTTCGTGCCCGGTCGGCGGCGGCGCGGTCAGCGCGGCGTCCTCCTTGGCCAGCCGCTTAACCTCGTCACCGACCTGGGTCTTGTCCCACTCGGGGTGCGCCATCTGGACCGCGATTTCCGTCGACAGTGCACGAGCCTGTCGGAGGGTGTTGATCACGTTCGCGGTTTCCATCGGGTCGGCTTGGTCGGTCTCGCGCCACGTCAACGTGGGGCGGGCCTTCGGTTTGGGGCCGCCGAACACGGCCGCGCCGATCAGCATCAGCGTTTCCGGCACGCGCTCCGCTGCTGGCCGGACGTAGCGGCGCTTGCGGTCGCGCGTCCGGTAAGACCGGTGATCACGCCTGCGCATCGCGGTGCCGGACAGCTGTCCGTCCACGTGCATGCCCATGGTTTGCGGCGAGTACCCGGCGCGGCTGGTGATCTGCTCGGCCAGCGCCATGCACGTCTCGTAGTGCTCCTTGACACGGATGAGGAACTGCACCAACGTGATCGGCGCGGGCTTGCCGGCGTCCTCGGCCGGGATGTCGAGTGGTACGAACACCTTGGCGTCGGTGTCGAATGCCTTCGCCGGGGTTGTGTTCTGGCGACGCCCGAAGCCCCATTTGCCTCCGCTGCTGCTGGCCTGTGAGACGGGGTCGAGCATCTCCTTGGACAGCAGAACCCTGGCCTTGCCGAGCTCGATGTCCCGCATCCACGAATCCCACGCCTCATCCAGCGCGTCAAGCATCGTTTCGAGGCCCTGGAGGTCAGAGCGGCCGAGCGGCAGACGGTCGAGCGGTTGCGGCAGGTCATTCGGGACGTAGTCGACGAGCAGCCCGCCGTCCGGCCGAACGCTGGTCGTGTCGATGACCGGTTCGAGGTGCTCTGTGGCCGGGTGCTCGGTCAGCGGCAGAAGCTGCCCGGTGTTGCTGGTCGTGCCGAGCCACAGTTCGTGTCGGATCTGCCCCCGCTCGTGGTGTTCCAAATGCCGCCAGGCTTCCGCGTCCTTGCGGCGCTTCCAATGATCCGGCGCGGGCAGCTCGTCCACAAAGGTCACGGAGTGCAACACGCCGTATCGGAACTCCGGCAACGCCTCGTCGGCCCGCACGGTAGTCAGCAAAGGATGTCCAGCAGTGTTCTTGTCCCACACAGGCCGGAGGTAGACCCCGCCCAGCGCCGCCGATATCTCGCCAGCTTCGAGCAGTGTGTTGGCCCACCCGATGGTTTGGGCGAGGTCGTCCCACGCCTTCTGCGTCGCGGTGTCGTCCTCGAACTCGATCACTGGCGTGTCGCCACACACGAGCTCGGCGCTCGTGCGCGCGATGTCCGCTGCGAGCGGGAGATGCATCTCGCGGTCGCCAGGTTTCGCGGCGCGGCGCGCCCAGTACCCGCCGGGCGCCGTGCATGGGGTGCGGGTGCGGAGCTCGTCGAGGTCGCCGGACCACCAGGCGGCCCACGACTGCCAGCGGTGGCGCATGCGGTCGTGACCAAGCGGCGGCCAGAAGGAGTTCTCGGCGATCAGCACACGCGCGACAGTCCACCCCTGGTGTCACGCGTAACGCGTTGGTGATCCACACAGATACCCCGATGCTGGGCACCAACTACCTTCCCCGGGGGTTTACCCATGTCGCCTCGTGCGTTCGTCGCCGCTGCTGGCGGTGCACTTGTCGTTGTCGGTCTGCTGCTGCTCGCCGTGTTCGGCGTGTCGGCAACCGCCGAGGTCGAGAACCCCTACTCCGGTGTCGAGCGGGCGCAAACGTGGGAGTGCGGAACGGTACTTGCTCCGGATCGGCCGGCCGATCCGATGAAGTGGAGTCCGGAGCAGGAAACCGCTTGCGTGGACGCGTTCAGCACACGGCAGGCGTGGGGCTGGTTGCTGGGTGGCATGGGCCTGCTTGCTCTGGTGGGATCCGTGGCGATCCGGACGCAGTCACGCCGCGTCGGCAAGCCCGCCGTCGGCGGCGGCGAGCTCGGGTAGCCACGCGCGCCACACCCCGCGGGCGGCCTGCACGCCGTAGCGCAGCATGTCGCACCCGTGGTCATTCTCCTTCTTCGGCTTCTCCTCGCCCTTCGCGAGTGCTTCGTCGTCCCACACGTAGCCGCAGAGCTGTTCCCAGAGGACCGGGCATTGCTCGGCATCGACGTACAGGCGGCGCCCACCGAACAGTGACGCGGTGTTGCGGATGCCCGTCTCGACCCGGTTGTCTGCCGAGCGCAGGCCCGGCCAGCCGTCGGCGCGCATCTGGGTTCGAAGTGACGCGGCCGACGGGTCGAGCGCCACGACCGGTTCGAGACCGACGTCGGCCAGCTCTTGCTGTGCCCACTCGGCTAGGCGCTTGCTGATCGCGGCGTCCGTGAGCTGGCCTTTCGCCCGGCCGTCGTGCTCCCATTCGGACACCACGTACAGGCCCGGCGTGCCGGCGTCGTCGGTCGCGAGCACGATCAGCCCGGCGTGCGTGGGGTTGCTCGTGCCGTAGTCCAGCGCGATCCACACGGCCAGCCACCGGTCTTTGCTCGGTGCTGGTCGGCAGTGGACGGTGTCGTCGAGCAGGTCGTAAATCGCGCCCTCGGCCGCCACCCACTGGCCCAAAATGAAGCGCTTGAACCAGAGCCCGACGTATTGGGCCTTGTACTGGCGCTTCTTCTCCTCCGGGATGCCGGGGTTGTCGTCGAGCACGAAGTGCCACGACTTGAGACCGAGATCCGGCTCGGTGTGCTCCTTGGCGAGAAAGTTCTTCTTGAACCAGTGCGCCGGGCTGTCCGGGTTCGTCGTACCGAACAGCTTGGCGCCCGGCACGGACAAGCGGGCAAGGAGCTGGTTCCAGAACGCTTCCGGCAACAGCGTGATCTCGTCGACGTAGGCGCCCGCGAGCGTGAGACCACGGATCTTGCCTTCGGACTTGGCGTCGTTCGCGCCGACGACGTGCACGAGGCGGCCCAGGATCCGGCACGTTGGCGCGCCGCGGTTGAAGGCGATGGCGCCGGGTGCCAGGTCGGCGATGACGTCCAGCACGTTGCGGGCGACGGTGTCGCGGGTCTTGCCGATGATCGCGAGCGGCCCGGCCGGGGCGGTGCGCACATACATCAGCCAGCGCACGATGGACGCCACGGTCTTGCCGGACCGGATGCTGCCTTCCCAGACGTTGATGGAGGCTTCGGCGTCGAGGATGCTGTTTTGCTGCTTGACTGACAGCGCGCCGTCGCTGGTCACGGGGCCTCGTCGATGGCCTGCTCCCGGGCGACGCGTGCAGAGCGGAGCGACCGCTCGAACTGCTCCAGCAGCCCGGACGCCTGGCCCGCGCCGGCCTGTTCGGCTTCGAGCCGGGCGAGCTCGACCGACTTGGACGAGGCGACGCCAATCGCGCTCATGATGTCGCGCCACTCGCGCGGCCCGGTCGGGACGACGGTGTGCTCGACCGACTCGCCCGCGAACTCCCCGGCGACCTTCACGACGTGCAGGTGCCGGACGTTGCCGAACATGCGCTCGCGCAACTCCTGCGCGTCGCCGAGCAGGTCGACCTGCAGCTGTGCGCGCCGAGCGGCGGCGTTCGCGGTCTTGACCTCGGTGGCGGCCCGGGTCTGCTCGTGACCGTCCTTCCACGCGTCCGCCAGGCCGTTCTCCTTAGCAACGGTCTGCACGGTCGCGACACCGACGCTGTGCCTCGCGGCGATCTTGCGGTATGACCCGTCGGGCGTGCCCGCGGTGCGCCGGATGTCCTCGGCGATCTCCGCGCGCTTCTCGTCGGGCAGCCTGGACGACCTCACGCGGGTGATGGTCAGGTAGGACTGTCACCGGCTACGGTGTCGAACGTGCGTTCGAAGCATCAGGCGGATGGTCCCCTGCGGTACCGGTTCGGACCGGGCACGCGGGTCACCGAGGTCTACCCCGAGACGTGCAAGAACGGGCACCCGCACGAACCTGGCAAGGTCACCAAAGGCTGGTCGACGCCGTTCGTCTGGATCTGCTGCGACCGGTGCCGCGCCGAAGGGCTCCCCAACGACACGACCTACCTACTGCCGCCACCACACGAGGAGGTCATGCGGCAGTGGCGAGAGTGGAACACCCAGCAGCAAAGAGGACACGGGAAACACCTGTAATTACGAGGCCGTACGACCCGATAATTCATGCGTGCCAACAGATTCCATACCCCACTGTCCGTTCTGCTCGATCGCGCAAGGACACGCTCCCGCTGTGATCATGCGGGAGTGGCCGGACGCCCTGGCTATCCGGCCACGGCGCGGTGGCGTGCACGCGGCTCACGCTCTGGTGATCCCGCGCGTGCATGTGGCGGACGCGGCCGAGGACCCGATCGTGACCGGTGCCGTGATGGCCCGTGCCGCGGAGCTGCTGGCCGAGCACACCGACGGCAACCTGATCACCAGCCGCGGTGTCCACAGCAGCCAGACGGTCTACCACCTGCATGTGCACGTCGTGCCGAGATCCGAGAGTGACGGCTTGCCGCTGCCGTGGACACGTCAGCAACAGGACCGGGCTGCACGGGCGGTGGCGTGTGGCTGAGTATGAGCTCGTGATGGCACGGGAACCCATCCCCGGCATGCGGTCGGTGTTCCTGGCCGGTCCGTCGTCGGGCGCGGTCAGGTGGCGAGACGACGCGTTAGCCGAGATCGATCGGCAGTTGACCGGGATGGAGTTCTACTACGGCGAGCTGGCGGTGTTGTCCCCGGAGTCGCGCGGCGGCCGTCGCGCGCGGCACTATCGCGATCAGTTCGAGTGGGAGACGCGCGCCAGGTACCGGGCGACCGTGGTCATGTTCTGGATTCCGCGCGACCTGTCGAGCGCGCCCGGGTTCACGACAAACGTCGAGTTCGGTGTGGACGTGAGCACGCGCCCTGACACGGTCGTGGCGGGCCTGCCGCTGGACTGTCCGAATCCCGAGCGCAACCGGTACCTCGAACACCTGGCGAACATCCGGGGCGCGGCGGTCAAGCGGACGTTGTCGGAGACCGTGGCCGCTGCGCTGCAAATCGCCGCCCGCGTCCCGTAGCAGCGGTCACCCTTCCTGCTGTGCGCGACGCGTCCCATGCTTGCCCTCGCGGCGTTCTCGGCGGCGGATGCGGCGCTTGACCTTGCTGGCCGCGCCCGCCCGCCGGAACGACGTGAGGTACCGGCGCCACCGGCTGTGCACGTCCTGCTCGTCGGCGTTGATCGATCGGCGCTTCACGTGTCCTCCAGGTCATGCCGCGAGCGGCTGGTCGACCGGCGCGGCGCGGCGGTGCTCGGGCAGGTCCGGCAGGGGTAGCAGGTACTGCCCGGGTGCGAGGAGATGCCGGCCGATCCGGACCGGGGCGGCGAGGATGTGCGCGGGCGGCCAGCCGAGCCCGCGGGCGCGTGCTTTCGCGCGTGCCTTGGCGCGGCGTTCGGCTTCGTACAGCGCGTGCGCGTGCTTGCAGTCCGGGCACGTGCACCCGTGCTTGACCCGCCGGGCGTTGGTGCCGTGCTCGGGCAGCATCGCGGGCACGGGGTAGCCGTACTCGGCCGCGACCGTCTTGCGGTCGGCCCGGTCGAGTCCTCCCCAGATTCCCCAGGGTTCGCCGCGTTCGAGCGATCCGAGCGCGCACGCGAGCCGGACCGGGCACGCCGAGCAGATCGCGCGGCACGCGACCGCCTGCTCGCCCTGGGCCTCGATCCAGTCCAGTTCGGGGAACAGCTGGCACAGGCCGTCGGTGTGCCAGTCGGGGATGTTGCGCGGGATCCGGGGTGGCTCGGTGGTCGTCATCGGGTGACCTCCACGGTGAGCCACAGTCGACGGTCGCCCGGTCCGGGGTGGATGACGGGCGCGAGTTTGGTCATGTGCTCGGGGGTGTCGTCGGGGACGAGTTCGAGCCCGACCCAGTCCCGGCGGGGGCCGCGGGCGAGTGCGTCGCACGCGGCCTTGAACGTCGGGTAGAGGTTGTCGGCGTCGCGGCGCCGGTTGTCGCCGGGCCGGTAGTGCAGTTGCACGGTCAGGTGCTGGCACTGCGGGATGCCCGCGTCGTTGGCCGTGTTGGCGACCAGTTCGCGGACGTTGCGGATCCGGTGCGCTTCGGCCCGCCAGTGCAGGCGCATGTTTGCGGTGAGCGGCGGCACCATCGCGCCCCGACGGGTCGGGATCATCGGGACGTCGATCTCGTACACGGTCGGGGCCGCGGTGGTGTCAGGCATGCGGGTCCTCGATTCCGTGTTCGGCTAGCAGCGCGCGCAGGCGGTCGGCTTCCCGTTCGGCTCGCTGGCGTGCGGCGTGCGGGGTGAGGCCGTCCGGCTTGACGACGATCAGCGCGTACGTCTGGCCGGTGTCCTGGTCGGTCGCGGGGAATTCCAGGTAGTTCACGGCGTCGGTGTCGCGCAACGCGGGGATGAACGCGGCCAGCATCATGCGTGCCATCTCCTGGGCGGCGTCGAGCGATCCGCCGAGTCCGAACTCGAGTCCGCCGTCCGGGTGCTCGCTGATGCGGTTGAGCGTTGACGGGTCGTCGGTGGGCTCGTCCTCGGGTGCGGGCTTGAGCGGTCGGCGCGCGATGCGGCGCCGGGCGGCGTTGAGCAGGCGGACGGCGTCGGCCTGGTCCTGGTCGTCGCGGAGCACCACGGACCCGGCACCGTCCGAACCGTGCTGGCCGGACATGAGCAGCGCGCCGCCGAGCGCGGCGTCGAGCAGGCCACCGACGGCGCCGAGGAGGTCGAGGCTGATGCCACGGGGGATGTGCGCTACGACGGTGCGCTTGGTGTCGGTCATCAGGCGACCTGCTTCCTCTGGGCCTGGTGAGTGTGGTGCCCGCCTGCCTTGTGCGCGGGCATCGGCGGGAGCGGTCGCGTGTGGCCGCTCCCGCCGATGCCGTTCTCGTACACGCGCAGGACTTCGCACCCACCACAGCCGGGACATGGTGTGGTCCACCGGTTCGGCGTGACGGTGTTGAGGAGTTCACCGAGGTACGGCACGGTGGCGGTCATGGCGTGGCCTCGGTCGCGCACGTGTCGTACGGCTGGCGTGGCCATGTCACGGTGAGCTGGTAGCCGACGCTCGCGTTCTGCTGCGCGGTCGAGGTGCCGGTGTGGTCGTCGCGGTGCCGTTCGGGCTCGTCGCACTTGATGCCGGTCGCGCCTTCCACGGCGCCGCAGAGCGTCGGCTCCGGCTTGAGGCTGTCCAGGATGGCCGTCAGGTCGGCGCCCAGCTTGGCGAGTGTCTGCTGGATCTCGGCGTGCTGTTGCGGGGTGAACTGATCCAAGGGGCCCCACGTCTTGTGTACGGGGATGGCGCAACAGCACGCGCCACACACGAGCGGCTGCGTGGCTGGTGCGTCGTCGCGCCACCATCGGTCGACGGTGCGGGGCGGTGGCGGATCGTCCGAGCCGTCAGGCTGCCACTGCTCGACGGCGTCCGCCCAGAGTTCTTTCTGGACGGTCTCCAGTTGCTTCGTCACGTAACGCCAGTTGACGTAGAGCCAGATGCAGCCGAGCAGTTCGCGGTACGCGGCAATCTGCTGGTCCCGTTGCTCGACCTGCTCGACGAGTGCGGCGTTGTCCCGCTCTGCTTCACGCCAGCGGCGCCGGACCCGGGTGAGGTGGTCCTCGCCGGGTGACGAGAGGTCAGGTTCGATGTGCAGGACGACGGTGTTCGGCCCGTCGGTGTGCTCGTCGAGGTACTCGCGGGCGTACTGCTCGACGGTGCACGGTGCGATGCCGTCGACCGGGCAGCCCTGCGCGGCATGGGTCTTCAGGACGTCGGCGAAGCGAGCCGCGGTCCTTGTGTGGCCGAGCAGGCGCGCCACGCTGGCGGCCTGCTGCAACACGGTCTGGTCAGGCACGGGTGTTCTCCTCGTCGGCGAGGGCGAGCAGCTGGCGGGCGAAGTCGACGAGCTGCTCGCGGTCGAACCGGCGGTTCGTGATGCCGTTGCGCTGGTCGGCGCCGAACGTGTTGACGGTGACCGTGTAGTCGCCGTCGGTGGCGCGGGTGAAGTTCGCGCGGCAACCCCACGAAAGGTCCCAGCCGACCGTGGTGGACTCGGGTGGCCACTCCTGGTCCCAGTCGTCCTCTTGGTATTCGTGGGTGGTCTCGGGGTCGCCGTGAACGTCGCGGACTTCGGGTTCCTCGGTGATCGTCACAGGACCGGTTCCCCTGCGCTCGTACGCGCCGTGACCGCGAGCTCGGTTTCTCGTGGCGACCACGGGCCGTCGTAGACGTCGTCGTCTTCGCCATGTTCGAGGGTGCAGTTGGCCGCACAGTCGTGATCGGCCTGCTGTGTGCCCAACACGTCCAGCTGGCCGCGGAGGCGTTCCACTTCGGACAGCAGCCACTCGACGTCCGCCCGGCTGTGCGCGATGAACTCGGCGTCGGGGTTGCGAATGCCGGTCAGGTCGGCGCGGTACACGCGCTGGTCCTTGCGGCTGGTCGCGGTCGGACACACCTCGTACCGGGCGAGGTGCTCGGCATCGGCCAGCGTGCCGGGCTCACCGTTGGTGAACGGTCCCCAGTCGCCTTTGCGGTCCTCGATCGGGCCGGGCTTGCGTCCCTGCGCGAACATGGGTTGCGCGCCTTGCATGCCCCAGCGGCGAAAACCCATCACGACCCAGCGGCCCCAGTACTTCGTGGCCAGGCTGATGTGCCGGGTGTCGGTGTTGCCTTCCCACATCCACGGGCCGGGGGTGGCCGCTGCGGCGCGGGCTTTGATCTCGTCGAGCTGGTCGGTCACGGGTGGTGTCTCCCTGGTGGGGTGGTGGTCCCGCCGGGGGAAGCTCGGCGGGACCACCTGCTCGGGTGGTTGTCAGGCGGCGGGTTCCTGCTCGGCGTCGCAGCACGGGCAGGAGTCGGTGAGGCGGTAACCGTGGCGGCAGTCGGTCTGCTCGGCGAGCTTCCGGCCGGGGCCGTCGAGGAAGTAGCGCGGCCACTTCCGGATGTCGGCCGCGGTGATGGGTCGTGCGAGCACGGACACGGGCGGGATGCCGCCGTCGAGCGCGGCGCGGTCGGTTGCGGCGGGCCCGTGAACCGGGCAGGGATCGACGGTCACGGGTGCGCCGCACTGCGAGCAGACGATGCATTCGACGTGCGGGTCCCAGATCTCGACGTACCCGGCGGGTGCGTCGACGAGGGCGAGGGACCGCGCGAGGCGGGCACGCGCCGCGGCGAGTTCCTCCTCGCGGAGGATGGTGTCGAGGGTTCGGCCGGCCGCTCGCCACCGCCAGACGGCGAGGGCGGCCAGGCCGACGGCGGCGAGTCCGCCGAAGGTCCAGGCGGGCGCTTTGCCTGCGGCTTCACCAATCGCGAGCCCGAACAGGGTCGCGATGCCGCCGACGAACAAGGTCAGGGCGAGCATGGCGAGGTAGCCCTGCACCTGCTCCCAGAGGTCGCCGAGTTCGGTCCACATGAGGTGCCGGTCGCGGCGGGTGTGCCGAGCGCTCATCGGGCCACCTGCCAGTGTCCGTCTCGCTTCCCGTAGTGGACACCGTCGATCGTGAACCCGGTCAGGTCCTCGACCTCTGGGTCGCTGAGGGTGTGCGCACACTCATGGCACAGCGTCGTGTCCACCACGGTGTTGACGAACACCTGCTCGGCGATCTCGTCGGCCGAGAGGCCGGTCGTGTCGAGGATGATCTCGCCGTACCCGCCCGCCGCGATCGAGAATGCGGCGGTGATCTTCTGCGTGCTCATCGGGCACCGCCGGGGATCTCGTCGCTGTAGACGCCGGGCACGTCGCCTTTGTCGTAGCGGTGGAACTTGCGCGCCGCGACGTAGCGGGCTTCCCGCTCGCTCCAGTGCTCGGCGAAGTCGTCGCCGCAGTACGAGCACGTGCCGTCGTCGTCGCGGACGGGCGGGTCGCCGAGCAAGAGCGGGTCTTCGATCTCGGCCAGGGCGGTGAACATGGCGCGGTACGCGTCGCGTGCGTCGTCGTCGAGGCGTCCGTTGTCCTGCAACCGGTCGCGACCGGCGGTCAAGTGCTTGTGGACGGTGTCGGCGTCGCCGCCCGCCAGGCCGAGCATGCGCTCGACCTGAGGGCGGACACGGGCGACGGCCGCGGCGAAGTTGTTCAGGGTCGCGGTCATCGGACGCCTGCGATCTGCATCGCGCGAAGCGTGTGCACGGTCGGCTGGTTCTTCAGGGCGGCGGAGGCGGCGGCGGGGGCGAAGCCGGTGAAGACCGCGACGGGCACGCCGTCCACGTTGCCGGTCACCTCGACGTGGACGCTTCCCTTGTAGACGGTGCGGGTCACGTTGGCGTTGTCGAGCCGGTAGAACCACGCGAGCAACGTGGCGGCGGCGTGCCGCTGGTTGCGGCTGCCGAGCTGCATCTTGACGAGCGGGGCGCCCATGGCCTGCGAGTCGAGCGAGCAAACCTCGCCGAGGTCGTGGTGTGTGTCGATGAAGTCGGCGACGGCGCGGGCGTTGTCGGTAATCGTGGCGTTGCGCCGCGGCTTCGGCTGCTCGCGCAGTGCCCGCGTGTGCAGGGCGTTGAGGATCTCGCGCCGCTGCCACGTCGGCCGGTCGGTCTGCGCACCCAGCTCGCGGCTCAGCGTGATGTCGTCCTGCCGGGCCAGGACGTTGCGGACGGTCTGGCGCCGCCTCTCCTCGGCCAGGGCGCGACCGTGCAGCTCGTCCATCACCGCCACGAGGCGCTCCCGGAGCCTCTCCTCGTGGATTCCGGAGTAGTCCGCCAAGCGCTCCACCAGGTCGGTGTACGTGCGGTTCAGCTCCTGGATCGTGAGCACCGGCAGGTCGCGGTTCCGTGCAGGCAGGGCACGCACTCGCTCTGCCCGCTGCTCGTTGAGGGCCAGGGCGCGACCGTGCAGCACGTTCATCACGTAGGCGACGTCCTGCCGGTTGCGCTCGGTGTCGTGCTCGGCCGGGTTGCTGCGTATGTCCGACGTGATCGCGTCGAGCCAGTTACCGATGGTCCGGGACTCGCTGGCCTGCACGTACTTCGCGAAGTGCTCGCTCGTCGCGGCTGGCGTCTCGACCGGCTGCTCGTCGGTGGGCATGTCGGCCTCGACGCCGAACAGCGCGCCCGCGTCGTGGTCGACCTGATCGGTGACGCGCAGGCCGAACAGCGGCTCGTCCGCGCCCTGATGCGGCGTCTCCGGCTGCTTGGTGACCTCTGCCAGCAGGTTCGCGAACACGGCGTTGCCGAGCTCGGTCAAGTTGGCGACGGATCCGTCGATGCACGAGAAAACGCCGGTGCACAGCCCTTTGCGCTCCAGCGCACGCAACGTGTTGCCGTGAGCGGTGAGCATGAACTCCGGGTGGCTCTGGGCGGTCAAGATCGCGGCGCGGTGTTGGGGTGAGAGCTCAGCGGCGATGTCCGCCGGGGCGCTGTTGCCGCTGGCCGGGCGGCTGGTGGTGGTCTGCATGTCGTCTCCCTTGGTGTCACCGTCAAAGTGAGCGTACTGCAAAGCGTAGTGCAAAGCAGTGCAAAGCGCGATACCTAGTTCGGAGAAGATCCCGATGCGGCGAGCGCGGCCTGCTCCCGTACGTCATGCACCCGACCACCCGACAACGGCAACCCTCGCGGGCCCGTGCACGGCTTGCCCTCGCCCGCCCGGCACGGCGGCCACTCGCAGCGCACGGCGTGCATGAGCCGTCGACGGGCTGTCTCGCCGTCGGCGATGTCCTGCGCGAGGTCCGGATCCTCGCCCGCACCGATCGCCTTCCGCGCCGCCAACGCCGCGAACACCCGGTCCACGCCAGCGTGGATCCGCTCAGGGTTGAACTCCGGCCGCTGCCGCGTGGCCGGTGGGTACCGGCGCTGATCCCGGTACCACTGGACGATGTCGGCGGGCATGATCGAGTCCCGCGACTCCCGGTACCGGGCCGACCGGTAGTACTCACCGAGCGCCGTCTCAGCCGCGGACATCGGCACGTCCTCCAGCGCCCGCGACCACAGCCGCAAAACGAACCCGTCGTCATCCGGCTCGACGAACCGCGAGTCCAGCACCTTCGCCATGACCAGCAGCTGCGCCGCTTCCTCGATCGTCACGCCGAAACACCACCCTCCAGCAACTTCCGCGACTGCTCGGCCGCCAACTCGGCCTTGACCCGCTCGACCTGGGCCATGAACCCGAGCGCCTTGTCGACCCGCTTCGAGCCCGTCGAGCCCTCGTGACGCGCGCCCGGGACACCGGAACGTACGCGTTCGGAACGCTCGTTCGTGCTGTTCGTGGTCTTGATGAGGTCGGCGACGAGGCTGGGGAGGACGCGGGGGCCGATGCCGGTTTTGGTTCGCCAGGTTTCCAGGGCGGTGGCGATTAGTGCGGGTTCGTACTGGCCGAGCAGGGTTGCGGCTTCGCGGGCGAGGGCGGTTCGGGTGTCGGCGGGGAACTCCGGGCCGATGACTTTGCCGACGAGCCGGTGCGCCTGGCCGGATCGTGGGCCTGTGGTGCCGGGGCCGGTGGGGATGTTGTCGTTGTGCTCGTGCGCGCGTTCTTGCTGAGCTGGAACGTAAGTAGGTAGATCTAGGTGGGTAGTACTATCTTTTAGCGCCTGGAAAACCGTCGTCGGGTTTCCAGTCTTCGGCTCGACCTGCGGTGTTACAGCGTTTTGGTGCGGGTACCCCTCGGGGGTATGCCCCGACGCCTGGTTTTCCGTCGTCGGGTTTCCAGTCTTCGGCTGGACCTGGGGAAACTCTGCGATGCAGGTTTCCGACGCCTGGAAAGCCGTCGCCGGGTGGACCAGCTGTTTTCTGGTGGCCCATCGGCCGGTCTGCGGGTCCTGGGCGCGGCGGGTGGTGATGTACCCGGTGATCTCCAGGGCCCGCAGGGATGCCCGTACGGCGTCGCGGCCTTCGCGGTGTGCTGGCCCGGCGAGGGCGTCTGCGGTGATCGGTGTGCCCTCGGGGAGGGTGCGGAGGTAGACGAGTAGCCCGAGGTCTCGATAGGACAGGCGTATGTCGTCGGTCGGCTGCTGGGTGGTGCTGGTCATGCTGCTGTCCTGTGTGTCTGGTGGCCTGCCCACTGGTCGACGTGGTGCGGCTCGCTGTTGAGGTGGTGGGCGATCTGCTCGCGGGTCAAGCCGCGGGCGCGGAGGCTTTCGATGACGTCGACGCGCTCGCGCGGGTTGAGGGCGCTCGCGGGCAGAGCGCCGCGAATGGCCATCTCGACGGCGAGCAGGTTGCTGCGGTAGTGGCTGGGTTTGCCGGGCACGAGTCCGAGCGGGTCGCCGTCGAGGCGTCGCACGGTGGTGAGGATGCCGCTACGGGTCTGGTCGGGGCTCGCGATGGCGGCGAGAATGACGATGATCGCGTCTTCGGTGTGGATGTCTCGGGGTGCGGTGAGGGAGCGGGCGGCGCCGATGGCGGCCTGTACGGCGGCGGGTCCTCCGAAGTGGACGGCGCCGACGATCTGCATGGCGAGTGAGGCGAGGTTGCTCGCGTAGGTGTTGCGGTCCATGGGGTGTGCTCCCGAAGTAGCGGGCCGCGCCCGGTGGAGCCTGGGCGCGGCCTGGTGGATCACTGGTGTGGGGCACGGGGTGATGGTGGGTCCGCGGTGCCACCTCGGACGCCGGACCACCACCTGTTACGCGAGGCTCGGCGGGACCGTTGCCGGGACGCGGTGGCGCGCAGGGGCTCCTCGACGATCCGGCCGGCGTGTGCCCACACGCCCATGACCGATGAGACGAGGTTGTGGTCGTACGGTGCGCTGAGTTCGCGGGCGACGAGCCGGTGCACGTCGTCGGCGGTGAACGGGCGGCCGTTGCGGGCGCAGACGGTGACGGCGAGCTCGACCACGTCCCGGTGGTCGCGGTGCCCGGTCGTCGACGCGGCGAGGTTGGCCTGCTGTCCGGCGTGCCGGTCGGTGAGGGCCAACGTGAGCTGGTCAGCCATAGAACACCACTCCTTCGAACACACCTCGGCCGCGCTCGTCGACGGGGTGCATGACCCAGCTGTATTCGTCGTCGCCGGGTGGGGCCGGGACGATCCGGTACAAGCCGGGTTTCGCGCCACTGAGGTACGTGTGCATGAGGTCTCCGAGGTCTCGAACCTCGTCGACAGTTGGCTGCTCGGTTTCGTATTCCGGCCGCGCTGCCATCTCGCATGCGTAGCCGAACTGGTACGGGTCGCCGTCGTCGAGGGCCAGGGCGAGGGCCTTGTGCGGGTCCAGCGTGCCGCGTACGAGGAACCCGTCCTCGATAAAGAAGTGCACGGCCGTCCGCTGTTTGGTGGTCATGTCCTGTCTCCCAGCAGGTTTCGCAGAGTGCGGAGGGCCTTTTCAGCCTTCAGCGCGCGGGTTCTCCACTCGTCCAGTGCCGCGGTGACCTTGTCCAGCTCGGCCAGGCGGGCGACCAGTTCGGCGAGGGTCAGGTCGCCGGTCGGTGCGGTGGTCGTCTTCTTGCCGCGTCGCGAGTTGTGCGCCTGTAGGTGCGGACGGATGGCGTTGACGTTCGGGCTGGTGTAGTCGCAGTGCTGGCAGCCGTAGACCGTGCTGCCGTCTCCGAGCAGCAGCGTGCGGGTCTGCGTCCACAGGACGGCGGCGCCGTCACGGGACTTGATCGGGGATGGGGTGGGCTCGTCGGCGATGACTTCGAGCCCACCCACCTGCGTTGCGGTCACGATGCGATCCTTTGCGGCCGTAGGGGTTGTGATGTCAGGTGCCACTGCGCGCAGTCAGGGCACTGGTAGTAGCGGGTTTCGAGGCGGCGCCCGCCGGGCCACGGACGGGACCAGATTGAGGTCAGCGCGGCATCGGCGGCTTCCTCGGTCCGGAACTGGCGTTTGCCCGACGGGCACCGCGCGCTCATGACTCGGTGCCCGGGAGGGGCACGAACACCAACTTGGTGCTCGTGCTCGGCTTGCGCGGCGGTTTCGCGTCGGCCTTGGCGTAGTCCTTCTCGACGAGCTCGTGGTCGAGAAGGTACGAGGTGCTGACCTGCCACACGAGTCCGTGGCCGTCGAGGCCCACGTCGAGAATGGACGACGTACCGGCCTCGTTGGGGCGGAGCGCGTCGAGCGCTCCCTTGGCTTCACCCTCTCGTTCCTTGGCCGCGGCTTTCTCGTCGCGCGCATCCCACAGCTTTTGCGCCCATGCGCGGGCGTCCGGGTCTTCGACGTACAGCACCGATCGCGGGTTGCGGTCCGGCGTGGCGCCGTCCCAACAGATCTTCTGGAATGGACAGTGCCCGCAGAACGCTGAGTCGGGCGCGTAGTCGCGGTTCAGCATCTCCGGTTCGACGCCGCGTACGGATTCGAGCCATGCCAACGCGTCCCGCACGTGCCGTATCTCGAATCGACCGGTCCACCGGTACAGCTCTCCGGTGTCGCGGGCGATGTAGTCGATGACGATCCGCCGGACCTTGACGCCCTGCTGTAGCAGCGCCGCGCAGTACCCGGCCGTCTGCCACAGGTGCGGCTTATCCGGCCCGTGCAGCTTGATGTGCTTGAGCCATAGGGACGTTGTGGTCTTGACGTCGATCAGGTCTCCGGTGTCGGCCTCGTACCGATCGAGGTGGCCCGGGATCCCGGCGAACACCACCGGGTGCTCAACGAGGTCATCCGGCCCGGCGGTCTCGGCGAGCCGCTGTTGCACGGCATCGTGTATCGCGGTGCCCATGACGGCCTGGAGGCTGCCGCCGGGATTGGACGGTTCGGTCCCGGCGAGCCGGTACCCTGCTCGCCGTTTGCACCCGCCGACCTCGGACCACCCGAGTTCCCGTTGCCGGGAGCGGGGCCGCGAACGGTCCCACTCCAGCAACAGGTCCGCGGTCGTCCGCTCGACTTCGGGCGTGGTCATCAGAACGGCGCCCGTTCACGGCTATCACGCAGCATCGCCTGTGCGCGAGACGCGGCCATTTGTGCGAGCTCGGCGGACTCGCCAACGTCTTTCCATGCGCGTTCGAGAGGAACGCTCACGGTCACGGTTACCCGCACGCCGTTCGGGTCGGTGATCGTGGACTCGAACGTCCACCCGTCCGCGCTCACAGTCGTTCCCGCTGCTGCTCGGCGGCGGGCGGCTGGCCGAACAGCGCGTCCGGCTCGTCGACGAGGTCCGCGTCGACCGGCTCGCCGTCGTTCGACCCCGTGTGCTGCCGGTCCATCTGGTCGAGCTCGGCGAGCATCGCGGCCTCGTCCTGCGCGAGCGCCTGGTGGTCCTCGCGCACCTGCTCGACGAGCGCCTCGTCCCGTTCGGACCGTTGCCGGTCGGTGCGCTCGGCAACCGCGGTTGCCAGCGTCGGCCCTTCCGGGTCGAGCTCGCCGGGTTCGGCGTCGGTGAAGCCGAGAGCAATCTCCGGACACAGGAACGTGCACGCGCGACCGGTGGCGCGCCACATGAGCATGCGCTCGGGGTGGTTCTGCCAGATGTCCTTTTTCGTCAAACCGGCGCGCTTGGCCTGGTCGATCGTGTACGTCTCGGTGTGCTCCTCACCTGTGTCGCCGCGCGTGACCTTGACCGTGGCGTGCTGGGCGTCGTTCTCCAGCACGGTGATGCGGTGCCCGGCCTTGCGTGCCAACGCCAACCAGGTCTGCCCGGCGAGGGACGGGCGGCCGTTGACGACGTACACGCCCTGCATGGCCTGCATCGGGGCGAGGCCGAGTTCCTGCCCGTACATCAGGATCACGAGCACGTCGGACGGCTTCCCGCGCAGGTCTTTCGGGATGAGGCTCGACACAGCGAGGTTCTTCGCCAGCCGGTAGGCGGTGTCGAAGTCGTTCTGTCGGCCGCCGAGCGCAATCGGCGCCTTGCGCGGCGCCTGCGCTGTCGTCGCGAGCTCGGTGCTGGGCGTGCTCATTTCTTTCCGTCCTTCGGGTTCTGGGGGTTGTTGGGCGCGTTGTCCTTGAGCAGCTGCTCGGCGCCCGTGGTGAGCTCGTGGTTGATGCGCTCCTGCTTGCCGAACACGGCGTCACTCGCCTTGTCGGAAAGCCACTTCGAAACGCGGCCCATCAGTCGGTCACCTCGACCAGCGGCAGACGCCCGGAACGCGGGTCGTGCTCCTCGATCACGCGGTCGATCACGTCCGGCGCGCACAAGCCACAGACGAGCTGGTCGTCGATCGGCTGGAACACATCCCGCCGCGGGCACACCGCCATGACCCGCACCGTGGTGATCGCGCCGACCTCGGCGCAGTACTCGCACTGCAATCCCGGCACCGGCCAGATCGAAACCTCGATCGACGGCGACATGAGCGCCTGAACCAGTTCGGGGACAGGGATGTCGTAGGCTGTGGTCATCGACTGCACCTCTTGGTGGGGGTGTGGTTGTGTCTCCCGAGAGCCCCGCTGCCCGGCCAGGTGTGCGGGGCTCTCGCTCGTGGTGGTCACTGCTCGTCCGTGGTCGTGTCGGACGTGGGCAGGTCGGCCGCCGTCACTCCGAGCGCCTGGGCGAGTGCCCGGCGGATCGGCATTCGCGGGTTCGTGCGCTTCCCGCTTTCCAGCTGCGACAGGTACGGCAGCGACACACCCGATCGAGCGGCGAGCTCGGAGGCGGTGAGCTCGGCGCGTTCGCGCATCTCCGTGAGCCGCTGCGCGAAGGTGGAGAAGGTCATGTCGCAAAGCGTAGTGCAAAGCAGTGCAAAGCGGTAGATCGAATTGCTCGGCGCTATCTCGTTACTGGAGACCCGGCTTTGCATCCAATTGGATGCAAAGCGTCACAAAGCGGGCCGCACCTGTAGACTTTGCAGTGCTTTGCGGGTCATCATGTGGGTATGAGTGACCACATGGAGTGGCCGCTGGGGGACGCGCTACGAGCCGAACGGCTCAAGCGGGGCATGGCAACCAGGGAAGCGGCCCGCCGCGCAGGCATGAGCGACACAATGTGGAGAAACCTCGAACGAGGTTACGAGCTCCGCAAGGGCATCCGCTTCGACATCGCCCCTCGGCCTGAAACCGTCGCCAACGCGGCGCGCGCGGTCGGCATCACAGTGGACATGGCGTTCCAGATGGCCGACATCGAAATCGAACTGGCACAAGATTTCGCGTACGAGAATGTTGACCTGACCGGCGTCCCCCACGAGCGGCTCCTCGAAGAGCTCCGCCGCAGACTGGCGGCCGGCGCCCCACCCACCGCTGAAGAGATCGAGGCGCACCCCGAGCGGTACACCGTCATCGGCAGGCGCGAGCCGAAACCTGACCGCAAGACCGGCCCTTAGCGGCAAAAAGGTGGGGGCGAGATCCTTCACCTCAGTAGATCATCGTGCAACCTGGTTCGCGGAAGTTGATCCAAACGAGTGTTCGAATGCACGATTGATAACGTCCTACCTAACTCAGAGCGATGTCCGCCACATGACGGATCTTCTGGGGCTGCTCACCCATCTGCATGCCGCCGTAACCGGTGTCGGCGCCGTCCACATCGTGCCCACTACTCCTGGCATGCCGGGAGCGGTGATCGTCGACCAGGACACCGCGACCATCCACATCGACGTCACGCTTCCTATTGACCAGTGGTTCGCCGGTCTTGCCGATGGGCTTCGGGAGTTGTCAAGCAGAGGTGACCCAGGCTTCGGGATGGAGGCCTTCGGCGACGGCGAGTCGGTGACGGCCGACGGAGCGCGCATCTATCCGATGTGGCCGCGGCTACGTCTAGTGGGCGATACATGATCGTTTGGCGACACCCTCATTTCACATGTTGCGCTGCCCGGTATCCTGGGAAACGACAAGATAGCGGGCCGCTCACGGCCTGCCTCCCTTACAAGGAGGGGGTCGCAGGTTCGAACCCTGCTGCGCCCACGACCTCGGGGTCACCCTGCTCGGTCGCTTCGCGACCTTCGCCGGGTCGGCCGTTTCATTTTTGGGGGACCGAGCCCCCCAAGCCCCCGCGGTGCGGGTTCCTCGCCTTTTCAGCGCTGGGCGCGTTGCGGGGAGGGGGGACCAACAACACGAGGGCGCCGGAGCACATCACGGGCAGCCGAAGCGACGGTGTGAGTTGTAGTGGGTGAGGGTCCGCCCACGCGAAGAGCCACAGCGGTGGCGATACGGACCTCACCCATCGCCAGAAGCGCGTCAGCGCAAAGACCCGCTTCGTGTCCCCTTCCTCTCGGAGGCCTGGGCGCCGGCGAGGCAAATCCGTAGGCGCGACCCAGGAAAGCCTCAATGGGGAAGGCGCGAGATAACCTGACCGGCACGTTCGATCATGTCGGTAGCGAAGCGCTCGCTGAAACCGGCAGCGAACCCGGCCAGCACGAAGAGGCCGAGTGTGGCGTTGATCGCCCCGGCGGTGAGCGCGAACTGGGCGACAGCGCCGAAGACCGCGCCGACCAGCGGGCGGAAGCCGCCGAGGATCCGCAGGTGCCGGATGGAGGTGTTGAAGTCGAGCACCAGCGTGCCCTTGGACATTCGCTGGAAGATGCTGACCACGGCCCCCAAAGCACCGAACACGCAGGCCCCCGCGAGCCCGGCCGTGTTCAGCAGGGAGGGCCACAGCCGGGCGCTGGCGATGCCCACGGCGATGATCAGCAAGACCGTGAGGACCGTGCCGACCAGCGCGCCCTGGAAGTAGATGAAGCGGGCCTGGCGCTGGATCGCCGCCTCCACCCGGGCGGCGGCGTGTGAGACTTCCTTCTGCGCGGTCGCCACGACTGCCGCTCGGTCCGTGCCCTGCTCCTTCAGCAGGTCGGCGGCCAGCAGAATCCTCGTCATCGCCGAGTACAGCGCTTCGACCAGTGTCCTGACCTGTGAGCCCGGCAGCATCTCGCGCGCCAGGTCGACAGCCGCGCGGCAATCGGCCTCCGACTTCACCAGGTCCGCGTCGGCCGAGTTCAGCGTGGTGTGCAACTCCCAGCCGGTGCGGGTCTCCACCAGCGCGGCGCCACCGCGCTCACGTCCGCAGAAGTAGCTGTTGTGGATGACGCCGGTCTGCCTCTCGAACTTCGCCCGCAACGCGCGCTCCAGCGCCTCGGCCTCGTCCTGCACCAGTGCGTCCGTGGCCTGCGCGAACACCTCGCGCACGACGACGATCATGCCGAACGTGACCTTCGCGTGGTCGTTGGTCACCCGTGTCCAGTGCTCCATGGTGCGCTCGCCCGCCCACACGGACACGTCTGCCAGCAGAGCCGTCACCGCCTCCTGGGTCATTTGCGCCTCGGGCGGATGACCATGTCGCTTTCCGCTGCCATCGGCGGCGTCGGGCACATGCCGCTGCCCTCCGGCGTGTACTCGCGTTCGAACCCGTCGCCCGCGTCGTTCGGCGGTGGCGGGACCGGCTGGTCCGCATGAGGCTCGACCGGATCGGTGCTCATGGTCCAATCTCGGCGTCGGCCTGCACGTCGTTACGGGCTGTTACGCCATTCGGGTGCATTGCTTGAAACCGTGTCACCGGTCGAGTTGTCTTGCGGCGTGAAAGACCTGCGCCGCATTCAATCGCGGGCCGACCGGGGTGACACGGACGCGATGCGCGCGCTCGCCAGGGCGCTCGCTCTCGTCGGCCGGATCGACGAGGCGCTGGAATGGTGGTGGAAAGCAGCACAGGCGGACCCCGCCATCCTCGGCGAGGCGATCCGGTACATCAGCCGCGAAGGCGTCACCGGCGACTTCACCGCGTGGCTGGAACGGGCCGCTGTGGTGTCGCGGACCGTGGCGATCGAGTTCGCGCGGCGGCTGGAGCTCGGTGACTCCCCCGGCACGTGGCTTGAGCGCGTCGAGAAGACGAAACACCCGGACCCGTACGGGGTGCTGTGCCGACGTTTGCTGAACGCCAAGCAGGTGGGTGCGGCCGTCAGCTGGTTCACGCGTTTCCTCGACGAGAAGCGACCGGTGGACACCGAGGAGTTCGTGTCGCAGGTCGTCGCCTACGACCTGCGCAACGTCGACCGGGACGACACCGTCATCGAGGCGCTGCGGACGCTCGCCGAACGGGGGATCACCTCGGCGGCAAGAGGCCTGGCTGAGGAGCTGGCCGTCAGGGGCGACGCCGAGGAGGCGGAGCGGTGGTGGGAGTTCGCCGCCGCGCGGGGTGACTGGCACAGCTTGTGGGGACTGGTCGACCTGCACTCCGGGCAACCCGGCCGGGAAGCCGACCTCGAACGGGTTCTGCAGCTGCTCGCGCCGCGATCCCCCCGGGCGAGCTCATTGCTGCGGAAGTGGCGCGAGGACGGCGGCAGCTTGGCCGAGCACGTGCGCTGGGATCCGGTGGCACACGCGATCGGCGGCCTGCCACGGGATCTGCGGCAGGAGCGGACGAGAGTCGTCCGGGACGTGAAGGCCGCGCCCGCCGACCTCGACACCGGCATCGAACGGCCGCGGTACCTGCTGGCGGGCATGCCCGGGTCGGCTCCGCCGGAGGCGGACATCAGCTTGGTCGTGCAGGTCTCCGAGGAGGACCGGACGCCGTGGGGGTCCATCCGGGCGCGGATGCCCGACCTCGGCCTCGACGCCGACGGCGCCGACATCGTCGTCTCGGTCCAGGCCGAGGACGGCCTCATCCCCACCGGCGACCTCGAACAGCGGCTGCACGTACCCGGCGACGGCCCGTCGGCGCCGATCCGGTTCTCCTTCCGCACCACCCGGCCAGGGACGTTCCGGGTCCGGATCATGGCCTGGGCGGGCGGCACGTTCCTCGCCCAGCTGGAGACCAGGACCGAGGTCACTCGGCAGGGCGGTCACGACGACAACCCGACCCCGGCGATGGCGATCCTGGAGACCGTCCACCCGGTCAGGGGCGAGACGGCTCTGTTCGTCCAGCGGCGTGCCGACCGTTTCGAGTTCATGCTGGTGTCGGACATGCAGCCGTACGGATCCGCGTGGTCGAAAACGCTTGCGGCCGATCCGCTGGTGGCCGTCGACCGCACTGTCGAGATGCTCAAGCACATGGCCGAAGGCGGGGCACGGCGTTCGGCCGCCACCGCGAAGCGGTGGGTCAAGGAAACCGGCGTCGGGTTATGGCGTGACCTCGTCCCGCCGGAGATCCACGAGCAGTTCTGGCAGATCCGCGACCGGATCAAGTCGCTGACCGTGGTGACCGACCACGACGTGCTGCCGTGGGAGCTGCTGCACCCGTTGCGCAAAGGATGCGACGACGGTTTCCTGGTCGAGCAGTTCCCGGTCGTGCGGTCGGTGTACGGGCCGGAGCTGGCGCACCGGATCGGGCTGCGGCCGATGACCTACGTCCTGCCCGACCGCTCCCCCACCGACGCCGAGGCCGAGATCCAGCAGATCAAGCAGCGGCTCGGCGCGGGTGCGACGGTCAGGACGGTGGACGCGCTGCTCGGCCTGATCGACTCCGGCACGTGCGGGTCGCTGCATTTCGCCTGCCACAACAGCTTCTCGCTGGACGATGACGGCTCGAAGATCCGGATGTCCGACGGTGACTTCCGGCCGAAGCTGCTCAACAGCGCGGTCACCGCGCAGACACTGGCGGCCACCAGCCCGCTGGTGTTCGTCAACGCCTGCCGCACAGCGGGCACCGCGCCGGACTACACCAGGACAACGGGCTGGGCGCAGCAGTTCATGGCGGCGGGAGCGGGTGCCTTCGTCGGGACGCTGTGGCCGGTCCGCAGCAGCAGCGCGCTGGACTTCGCCAAGATCTTCTACGACGAGCTGGCCTCCGGCGCGTCACTCGGCTCGGCCGCGCACTACGCGCGCAACGTCCTGACCACCTCCGACGCGGACCCGACCCGGTTGGCGTACACCGTCTACGGCCGCCCGTCCGCGATCAGCGCGTACTAGGTGGTGACGGCTTTCTTGACCGCGCTCGGCGCCGCGGTGCGCTTGGCGTCACGGTTCCAGCTGAACCAGCCCCAGATCACCAGCGCGGCGAACACCGTGTAGACCAACGCGCTGAACCACAGGCCGGAGCGGATCTGCAGCGGCACGCCGACCGCGTCGACCAGCAGCCACACCAGCCAGAACTCGACGAGGCCACGGCCTTGCAACGCGAACGCGACCACGGTGCCGACGAAGATCGCGGCGTCGGGCCACGGCGCCCACGAGGCGTCCAGCGACTGGAGCAGCAACGCCACGCCGACCGTCCCCACAGCCAGTGCGCTCGCGGTCACGACGATCTCGGTGAAGGTCGAACGGCGCACGACGACACCGAACACGGGGTCACGGCGGCGGGTCCACGCCCACCAGCCGTAGACGCTGATCAGCAGGATGATCACCTGCCGGGCGGCGAGGCCGCCGAGGTGCGCGGAGACGTACACGCTGAACAGCAGCACGGTCGCCGCGACCTGCACGGGCCACGTCCACAGGGTGCGGTACTTGGCGAGGAACACCACCGCCAGCGCACAGATCTGGCCGATCAGCTCAGCGATCGAGGTCCATTGCCCCAGCACGGTGACGCCGTGTTCCAGAAAGAACCGCACCCGATCCTCCTCACCCCAGCTACCTAGCCCACAACAGTGCTACTGGGTCTGGCTGTTCCGCGCCAGGGTGTGAGCTGTCTCTCGTACCACGACCTCCCAGTCGCGGCGCGGGTCCTGGATCTGGCCGAGGGACACGATCTCGCGCCGCGACAGTAACACCGTGAGCCAGTCCAGGAGTACTCGCAGCTTGCGGCCTGTGGTCGGGACCCGGCTCCAGTGGTACGCGCGGTGCATCAGCCACGCGGGCCAGCCCCGCAACCGGATCCCGTACACCTGGGCGACGCCCTTGTGCAGACCGAGGCTGGCCACCGAACCGACGTGCTTGTGCCGGTACGGCTTGAGCTTGCCGCCGCGCATCGACGCGATGATGTTGTCCGCCAGCACTTTCGCCTGACGCACCGCGTGCTGCGCACTCGGCGAGCACAGGGCCCCCGCACCGGACAGATCGGGCACCGCCGCGCTGTCCCCCGCGCCCCAGACGCCTTGCAGCCCCCTGGCCTGCAAGGTTTCCGTGCAGATCAGCCTGCCGCGGAAGTCGATCGGCATGCCCGAGCGCATCGCCAGCGGGTTCGCCTTCACCCCGGCGGTCCAGACCACGGTGTCGGCGTCGAACGACGTCCCGTCCGACAGCTCCACGTGCCCGTCGGCCATCGAGACGAGCTTGGTGCCGAGCTTGACCTCCATCCCGCGCTTGGTGAGCCTGCGGATGGTGTAGTCCGACATCGCCGGGCTGATCTCCGGCAGCACCCGGTCGGCCGCCTCGACGAGCACCCACCGCATGTCCGAAGGCGACAGTCCCTTGTGGACGCGCATGGCGTAGCGGGCCATGTCCTCCAGCTCACCGAACACCTCGACACCCGCGTAACCCCCGCCGACCACGACGAACGTCAGCGCACGCTGCTTGCGCTCCGGCGTGCTCGACGCGACGTCCAGCCGCGACAGGACGTGGTTGCGCAGGTAGATCGCCTCGCCGACAGTGGCGAAACCGATGCCCGACTCGGCCAGGCCGGGGATGGGCAGCGTCCGCGCCACCGAACCCGCGGCCATCACGAGAACGTCGTACGGCATCGACGTCGGCAAACCCTCGGCCGGGACAACCGTGGCGACCTTGCGTTCGTGGTCGATCCCGGTGACCTTGCCGGTGACGACCGTGCACCCCGGCAGCGCCCGGCGCAACGGCACGACCACGTGCCTCGGCTCGACCGACCCGGCGGCGGCCTCCGGCAGAAACGGCTGGTAGGTCATGTTCGGCTGCGGATCGACGACAGTCACGGTCGCCTCACCCGCACGGAGTTTCCGCTGCAATCTGATGGCGGTGTACATCCCGACATACCCGCCACCGACGATCAGGATGTGTGTCATACGAGAAGCGTGCTCCGGCGGAAGCGGCGACGACTCACCTGAGCGACCAGGCTTCCTCCCACCACAGAGGGATTCACGCCGGGACCTACGTCCCACGGCTTTCGTCCACACGATAGGGGGACACAACTGGCGTGGAGATCAAGAACAGTCCATAGTGGATCTACCGGTGGGGACCGGGGAGAAGGCCCCTGGAGCGCAGCGCACCACTACGCTCCAGGGGCCATTTACGTCGGTGTGACGATCCGCTGTGCGGCCCTCCCAGCTTGGGCCGCATCAGCTGTACCTCCCGGGGCCGAGCTCCCACACCCCACGGTGCGAGCTCCGCTCGAACCAGCGCTGGGCACGGTGGGCTTGGACCGGCGCTGTGTGCGGGGTGGGTCGTTCGTCGTGTAAAGCTGTGGGGGTGAGAGCAGGGGCCGTTTCCGCGAAGACGCTAGCCGAACTGGAACGCGCGTCCGGCAAACTCGCGTCAGCCACCCTCGCGGCGATGGACTCGCAGTTTCCGTGGTTCAGCCGGATGCCCGCCGATCAGCGGGCCAGCGTGCTGTTGATCGCCCAGTCCGGCGTGGCCGGGTTCACCGCCTGGCTGAAGGACGACACCGCTTCGCTCCGGCTGACCACCGACGTGTTCCGGTCCGCGCCGCGTGATCTTTCGCGGTGGATCAGTCTCCGGCAGACCGTGGAGCTCGTGCGGGTCGCGCTGCAGGTCTTCGAGGGCCAGGTGCCTGATCTCGCCGCCGACGAGCAGGAACGCGCGATCCTCGGCGAGGCCGTGCTCCGGTACGGACGTGAAGTCGCGTTCGCGTCCGCGATGTCGTACGCGTCCGCCGCGGAAGCACGCGGCGCGTGGGACGCGCGGCTGGAAGCGCTGGTTGTCGACGGCATCGTCCGTGGTGACGCCGAGGAGGCGCTGCTGTCCCGGGCCGCCGCGCT
This sequence comes from Kibdelosporangium phytohabitans, assembly GCF_001302585.1. Taxonomy (GTDB): domain Bacteria; phylum Actinomycetota; class Actinomycetes; order Mycobacteriales; family Pseudonocardiaceae; genus Kibdelosporangium; species Kibdelosporangium phytohabitans. The sequence continues at coordinate 2,730,689 of NZ_CP012752.1, read as the reverse complement.
GGGGTGGGATCCGGCGGCGGAGGCGACTGTGGTCGTGGGCAACCGGCCGTCCGACGATCCGCCGACCGTGGTCTACGAGGTACGCAGCCGCGCCGCCCGGTTGGGCCGCGCTGTGCTGCTGAGTGTGCAGGGCAGCCGGCTCGTCGTCGTCCTCGCTGGTCCGACGGACGACCTGCTCGGTGAGGAACGGCGGGGCCGCGCGCCGAGCAAGACGGTGCTTGACCGGATCACGGCCGCGTTCGGTGAAGGCCCGGTTGTCGCTGGTCCGACCGTCGCGAGCCTGGCCGAGGCGCATCGCAGCGCCGCCGACGCGCTGTCCGGCCTGCGGGCCGTGGTGGGCTGGCCCGCCGCTCCCCGGCCGGTCCGGTCGACCGACCTGCTGCCGGAACGGGCGCTGGCCGGTGACCCGGAGGCGGAGTGGCAGCTGGTGGACCGGATCGCGCGGCCGTTGGAGGAAGCCACCGGGTCGCTGCTGGAGACCGTGGACACCTACCTCGAGGTCGGCGGTGTGCTGGAGACGTGCGCGCGGCAGCTGTTCGTGCACCCCAACACGGTCCGGTACCGGCTGCGGCGGGTCGCTGAGCTCACCGGGCGCAACGCCAACGATCCACGGGATTCACTGGTACTTCGGGTGGCATTGGCGGTCGGGCGCTTGGCCAGGGCACGTGGATTGTGGTAGCCAGCACAGTGACCGACATAACGCTCGTCACGTGCTCGGTGATAACCGTTCACATCGACAACGTTTTCCCGTCTCAGCGGGTCATCTCGCGGTAACGCTTGTAGACACACTACAAATTCCACGGACAGACTTGGTGACTGGCGGCATCCCGGCAGCCAGCCGCCGGAGTGTTCAGTACATGGTGTGATCGCGATACTCGCCCCTGGCCAGGGCTCCCAGACACCCGGAATGCTGGCACCGTGGCTCGAGCTGGACGGTGCCGACGAGCGCCTCGCCGGCTGGTCCGAGCGCGCGGGCCTGGACCTGCGGCGGCTGGGCACCACGGCCACGGCCGACGAGATCGTCGACACCTCGGTCACCCAGCCCCTGGTGGTCGCGGCCGCGCTGCTGGCGCAGGCCGAGATCGAGAAGCGGTTCGCGCTCCCCCAGGACACCGTCGTCGCCGGTCACTCGGTCGGCGAGCTCGCCGCGGCCGCGGTCGCGGGGGTGCTCGGTGCTGAGGACGCCGTCGGCCTCGCCGCCGTGCGTGGCCGGGAGATGGCCGCCGCGTGCGCGCTGCACCCGACCGGCATGACCGCGATCCTCGGCGGTGACCGGCAGGCCGTGCTGGACAAGATCGCCGAGTACGACCTCGTCCCGGCCAACCAGAACGGCGCGGGCCAGATCGTCGCCGCGGGTGACAAGGAAGCACTGGACAAGCTCGTCACCGACTTGCCGGACGGCGTGAAGTACCGTGCGCTGAAGGTGGCGGGCGCGTTCCACACGAAGTACATGGCGCCCGCGCAGGACGCCTTGCGCGAACACGCCGGCTCGGTCGTCACGAAGGACCCAGTCAGGACGTTGCTGTCGAACGCCGACGGCGGCGTGGTCAGCACTGGTGCGGAAACCCTGACCAGGCTGGTCGACCAGGTGACCCGGCCGGTGAAGTGGGACGCCTGCATGGCGGCCCTCGGTGAGCTCGGCGTGACGGCGGTCGTGGAACTGCCGCCCGCGGGCGCACTGGTCGGTCTGATCAAACGGGAACTGCCGTCCGTGGCTCGGATCCGGCTCAAGACCCCGGCGGACTTGGACTCCATCACGGAGTTCGTGGAGGGCAGCAAGTGAGCAGCTCGCTCAACATCGCGACCGGACCGGCAGGCAGCCGGATCCTCGGCGTCGGCAGCTTCCGGCCGGAGAGGATCGTCACCAACGACGACCTGTCGCAGCACCTGGACACCAGCGACGAGTGGATCCGCACCCGCGTCGGCATCGTCGAGCGCCGGTTCGCCGGACCGGACGAGTCGCTTGTGGACATGGCGGTCGCGGCGGGGACGCGCGCGATCGAGGACGCCGGACTCCAGCCGTCCGATTTGGACACTGTGATCGTCGCGAACTGCACGATGCCGTCGCCGATCCCGAACGCCGCCGCACAGGTCGCCGACCGGATCGGCGTCAAGGCCGCAGGCGCGTTCGACCTGAACGCGGCGTGCGCCGGGTTCTGCTACAGCCTGGCGACCGCGTCCGACCTGATCCGCTCCGGCTCGGCGGGCCGGGTGCTGGTGATCGGCGCGGAGAAGCTGACCGACTGGGTCGACCCGGCCGACCGGGCGAACGCGATCATCTTCGCCGACGGCGCCGGTGCGGCCGTCGTCGGGCCGTCCGACCAGGCGGGTATCGGCCCGGTCGCGTGGGGCAGCGCGGGAGACCTGGTCGACCTGATCTACAACCGCGACGACCGCTACATCTACCAGGAAGGCCAGACGGTCTTCCGCTGGGCCACCACCCAGATCGCGCCGATCGCGTTGCGCGCGCTGGAACTGGCGGGCCTGCAGCCGTCCGATGTGGACGCCCTGATCCCGCACCAGGCGAACCTGCGGATCGTCGAGGCGATCGCGAAGCGGCTGCGCAAGGAAGGCGCACGGGAGAAGATGGAGGTGGCCGACGACATCATCTACACCGGCAACACCTCGTCGGCGTCCATCCCGATCGCGCTCGACAACATGCGCAAGGCAGGCCGGGTCAGCACGGGTGACGTGCTGCTGCTGGTCGGTTTCGGCGCCGGGCTGTCCTATGCGGGGCAGGTCGTGATCAGCCCGTAGACTCCCGCCGGGCGCACCGCGCCCGGTTGGTGGATCCAACGCTCAAGAACCAGAAAGGGAAGATCGATGGCGAACGAAGAGGTCCTGTCAGGTCTCGCTGACATCGTCGAAGAGGTCGCGGGCGTGGCCAAGGACGACGTCACCGTCGAGAAGTCCTTCGTGGACGACCTGGACATCGACTCGCTGTCCATGGTGGAGATCGCCGTGCAGGCAGAGGACAAGTTCGGGGTCAAGATCCCGGACGACGAGCTGGCGAACCTGAAGACGGTCGGCGACGCGGTCGACTACATCACCAAGAACACCGTGTGAGCCAGGTCGTGTTTCGAATGCCCGATCGCGACAGCCAGGCATTCGGAACACGACCTAGCCGGCGCCACCGCCTCAGCGTGATCGCCGAGGCGGCGTCGGCCCTGTACCGAGGCGGAGAGAGGGTATGAGCAACGACATCGTCATCACCGGGCTGGGCGCGACGACACCGCTCGGCGGTGACGTGGTGTCCACATGGGACGCCTTGCTCGCTGGTCAGAGTGGCGTGTCCATACTTGAAGCCGAGTGGGTCACGACATTCGGGCTGCCGACCCGGATCGCCGCCCAGCTCGCGGTGGACCCGTCCGAGGTGCTGCCGCGGGTCGAGGCCCGCAGGCTCGACCGCTGCGAGCAGGTCGCGGTCATCGCGGCCAGGCAGGCGTGGGCGGACTCCGGCCTCACCGCCGACTCGGTCGACCCGGAACGGCTCGCGGTGATCATCGGCACCGGCATCGGCGGCGCGAACACCCTGCTCAACCAGGACGACCTGCTGGAAGGTCCTGGCCTGCGCAAAGTCTCACCGCTGACCGTGCCGATGCTGATGCCCAACGGCCCGGCCGCGCACGTCGGCATCGAGCTGAAAGCCCGTGCCGGTGTGCACGCACCCGTGTCGGCCTGCGCGTCCGGCGCCGAGGCGATCGCGTGGGCGTTCCGGATGCTGCGCTCCGGCGAGGCCGACGTGATCGTGGCCGGTGGCGCGGAAGCCGCGATCGCCGGGATCACCATGGCCGGTTTCTGCCAGGCCCGCACGATGAGCACCAACAACGACGAGCCGACCAAGGCGTCGCGCCCGTTCGACGTCAACCGCGACGGCTTCGTGCTCGGCGAGGGCGCCGGGATCATGGTCCTCGAACTGGAGGAGCACGCCAAAGCCCGCGGTGCCAAGGTCTACGCCAAACTGGCGGGCGTCGGCACCAGCTCCGACGGCTACCACATCACCGCGCCGGACCCGGAAGGCGCCGGGCAGGCCAGGGCGATCACCACGGCGCTGCGCACCGGCGGGATCGACCCGGCCGACGTCGGGCACGTCAACTGCCACGCCACGTCCACTTCGGTCGGCGACGTGACCGAGACGGTCGCGATCCGCAAGGCGATCGGCGAGCACCCGATCCTGACCGCACCCAAGGGCTCCTTCGGGCACCTGCTCGGCGCGGCGGGCGCGGTCGAGGCGATCGTCACCGTGCTGTCCATTCGCGACAGTGTCATCCCCGCGACGCTGAACCTCGACGAGCTCGACCCCGGCGTCGTGCACGACGTGGTCGCGGGCGAGCCGCGCAAGGTCGACCTGAAGGCCGCGGTGAACGACTCCTTCGGCTTCGGCGGGCACAACGTGGCGCTCGCCTTCACCTCCGGCTGAGGCACGAGCCGGTAACGATTTCGGCTCCTGGGGCCGTCCTTCCCCCGAAGGGCGGCCCTCATGTCGTATTTCGACGGTGTAGGTTCCGTGCTCATGCGAACCCGTCTGGTCCCCTTAAGCCTGTTGTCGGTGGTCGCGCTGGTGGCGACCGGGTGTGCGTCGGAGACGGCGCCACAGGCGCCGCCGAAGAAGGCCGCGCTGGTGATCGCCCAGGGCGGGCTCGGCGACGAGTCGTACAACGACCTCGCCATGTCCGGCTTCACCGCGTCGACCAAGGACAAGGGCGTCGAGGGCCAGAAGATCGAGTCGACCGACGTCGTCGCGCAGGGCGACCAGCTGCTGCGCCGCGCGGGCACCTCCGGCTACGGCCTGGTGGTCGACCTCGAGTTCTCGCACGGCGAGATCCTGCCCGGCATCGCGTCGGCGTACCCGAACGTGCAGTGGGCGTTCCTGAACAACAAGATCGACGGCCCGAACATCGCGTCGGTGCTGTTCGCCGAGCACGACAGCTCCTACCTGGCCGGCGCGCTCGCGGCGATGATGACCACGCAGACCGGCAACCCGAAGATCAACCCGGACAAGAAGATCGGCGTGATCGGCGGGACCAAGTCGGTCGGCATCGACAAGTTCCTGTCCGGCTACATCGAGGGCGCCAAGTCCGTCGACAAGGACATCCAGGTGCTCACCGCCTACAGCAACACCTTCGGCGACCCCACCAAGGGTTCGCAGCTCGCCGAAAGCATGTTCCAGCAGGGCGCTGACATCGTCTACCACGTCGCGGGCGGCACCGGCGCCGGTGTGATCGAGGCGGCCAAGAAGAACAACCACTACGCCATCGGCGTCGACGACAACCAGGACAAGCTGGCGCCCGGGTTCGTGCTGACCAGCGTGCTCAAGCGGGCCGACCTGGCCGTGCGCACGGTCGTCGAGCTCTACGCGGACGGCAAGTTCCCCGGCGGCCAGGTGATCAACCTCGGTCTCAAGGAGGGCGGCGTCGGCCTGACCGACTTCGAGTTCACCCGCAACGAGATCCCCGAGCCGGTGCGCACCAAGGTCGACGACTTGAAGAAGAAGATCATCGCTGGTGAGCTGAAGGTGTGGAACGTGATCGACCAGGGCTACCCGTCCTGGATGCAGGGCTGATCCTGTCATGAGTGTCCGGCTGGGCGCGCGGGACGTCTCGCGCGCGTTCGGTCCCGTGCGCGCCAACGAAGACGTCGACGTCGAAGTCCGGGCGGGCACGGTGCACGCGGTCGTCGGCGAGAACGGCGCGGGCAAGACCACCCTGATGCGCATCCTCTACGGCCTCGACCAGCCGGATTCGGGCACGGTCGTGATCGACGACCGCCCGGTCCGGCTGCGCGGCCCCGCGGACGGCATCGCGCACGGCATCGGGCTGGTGCCGCAGGAACTGGCGATGATCGGGTCGCTGACCCTGCTGGAGAACCTGGTCCTCGGCGCGGAACCGCGTCGGGGCCTGCGGATCGACTGGGCCAGGGCCCGCGCCGAGGCCGACGAACTCGCGTCCGGTGTCGGCGTCGAACTGCCGTGGACGGCGGTGGCCGGCACCGTGTCCATCAGCGTCCGCCAGCAAACCGAGATCCTGCGCGCGTTGCGGCGCGGCGCGGACGTGCTGATCCTCGACGAGCCGACGGCCGCGCTGGCGCCGGCTCAGGTGGAGGACCTGCTGCGGCTGCTGCGCGGGCTGCGGGACGCGGGCCGGACAGTCGTCTTCATCAGCCACAAGGTCGACGAAGTGCTCGCGGTGGCCGACGAGATCACCGTCCTGCGCGGTGGCAAGGTGATCACCACCCGGCGGGCCGACGCCGTCGCCCGGGACGAGCTGATCGAACTGATCGTCGGCGAACACGTGCGGACCACGGGTTTCGTGCCGTCCGGCGTGGTCGGCGACGAGGTGCTGGCGGTCGACGGCGACATCGCGTTGTCCGTGCGGGCCGGGGAGATCGTCGGGGTGGCCGGGATCGCGGGCAGCGGGCAGGACGAGCTCGTCGAACGCGTCGTCGGCCTGCGCCCCGCGGACGGCCGGATCACGCTGTCCGGAAAGGACATCACCGCACTTGCGGTGGACCGCAGGCGAGCAGCCGGGCTCGGTTACATCTCCGGCGAGCGCCGCGCCGAGGGCTTGTCGATGGACGCCTCGCTCGCGGACAACACCATCGCGGGCGCACACCGGGACATCGGCCGCCGAGGCTGGCTCGTCCCTTCGAAGGTCCGCCAGTACGCCGAACGGGTGCTCGACGGCTACTCCGTCCGATATGGACGGACCTCGGCCGCGGCGCGGACGCTGTCGGGCGGCAACCAGCAGCGGGTGGTGATCGGCAGGGAACTCGACCGGGCCCCCGCGCTGCTCGTGGCCGCCGGCCCGACCCGAGGGGTGGACGTGCTGGGCATGGCCTACATCCACGACCAGCTCAGAGTCCTGCGGGACAACGGATCCGGCGTGCTGCTGGTGTCCGAGCAGCTGGACGAGCTGCTGGAGCTGTCCGACCGGATCGTGGTCCTGCACGGCGGCCGGGTGGCCGGTGAACTGCCCGGCGGACCGGAAAGCCGCAGCGCGGTCGGCGCGCTCATGCTCGGCAGGACAACCTCGTGAGTGTTTCGGCCGGTTCTAACCGGACCAAGTACTCACGAGCTTTGACCAGTGCGGTCCGGGCTGTGGTGCCGTTCGTGATCGCGTTGGTGATCGGCGGGACCGTGCTGCTGGCGACCGGGCACAACCCGGTGGAGTTCTACCAGCTGCTGGTGCGCGAGGCGTTCGGCGGCACCGACCGGATCGCCGCGACCCTCAGCGCGGCCACTCCCCTGCTGTTCACCGGGCTGGCCACGGCGATCGCGTTCCGCGCCGGGGTCTTCAACGTCGGCGTCGAAGGCGGGTTCGTCTTCGGTGGCCTGATCGCCGCGACCGTCGCGCTGCACGCCGGCCTGCTCGCCGGGATGGTGGCGGGCGCACTGGCCGGAGTGCTGGTCAGCGCGCTGCCGGGATGGCTCAAGGCGCGGTGGAACGTCGACGAGGTGGTCACCACGTTGATGTTCAACTTCGTGGTCTCCGGGGTCACCGGCTGGCTCGTCACGACCTTCCTGCAGGCCAAGGGAGTCGCGAACTCCGCGACGACGCTGATCCCGCAGGGCTCGTGGCTGCCGGACCTGCTCCCGCCGTACGGGCTCACCGCCGGCGTGCTCGTCGCGTTGGCCCTGGTCCTGCTCTACGCGCTGTGGATCAAGCACTCGGTGCTGGGCTACGAGCTGCGCCAGACCGGGCTCAACCCGAGGTTCAGTGCCGCGCAAGGCATCCGCGTCGGCCGCGTGATCATCGTGTCGATGCTGGTCTCCGGCGCGATCGCCGGGCTGGGCGGCGCCGCGCACGCGCTCGGTGTCGTGCACCGGTTCGTGGACGGGTTCTCCCCCGGTTACGGGTTCACCGGCATCGCGGTGGCGCTGCTGGGCCGCAACAGCGCCGTCGGTGTCACGCTGGGCGCGGTGTTGTTCGGCGCGCTGGCCTCGGCGGGCACGACGGCCCAGTTGTTCAGCGACATCCCGCTGGACATCGTGGACGTGTTGTCCGGCACCGTGATGATCTTCGCGGTCGTCCGGCTGTGGCGGCAGCGATGATCACTGGCCTCCTGACGTCCGCCCTGCTGCTGTGGACACCGCTCGCGCTCGCGGCCATGGGCGGCCTGCTGCACCGCGTCGGCGGCGTGGTCAACATCGGCCTCGAAGGACAGATGCTCGTCGGCGCCCTGATCGGGGCGCTCGTGTCCGGCGCGACCGGCAACTGGGCGCTCGGTGTGCTCGCCGCGGCCGCCGCGGGCGGTGCGGTCGGGCTGCTGATGTCGTTGTGCGTGACCAGGCTCGGCGCCAACGAGATCATCGCGGGCCTCGGCTTCACCATCGTGCTCAGCGGGCTGATCGGCTACCTGCTGCGCAGCGTCTTCGACGTGTCCGGCACCCTGCGGGTCCCCGGGCTGGACCCGTTGCCGCGTGTCCTCGGGCTCGACCCGCTGTTCCTGCTCGCCGTCGTGCTCGTCCCCGTCGTTGCCTGGTCGCTGCGCAACACCGCCGCCGGGCTGCGGCTACGGGCCACCGGCGACGGTTTCGACGCCGCCACCGCGCTCGGCATACCGGCCAACGGAATACGCGACATCGCCGGGACCGTCGCCGGAACGCTCGCCGGAATCGCCGGATCGCACCTTGTCCTCGGCCAGGTCGGCCTTTTCAATGAGGACATGGTGGCTGGGCGCGGGTTCATCGCACTGGCCGCGTTCTACTTCGGCCGGGCCCGGCCGCTGCCGACCGCGCTGGCCTGCCTGCTGTTCGCCGTGTTCGACGCCACACAGGCACGGCTGCAGACCTCGGGAGTACCGGCCCAACTCATCCAAACTCTGCCGTATCTTGTGGTCATCGCGGTTCTGACGGCCACCGCCGTCCGCGATGCTCGGGGAGAATCTCGAAGGGCGGGCTGACCCATGGCCGACGAAGGCAAGGCTGACAACGTTGACAACGGCGTCTCGGTGGCGTTGGTGATGATCGACGTGCTGGACGCGTTCTTCGCGCCCGGCAAGCCCGCCTACTACCCGGATTCGGTGAAAGTGCTCGACCCGTGCCGCGAGCTGCTGGCCAAGGCCCGCGAGCGGCGGCGGCTGATCGTGCACGCCGTGGAACGGCACCGGCCGGGGCTCGCCGACTTCGAGCACAAGAAAATCCCGGTGCACTGCGAAATCGGTGACGACCAGTCACCGTACGTGGCCGGGTTCGAGCCGCTGGACACCCCGAACGAAGTGGAAGTGCCCAAGCGCCGCTACTCCGCGTTCTACGCGACGGATCTCGATCTGATGCTGCGCGAACAAGGCGTGAAAACGCTGGTCATCGCGGGTGTGAAGACGAATGTTTGCGTACGGGCAACTGTTCAGGACGCCTTCGCGGCGGGATATGAGATCCTTCTGGTGAAAGAGGCCACCAACTCGAACCGGCCGCACCTGGCCGAGGCGTCGCTGGAGGACATCGACCGCTACTTCGGGTCCGTGGTGACGCTCGAGCAGGCATTGGAGCGACTGTGAGCAGCAAGGTCGCTGTCGTCGGATACGCCAGCATGGACCACTCGATGGAGTGCGACGAGTTCCGTGCGGCCGCTGGGACCACCTTGATCAAACGCCGCCTGTCCGACCCGTGGCCGGGCATCGGCGGCATCGCGCACACCGCGCGTGGACTGGCCGCCGCCGGCCACGAGGTGCACGCCATCACGTGGGTCGGTGACGACGAGCCCGGCAAGGAGTACATCGACCGGCTCAACGCGTACGGCGTGAACATCTCCGGCATCTCCACCGACAGCGTGCGCACCCCGTCCTGCTACCTGTTCTACGGTCCCGACGGCGAGACCGTCGTCGTGTACGACCCAGGCGACCGCGCGGCGGGCAACCTCACCGAGCAGCAGCGCGAGATCGTCAAGGACTGCGACTGGGTGTGCCTGATGGTGGGCCCGCGCCCGGCCAACCTCGAAGTGCTCGACCTGCTCACCGACGACCAGCAGCTGGCGTGGGGGGTGAAGGGCGACCCGGACGCGTACTCCCCCGGCGTCGTGCACCGGATCCTGGCCCGCTCCAGCGTCGTCAGCTTCAGCGCCCGCGAGCGCGTGTTCCTCGACCGGATCGTCGCGCCCCGCACGCTGCTGGAGCGCACCCGGCTGAACGCGCTGCTCGCCGAGACACACGGCCCGGCCGGTGTCCGCATCTGGCGCGGCGACATCCACGACATGGTCCCGTGCACCGAGATCGACGCGGTGGACACCACCGGCGCGGGTGACATGTTCTTCGCCGGGATGGTCGCCAGCCTGCTGGAGCACCCAGACGAGACCCGTCAGGCCGCTGAACGCGGCGTCGAGGCCGCGACCGCGATGCTGCTCGAGCGGCTCCCCGTCAATGGCTGACTCGACCGAGCGCGCGTGGTTCCTGCGCTGCGCCGCGGACGAGGTCGCCGACCGTGCGGTGCTCGTCGGTGACCGTGGCCGTGTCACCAAGGCCGCGACGCTGCTCGACGACGCCCGTGTCCTCAACGAGGACAGGGGCCTGTCCGCCGTGACCGGGACGTACCAAGGCCAAACGGTGACCGTGGCCGCGTTCGGCATGGGCGCGCCCATCGCGGGGGTTGTCCTGCACGAGCTGGCGATGCTCGGTGTTCGACGGTTCCTGCGGCTCGGGACTGTGCTGGGTATCGGCGGGACCGGGCTGGGGTCGCTGGTGCTCGCCGAGGGCGCGGTCCGCAACGAGTCCACGAGTGGCACATATTTGCCACCCGGTTTCCCGGCGATCGCCGACCACGAGATGAACACGGCCCTGCGCTCGGCGCTGGCCGCCGGGTCACGCCCGTGGACCACGGGGCTGATCGCGTCCTACGACGGCTTCTACACCGAGATGTTCGCCGCCGAGCCCGCCAGAGGCGCCGAAACGCGAGCCCGGATGGAAGAACTGGGCCGCTACGGCGTCAAAGCCGTCGACATGGAAACGTCGGCGGTGCTCGTCGTGGCACGGGCGGTCGGCGCGCGGGCGGCGTCGCTGTGCCTGGCCAGCGTGGACGGCCTGAGCCAGGACAAGCTCACCGACGGGCGCACCGAAGCCGAACTGGACCTGCTGGTCACCGGGTTGACTGCGCTGGCGTCAGTTCACTGACGGCGCGGCGCCGCACTCCTCGTGCCGCGGCGACGACCCCTCAGGCCCGATGTCGATCTTCCACTTGTTGTCCTCCCTGGTCAGCGGCAGGACGATGTGCCAGCGGATGCACTCCTTCGGCAGCTCGGGCGGCGCGTCGACGATGTCCTGGGTGCTGGTGAAGCTGACCATCACCCGCAGTTTGCGGTCCGGCGCCGAGTCGATCCGGTGCACCAGGATGCTGCCGTCCCTGGTGGTCCGGTAGTCCTCCAGCCACTTCTGCTCGGGGAAGTTGACGGCCCGCTCCCGGGTGACGGTGGAACGCCACTTCTGGTAGTCCCGATGGTTGATCGAGTCGAAATGCGCCTGCAGCATGGGCCAGATCTGCCCCTGCAGCGGGTGTTCGGCGAACTCCTGGCGCGCCTTGACCTGACCTGAGCCTGGTTGCTGGTCGACCGGCACCGGGGTGCTCGGCTGCGTGGGCTCCTCCTGCACGGTCTTGTGCGTCGGCGGTTGCCGGTACAGCTCACGCACGAAGTACCCGCCGGCCGCCGCGATGACGACAACGATCAGCGCGGCCACCCATACACGTGGCCCGCGCTGCCCCCTACCTGATTGCACAGCCAGAAGAGTGCCATGGATCAGCCGACACGGTGAAGCCATGTCACTGGCGCGCCGTCACCGGCACGCCGGAAAGGCTCCAGTGCCTCGTCCCACGAGGCACCCAGCATCTCGTCGACCTTGTGCACGAACGACTCACTGCCGCGGCTGGCGGCCGCGACCGCGCGCAACTGGTCCTCGCCGACCACGATGTCGCCGTTGGCTGACGTCTTGGCGCGCCACAAACCCAGGCCTGGTGCGAAGCAGAACCGCTCGCCGTCCACCCCGGCGCTCGGCTCCTCGGTGACCTCGAACCTGATCATCGGCCACGCGCGCAGAGCCTGGACCAGCTTGGCGCCAGTGCCTGCGGAGCCGGTCCACGAACATTCGGACCGCAGCTGACCAGCGGCCGCCGGTTGGGCGGTCCACTTCAGCTCGGCCCGGACACCCAGGGTGCCCGAAATCGCCCACTCGACGTGCGGACAAACCGCAGACGGCGACGAGTGGACGTACACCACGCCACGGGTGCTGCCACTTGTGCTCACTGCTGACCTCCGCTACTCGACGAGGAAACGTCTTCCCCTACGACCTCGCTGAGCGTGTGGCCGGGCGTGTGTACAAGTCGACCCGGCGCCCATTCTGCCTCCTGCGTGTGCAATTTCGCCACAAGAACGATCAGATGACACACCAGTCACTCCGATCGGCTGACGTTCGCGGCGTGTCGCTCCGGCGTGTCGGCTCTACCGGGAGTTATTCACCAGTAGATACATCGGACGAGTGTGGTGGCGACCACTGGCCGCAGCACAGGTGCCCGAATGGCGGGCACACACGGCTACGGTGACACCCGGTACGGCACAGGGGAACAGGGGGCGTGGCCATGCGGCTCATCCGGCTGGGCGACGAGACGTCCGCGGTCGGTGCCGATGTCAGAGCGGCGCTCGCGTCGTGGGGACGGGGCGACGGCGTGGTCGGCGGCATCGCCCTCATCGGCTGCAAGCCGCCCGACTGCCCCGAGCCCGTCGACGCGATCGTCGTCCTGCCACGCGGGATCATGGTCGTCGTCGGCGTCGACCTGCCCGACCCGGCCATGCGCCTGGACGCCCCGGTCAACGGCCAGTGGAAGGTCGACGGCTGGCCGCTGGTGCGCGCCGACGGCGCGGTGAACCCGGCCGCCGAGGCCGTCCAGGCCGCGACCGCCGTGGTGGCCCGTCTGCAGGCCCAGCGGGTCGAGCCGATGCCGGTCGGCACGGTCATCGCGGTCGGGCCGTACGTGGCCAGGGTGAGCCAGCCGAGCAACGACCTGGCCCGCGGTATCCGGATCCTGCACCCCGAACCGACCACATTGCTGACCGCCGCCAGGGAATTGGCCGTCTACGAACATCGCTGCTCACCGCAACGGGCCAATGCCATTCTGGCCGCGCTGGTCCCCAATCATCCGCCGTTCACCCCGGAAGAGCTCTCCGGCGAAGGCTTCACCGAATCGGCGGGCGCCGGACTCGCCTCGGCGAGCACGTTGCTGATTCCGCGGGTGACGCTCAGCGAGCACCGGCCGGTGACGCCCGCCCGTCCCGCCGCAAAGCGACTCGGCTGGCTGCCGGTCACCGCGGTATTGCTCGTCGGGCTTCTGCTCGTCACCGGGATCGTCGTCGCCATTGCCGCGGCGAGCGACCAGCCACAGGCCACCGAAGGTCCGAAGACGTCCGTCAGCGTCGCCCAACAAGCCACCCAAGTGGTCGACGGCGTGGCTTACGCGCCTAAAGGCAAGGTCCAGGACACGGACTGTCAGTCACGCGCATTCGGTGATATGCAAGTTTGGCTGCAAGCGAACCCGTGCGCGGCGCTGACGCGTTCCCGCTATGAGAGCACGGCCGGTAATGAGCCAATCGCAGTACTGCTCGCCGATCTCACATTCCAGGACGCGGGGCGGGCCGAAGCGTTCCTGAAAGTGGCCTCGGCACCCGGTACGGGGAGCATCATCGATCCGTCCGTGCACGGTACGCCCTGGCCGGACGGCCGCAAGCCGATCTTCGACTCGGCGGCATATCAGGCAAAGCAGACCGGCGCAGGGGTCCGCATTGTTCAGGTGATCTGGTTGGACAAGGCGTCAACACCGGACGACGCCGCACTGGTGGCCGCGGCGAGGAGATCACTCAACCTTCCTGCTTAATGGTCAAATGGCCACGGTGTCAACCCGATCAGGCGACAGCTGAACGCACCACCGGCGCAATGCGTCGGAGTCAGGTGCCGCCGGAAAAGGACGCGCAGGTCACGCAAGGTCATCGGGGTAACACAGCCGAAAAGACCGAAGAAAATACCGGATAGGTTTATTTCGGTGGCATCGGCGTGGTTATCATTGACCGTAGGCTGGGGCTACACCGAAACTCACCACACGGAGGAACCGTGGCACAGAAGACAGTCGTCGAGCTGGTCGACGACCTGGATGGCGGAATAGCCAACGAGACCGTCGCGTTCACGCTCGACGGTGTCGAGTTCCAGATCGATCTCTCCGAGGAGAATGCGACCAGGCTGCGGGACTCACTGGAACCATATGTCGCGGCTGCCCGCCGAATCGGCGGTCGCAAGCAGCGGCTGGCACCGGGCGGCGACGCGGCGGGAAAGAAGTCGGCGGAAGACGCGGCGCAGAATCAGGCGATCCGCGAGTGGGCCCGCTCGCAGGGCAAGACTGTCGCCGAGCGCGGCAGGCTCCCGCACGCACTGGTCGTCGAGTTCAAGGACGCCCACGGGGGCTGAACCCGGCACTGATCTCGGCACGGCGGGGAACTCCCCGGTATGCGCTTCTCGCGTACCGGGGAGTTCTGCAGTTGAACGGTGTGTCACCGAGTTGGTTGCCTTCGGTAGCAACACGTGTCGATCATGTTGCGGCGCGTGAGAATCTTATTGACACCTGCCGCCGCTATGCCGTTGGTTAATGGGGCAGCATCAGCCCTTCACGAGAGGCAGCCGGGTGGCGGCCACACAGTTCTTGGACAGACCGGACGGTCGTCTGGCCTACGACTTACAGGGCCAGGGGCCGTTGGTGGTGTGCGCCCCCGGACTGGCCGACATGCGCTCGACATATCGTGAACTGGCCGCACTTCTCGTCGGGGCGGGTTTCACCGTCGCGACAATGGATCTGCGCGGGCTGGGCGAATCGTCGACCGCCTGGCCCTCGTACACGGAATTGGACGTCGCCACGGACATGCTGGCGTTGGTCCAGGCCCTCGACGCCGGACCGGCCATCCTGGTCGGCTGCGACTACAGCGCCTGCGCGGCGGTCGTGGCCGCGGCCAACGACCAGGACCTGGTGACCGCGCTGGTGCTGTCCGGCCAGCGGATGCGGGAGCACCCGGCGAACTTCATCGCCGCGGCGGGCCGCTGGCTGATCAGCAGGCGCGGGATCGGCCGGTTCCTGTGGAACAAGTCGTGGCCCGCCCTGTGGGGGCGGCAGAAGCCCGCTGATTTCCAGGCCCGCCGCAAGGCCATGGCGGCCAATCTGGCCGAACCTGGGCGCTATGAGGCCGTCCGGGCCATGTTGCGGCCGGGAACGCAGAACTGCGAGCTCGCGATGCCGTACGTGACGTGCCCGGCGTTGCTGGTGTGCGGGGACGCGGATCCGGCGTTCTCGAACGTCAGCCCGGAAGCCGAGGCGAGGTACGTCGCCGATCGGCTCGCCGGCCCGGCAGTCGTGCACATGGTGCGGGGCGCGGGGTATTACCCGCATGCCGAGCAGCCGGACCACGTCGCTTCGATCTTCCATGATTGGTTGGCAACCAACCATCAGTTAAAGCTCTTGGGAAACGATTGACAGACGGTGTGGGGCGGCGTAATCGTTCCACGCATGAGTATTTCCCGCCGAAACCTCATGCTGGCGGGCGCCGGGGCTCTGGCAGCCGGCGCCTCGTTGGCCACCCCTGCGTCGGCGGCCCCTGCAGTGGACTACCCCGGCGCAGAATGGATCCCCGCCACTCCGTCGAACTACACGGCGGCCAACCGGCCGTCGACGTACCAGATCAACGTCGTGGTCATCCACGTCACCCAGGAGTACTTCCACGACGCGGTCGCGATCTTCCAGAACCCGGCCAGGAAGGTCTCGTCGCACTACCTGGTCCGCTCGGGAGACGGCCACATCGCCCAGCTGGTCCGTGAGAAGGACGTGGGCTGGCACGCGGGCAACTGGAACTACAACACGCGGAGCATCGGGATCGAGCACGAAGGCTGGGTGGATCAGCCGCAGTGGTTCACCCAGCAGATGTTCGCGGCTTCAGCGGCCCTGACCCGGGCGATCTGCACCAAGTACAACATCCCGAAGGACCGCGGCCACATCATCGGCCACAACGAGGTTCCCGGCGCGACGCACACCGATCCCGGCCCGCTGTGGGACTGGACCCGGTACATGCGCCTGGTCAACAACTAGGTGTCCGAACGCCGAAAGGGCCCCGCGATTTCTCGCGGGGCCCCTCGAAAAAAATTACCGCAGTGTCCTACTCTCCCACACCGTACCCAGTGCAGTACCATCGGCGCTGAAGAGCTTAGCTTCCGGGTTCGGAATGGGACCGGGCGTTTCCTCTTCGCTAAAACCACGGTAAAACCACGAAACCACACAAACCAACCCCCACAAACCCAGGGGCCCCGGTTTGGTGTTTCAGAACCGTACAGTGGATGCGTAACATCTTTGTGAGCAAGTCCTCGGCCTATTAGTACCAGTCAACTCCACACGTTACCGTGCTTCCATCTCTGGCCTATCAACCCAGTCGTCTAGCTGGGAGCCTTAACCCACAAAGGGGTGGGAGACCTCATCTTGGAACGAGCTTCCCGCTTAGATGCCTTCAGCGGTTATCCCTTCCGAACGTAGCCAACCAGCCATGCCCTTGGCAGAACAACTGGCACACCAGAGGTTCGTCCGTCCCGGTCCTCTCGTACTAGGGACAGCCTTCCTCAAGTCTCCTACGCGCGCGGCGGATAGGGACCGAACTGTCTCACGACGTTCTAAACCCAGCTCGCGTACCGCTTTAATGGGCGAACAGCCCAACCCTTGGGACCTACTCCGGCCCCAGGATGCGACGAGCCGACATCGAGGTGCCAAACCATGCCGTCGATATGGACTCTTGGGCAAGATCAGCCTGTTATCCCCGGGGTACCTTTTATCCGTTGAGCGACCACGCTTCCACAAGCCATGGCCGGATCACTAGTTCCGACTTTCGTCCCTGCTCGACCCGTCAGTCTCACAGTCAAGCCCCCTTGTGCACTTGCACTCAACACCTGATTGCCAACCAGGCTGAGGGAACCTTTGAGCGCCTCCGTTACTCTTTGGGAGGCAACCGCCCCAGTTAAACTACCCACCAGGCACTGTCCCTGAACCAGATCATGGTCCGAGGTTAGACACCCAATTCGACCAGAGTGGTATTTCAACAATGACTCCACCCTAACTAGCGTCAGAGCTTCACAGTCTCCCACCTATCCTACACAAGCCGAACCGAGCACCAATACCAAGCTATAGTAAAGGTCCCGGGGTCTTTCCGTCCTGCCGCGCGTAACGAGCATCTTTACTCGTAGTGCAATTTCACCGGGCCTGTGGTTGAGACAGCCGAGAAGTCGTTACGCCATTCGTGCAGGTCGGAACTTACCCGACAAGGAATTTCGCTACCTTAGGATGGTTATAGTTACCACCGCCGTTTACTGGCGCTTAAATTCTGAGCTTCGCCACTCACGTGACTAACCCGTCCTCTTAACGTTCCAGCACCGGGCAGGCGTCAGTCCGTATACATCGTCTTACGACTTCGCACGGACCTGTGTTTTTAGTAAACAGTCGCTTCTCGCTGGTCTCTGCGGCCACACAACGCTCCAGGAGCAAGTCCCTTCACGCCACACGGCCCCCCTTCTCCCGAAGTTACGGGGGCATTTTGCCGAGTTCCTTAACCACAGTTCACCCGAACGCCTTAGTATTCTCTACCTGACCACCTGTGTCGGTTTAGGGTACGGGCCGCTTGAACACTCACTAGAGGCTTTTCTCGGCAGCATAGGATCATCCACTTCGCCTCAATCGGCTACGCATCACGTCTCAGGATACACCCAGTGCGGATTTACCTACACCAGACCCTACACGCTTACACCAGTTAATCCACTCACTGGCGGAACTACCTTCCTGCGTCACCCCATCGCTTGACTAATACGGAATCGGTTCCCACGCTCCACCAACGGCTAGACCCGAAGGTCGTCCCCGCAAGCTTTGGGTGGTTAGCATCAACCGCCTCATCATGGGCGCGTTCACGCGGGTACGGGAATATCAACCCGTTGTCCATCGACTACGCCTGTCGGCCTCGCCTTAGGTCCCGACTTACCCTGGGCGGATTAGCCTGGCCCAGGAACCCTTGGTCATCCGGCGGCAGAGGTTCTCACTCTGCTTTCGCTACTCATGCCTGCATTCTCACTCCCATAGCCTCCACGGCTGACTTCCGTCGCCGCTTCCATGGCTACAGGACGCTCCCCTACCCATCCGCACGACTGCATAAGACTCCGAAGAACCAAATGGATCACATGTACGAATGACACAGCTTCGGCGGTACGCTTAAGCCCCGCTACATTGTCGGCGCAGGACCACTTGACCAGTGAGCTATTACGCACTCTTTCAAGGGTGGCTGCTTCTAAGCCAACCTCCTGGTTGTCTGGGCGACCCCACATCCTTTCCCACTTAGCGCACACTTAGGGGCCTTAGCTGGTGTTCTGGGCTGTTTCCCTCTCGACTATGAAGCTTATCCCCCACAGTCTCACTGCCGCGCTCTCACTCACCGGTATTCGGAGTTTGGTTGATTTTGGTAAGCTTGTAGGCCCCCTAGACCATCCAGTGCTCTACCCCCGATGAGAAACACACGACGCTGCACCTAAATGCATTTCGGGGAGAACCAGCTATCACGGAGTTTGATTGGCCTTTCACCCCTACCCACAGCTCATCCCCCAGGTTTTCAACCCTGGTGGGTTCGGGCCTCCACACCGTCTTACCGGCGCTTCACCCTGGCCATGGGTAGATCACTCCGCTTCGGGTCTAGACCACGCGACTCAACGCCCTATTCAGACTCGCTTTCGCTACGGCTACCCCACACGGGTTAACCTCGCCACGCAGCACTAACTCGCAGGCTCATTCTTCAAAAGGCACGCCATCACCCCGTAAGGCTCTGACGGCTTGTAGGCACACGGTTTCAGGTACTCTTTCACTCCCCTCCCGGGGTACTTTTCACCTTTCCCTCACGGTACTAGTCCGCTATCGGTCATCAGGAAGTATTTAGGCTTAACGGGTGGTCCCGCCAAATTCACAGCAAATTCCACGAGCTCGCTGCTACTCGGGAACACCACCAAGGAAGATCACGCGCTTTCGCCTACGGGACTCTCACCCTCTACGGCTCGGCTTTCCAGACCGATTCGACTAGCAACATGATTTTATGACTCCCCGGTCGGTTGACAGCCCGACCCAGTGGGTCCCACGACCCCCACTACGCAACCCCTGTCAGGTATCACACGCAGCAGGTTTAGCCTCATCCGCTTTCGCTCGCCACTACTCACGGAATCACGGTTGTTTTCTCTTCCTACGGGTACTGAGATGTTTCACTTCCCCGCGTTCCCTCCACACACCCTATATATTCAGGTGCGGGTGACACCCCATAACGGGTGCCGGGTTTCCCCATTCGGAAATCCTCGGATCACAGCTCGGTTGACAGCTCCCCGAGGCATATCGCAGCCTCCCACGTCCTTCATCGGCTCCTGATGCCAAGGCATCCACCGTATGCCCTTAACAACTTGACCACAAAGATGCTCGCATCCACTGTACAGTTCTCAAACACCACACCAGAAAAGCCACTCACCACTGACAAGACCTACCGAACCAACGCTCGACGGTTTCAAGTCGGAGTAACTCCGGTCAGCACTGAAGCCTCGCACGCCAACGCGTGTTGCCTCAGGACCCAACAGTGTATCGACCCATTTGCAGCATTGACTGCGGAAGACCAGTAGTTCCACGGTTTCTTGAGCTCCACCCCGTGAACGCATGCCACGGCAGATGGTTCTCCTGCACAACCCGCTCGGCACCCTTGCGGATGCTTACTAGTGCTGTGAGGTGATGTGCTCCTTAGAAAGGAGGTGATCCAGCCGCACCTTCCGGTACGGCTACCTTGTTACGACTTCGTCCCAATCGCCAGTCCCACCTTCGACCACTCCCTCCCACAAGGGGTTAGGCCGTGGGCTTCGGGTGTTACCGACTTTCGTGACGTGACGGGCGGTGTGTACAAGGCCCGGGAACGTATTCACCGCAGCGTTGCTGATCTGCGATTACTAGCGACTCCGACTTCATGGGGTCGAGTTGCAGACCCCAATCCGAACTGAGACCAGCTTTAAGGGATTCGCTCCACCTCACGGTCTCGCAGCCCTCTGTACTGGCCATTGTAGCATGTGTGAAGCCCTGGACATAAGGGGCATGATGACTTGACGTCATCCCCACCTTCCTCCGAGTTGACCCCGGCAGTCTCCCATGAGTCCCCGGCATTACCCGCTGGCAACATGGAACGAGGGTTGCGCTCGTTGCGGGACTTAACCCAACATCTCACGACACGAGCTGACGACAGCCATGCACCACCTGCACACCAACCACAAGGGAAGCCCTATCTCTAGGGATGTCTGGCGCATGTCAAGCCCAGGTAAGGTTCTTCGCGTTGCATCGAATTAATCCACATGCTCCGCCGCTTGTGCGGGCCCCCGTCAATTCCTTTGAGTTTTAGCCTTGCGGCCGTACTCCCCAG